>DATBMG010000133.1:0-37624 GCA_036554965.1 Burkholderiales bacterium
CTGATGGAGTGGGCGCACGCGCTCAAGCTGATGGTGTACTTCGCCATCGGCATCGCGCTGTTCCTGCCCTGGGGCATCGCCCAGGCCGGCGACTGGGGGATGATGCCCGCTGCGATCCTGTGGTTCGCCGCGAAGCTGGCGCTGCTGGGCGCCGGCTTGGCCCTGCTGGAGACGGTGTCGGCCAAGATGCGCATCTTCCGCGTGCCCGAGTTCCTGGGCATGGCGTTCATGCTCGCCGTGCTCGGCATGCTGATCCACTTCCTGCTGGAAGCGTGAGCCGCGGAGCATGACAATCGGCGGCGGCACAGGGCGCGGCACGAGGCGGACGGAATGAGCGCGCACACCGTCACCCAGCTGATCAACCTGCTGGCGGCGCTGCTGCTGTTGATCGCCTTCGCCATGCTTTCGCAGCGGCGCATCCTGCGCTTGATTTACCTGTTCGCGGCGCAGGGCGCCGTGCTGACGCTGAACACGCTGCTGGTCGCCGCAGCGCTCGGCCAGAGCCACCTGTACTTCTCGGTAGCGCTCAACCTGGCGCTCAAGGTGGTGCTGCTGCCGTGGATTCTGCACCGCCTGATCGACCGGCTGAACCTGCGCTGGGACGTGGAGACCTTGTTCAACGTGCCGACCATCATGCTGGTCGGCATCGTGCTGGTGATCGTCTCGTTCAATCTGGCGCTGCCGATCTCGCAACTCGCGGGCACCATCACGCGCGGCACGCTCGGCATCGCCATGGCGAGCGTGCTGATCTCCTTCCTGATGATGATCACGCGCCGAAAGGCGGTGGCCCAGGTGATCGGTTTCTTGGCGATGGAGAACGGGCTGTTCTTCGCCGCCACCAGCGCCACCTACGGAATGCCGATGGTGGTGGAGCTGGGCATCGCGCTGGACGTGCTGGTGGGCACGTTCATCTTCGGCATCTTCTTCTTCCAGATCCGCGAGACCTTCGACAGTCTCGACATCCATCACCTGGAGCGGCTCAAGGAACGCGAATGACCGAGGCGCTGTTGGTGCTCGGAGTGCCGTTGGCCGGGGCCCTGATCCTGGGCGCGTGGGGCCACCGCCCGTGGGCGGCAGAGGCCAACAGCTCGCTGAGTCTGCTCACCCTGCTGGCGGCGCTGGCGCTGACCGCGCGCGTGGTGTCGATGGGCCCGCTCACGCTGCTCTCGGAGCTGCTGTTCGTCGACGCTTTCAACGTCTTCCTGGTGACGCTCACCGCCTTCGTCGGTTTCACCACCGCGTTGTTCAGCCGCGTGTACATGCGCGTGGAGCAGGAGCGCGGCAAGCTCTCCACGGCCCGGCTGCGGCTGTTCCACGGCATGTACCAGCTGTTCCTGTTCACCATGCTGCTGGCGCTCGTCGCCAACAACATCGGCATACTGTGGGTGGCGATGGAAGCGGCCACGCTGGCCACCGTGCTGCTGGTGAGCCTGTACCGCACGCCCAGCGGCGTCGAGGCGGCGTGGAAGTACTTCATCCTGTGCGGCGTGGGCATCGCGCAGGCGCTGTTCGGCACCATCCTGCTGTACCTCGCCGCCGAGCGCGTGCTGGGCGCCGGCGGCACGGCACTGCTGTGGACGCATCTGAACCAGGTCAAGGGCGAGCTCGAACCCACCGTGCTGGGCATCGCCTTCGTGTTCCTGCTGGTCGGCTACGGCACCAAGGTCGGCCTGGCGCCGCTGCACAACTGGCTGCCGGACGCGCACGCCGAGGGTCCCACTCCGATCTCGGCGGTATTGTCGGGGCTGCTGCTCAACGTGGCGCTGTACGCGGTGGTGCGCAACAAGGTGCTGGTGGACGGCGCTCTGGGCACGCACGCGGCCGGCAATTTGATGATGGGCTTCGGTCTGCTGTCGGTGATCGTGGCCGCCTTCTTCCTGTCGCGGCAGAAGGACATCAAGCGGCTGTTCGCCTACTCCTCGATCGAGCACATGGGGATCGCCACCTTCGCCTTCGGCATGGGCGGGCCGGTGGCCTCCTTCGCCGGGTTGCTGCACATGACCGCGCACTCGCTCACCAAGTCGGCGATCTTCTTCGCCGTCGGGCATGCGGCGCAGAAGGCCGGCACGCAGGTGATCGAGGACATCCGCGGCCTGATCCACGTGAGCCCCACGGTGGGATGGGGTCTGATGCTGGGCGGCATCGCCATTCTCGGCATCCCGCCGTTCGGTGTGTTCGCCAGCGAGTTCCTGATCCTCACCACGGCGATGCGCGATCAGCCTTGGGCCACGCCGATCCTGCTGCTGGGCCTGGGTGTGGCGTTCGCGGCCATCTTCTCGCGCGTGCAGGGCATGGTGTTCGGCGAGACCACCGCGCAACGGCTGCCGCATCCGCCGGCGCTGTTCCCGGTGTTCGTCCATCTCGCTCTGGTGCTGCTGCTCGGGCTGTATATTCCGCCCTACCTCGCGACCTGGTACCGGCAGGCGGCGGCGATGATCGGCTGACATGAAACCCGAAGAGTTGATCCCGAACCTGCAACCGCTGCCGGGCGCCATGCCGGTGTGGCGCGGTACGGTGGACGCTGCCGCGTGGCGCGCGACCGCGCCGGTGGTGCGCGAGCAGGGGGGCCGCCTGGTGGCGCTGTGGGGATCGGACGAGGCGGCGGATGGCTTCGCGGTACACGCCGCGCTCGCCGTGCGCCAGGGCGTGCTGTGGCTGACGCTGCCGCTGGCAGGACGGCAACCCGAGTACCCGGATCTCGGCGCGGTGTTCCCGGCCGCGCAACGCATGCAGCGCGCCGCTCACGATCTGCTAGGCATCCGGGCCACAGGGGCGGACACGCGCAAGTGGCTGCGGCACGGTGCCTGGCCCGACGGAGAGTTCCCGTTGCGCAAGAGCTTCGACGCGCGCGCAGCCGCCGAGGCGGCGCGCCGCTTCGACACGGTTGCCGACGATTATCCCTTCGTCGCGGTGCAGGGAGAGGGTGTGCACGAGATCCCGGTCGGCCCGGTGCACGCGGGCATCATCGAGCCCGGGCATTTCCGCTTCTCGGTGGTGGGCGAGCGCGTGCTGCGCCTGGAAGAGCGCCTGGGGTATGTGCACAAGGGCATCGAAAAGCGCTTCGAGAGCCTCGGCATCCACGACGGCTTCCGCCTCGCCGGCCGGGTGAGCGGCGACTCCACCGTCGCCTATGCCTGGGCCTACGCCATGGCGGCGGAGGCCGCCGCCGGCCTCACACCGCCTCCGCGTGCGCTGTGGCTCCGCGCATTGCTGTTGGAGCGCGAGCGCATCGCCAATCATCTGGGCGACCTGGGCCATCTGGGCAACGACGCCGGACTGGCCATCGGGCTCGCGCAGTTCTCGCGGCTGAAAGAGGACTGGTTGCGCGCCAACGCCATGTTGTTCGGGCATCGCTACCTGATGGATCGTGTGATTCCCGGCGGCGTGGCCTGCGACCTGAGCGCCGAGGGTGCGCACCAGATCCTGCGGGAGATCGCGCGCTCGCGCGCTGAAGTGGCGCGCTTGAAGATCATCTTCGACGAGCACCCCGGTCTGCAGGACCGGCTGATCGGCACCGGCCGCGTCGTGCCCGAGCTGGCCGACCGCCTGGGACTGACCGGGCTGGCCGGGCGCGCCAGCGGCATGGCGTGGGACCTGCGCGTCGAATTGCCGTGCACGCCCTACGATGCGCTGGAGGTCGCCATGGCTACCCATCGCAACGGCGACGTGGCGGCACGGGTCACGGTGCGCTTCGAGGAGGTGCTGGCCTCGCTCGACCTGTGCGAGCAGATCGTCGAGCACCTGCCCGAAGGCAACGTCGCGACGCTGTTCCCGTCTCCACGCGAGGGCGCGAGCGGCGCGGGGTGGGTGGAAGGTTGGCGCGGCGAAGTGTTCGTCGCTCTCGAGGCCGGCGCGAACGGCGCGCTGCGCCGCGCACACGCCCACGACCCGTCGTGGCAGAACTGGCCTGTGCTCGAGCATGCGGTAATCGGCAACATTGTTCCGGACTTCCCGCTCATCAACAAGTCGTTCAACCTGTCCTACAGCGGCGTGGACTTGTAGATGTATCTGATCCTGAAGCAGATCGCCAAGACCGGCATCCTCACCGAGCCCGCGCCAAGGCCGGACGAGAGCCTACGCGTCACGACCGAGCGCCTGCAGCGCGCAGTGCTGCGACGGTTCGCCGGCGCGCTCACGATTCGCCAGGTGGATGCCGGCTCCTGCAACGGCTGCGAGCTGGAGATCCACGCCACCAACAACCCTTACTACAATCTGGAGGGTCTCGGCATCCGCTTCGTTGCCAGCCCGCGGCACGCCGACATGCTGCTCGTTACCGGACCGGTGTCGCGCAACATGGAGATCGCGCTGCGGCGTACGTACGACGCCACGCCTGAACCGCGCTTCGTGGTAGCGGTGGGCGATTGCGGCTGCAGCGGGGGCATTTTCGGCGAGAGCTACGCGAGCTGCGGACGGGTGTCGAACGTGATTCCGGTGGATGTCGCGGTGCCCGGCTGCCCGCCGACGCCGCTCGCGATCATGCAGGGCATTCTCACCGCCATCGAGCTGCCGCGTCAGGACCAGAGAAGCGAACCGCGGTTCATCCGTTGACTAGCGTGCCATGACCCGGGCCCAGCTTCTCGATCGCCTCGACGCCTACGAGAAGCTGATGCGGCTGGACAAGCCGATCGGCACGCTGCTGCTGCTGTGGCCCACGCTGTGGGCGCTGTGGCTCGCGGCGGGCGGAGTACCGCAAGGGAAAGTCCTGCTGATCTTCGTGGTGGGCACCCTGCTGATGCGCTCGGCGGGCTGTGCGATCAACGACTACGCGGATCGCGACTTCGATCCGCACGTCGCGCGCACCCGCGACCGGCCGCTGGCGGCAGGCCGCGTCAAGCCGGTCGAAGCCCTGCTGCTGGCAGCGGTGCTCGCGCTGATCGCGTTTGCGTTGGTGCTGATGCTCAACCGGCTCACCATCCTGCTCTCTGTCGTGGCCGCCTTCCTGGCCGCCAGCTATCCGTTCACCAAGCGCTTCTTGGTGTTGCCCCAGGCCTATCTCGGCATCGCCTTCGGCTTCGGCATCCCGATGGCCTACGCCGCGCAGCTGGGGCAGGTGCCCGCGGTCGCCTGGGCGCTGCTCGGTGCGAACATCCTCTGGGCCATCGCCTACGACACCGAGTACGCGATGGTCGATCGCGACGACGACCGCAAGATCGGCATCCGCACCGCGGCGATCCTGTTCGGACGCTGCGACGTGCTTGCGGTGATGGGTTTCCACGCGGCGTTCCTGGCGGTGCTGGCCGCAATCGGCCGGCACCTCGATCTCGATTGGCCCTACTACGCGGGCCTGGCCGCGGCCGTCGTCTTGATCGGCTACCAGTACCGGCTCATCCGCACACGCGAGCCGGCGCGCTGTTTTCGGGCCTTCCTCAACAACAACTGGGTGGGCGCCGCGGTGTTCGCCGGCATCGCGCTTGCGCTCGCGCTGCGGCACGGCCTATAGTCGGGCGCATTCGCACGCGAGGGAGGGGTTCGGATGAGCTCGGATTGCGCGGCAAGGCGGTGCTCGTCACCGGTGGCAGCAAGGGCATCGGGATCCGCGTCCTGATGAAACATCCGGCCTAGAGCGTGCGCTACCACGACCTTCGCGATTTCCTGGCGCAGCTCGAGCGGCGGGGAGAGCTCAAGCGCATACCCGTCGAGGTCTCACCGCGGCTGGAGATGACCGAGATCTGCGACCGCGTGCTGAAACAGGGCGGGCCGGCGCTGCTGTTCGAGAAACCCGTCGGGCACACCATGCCGGTGCTCGGCAACCTGTTCGGCACGCCGAAGCGCGTTGCGTTGGGCATGGGCGAGGACTCGACGGATGCACTGCGCGAGGTCGGCAAGCTGCTCGCATACCTGAAGGAGCCGGACCCGCCGCAGGGCCTGAAGGACGCGTGGGACAAGCTGCCGGCGCTGAAGAAAGTGCTCGACATGGCGCCGCGTGAGCGCAGCTCGGCGCCCTGCCAGGAAACGGTATGGGAGGGCCGGGACGTCGATCTCGCCCGCTTGCCGATCCAGACTTGCTGGCCCGAAGACGCCGGGCCGCTGATCACTTGGGGGCTCACCGTCACGCGCGGTCCGCTCAAGAAGCGGCAGAACCTGGGCATCTATCGCCAGCAGGTGATCGCGCGCGACAAGGTGATCATGCGCTGGCTCGCGCACCGCGGCGGGGCGCTCGACTTTCGCGACCACTGCGCCGCCAACCCCGGGCAGCCGTTTCCGGTGGCGGTGGCGCTCGGCGCCGATCCCGCCACCATTCTCGCCGCCGTCACGCCGGTACCCGACACCTTGTCCGAGTATCAGTTCGCCGGCCTGCTGCGCGGCGCGCGCACCGAGCTGGTGAAGTGCCTAGGCAGCGGCCTGCAGGTCCCCGCGAGCGCCGAGATCGTGCTCGAGGGCTTCATCCATCCGAACGAGACTGCCCTCGAAGGGCCGTTCGGCGACCACACCGGCTACTACAACGAGCGGGAGCGCTTCCCGGTGTTCAGCATCGAGCGCATCACCATGCGCCGCGAACCGATCTACCACAGCACCTACACCGGCAAGCCTCCCGACGAGCCCGCGGTATTGGGTGTGGCGCTCAACGAGGTGTTCGTGCCGCTGCTCGCCCGTCAGTTCCCCGAGATCCTCGACTTCTACCTGCCGCCGGAGGGTTGCAGCTACCGGCTGGCGGTGGTGCGCATGCGCAAGCAGTACCCCGGCCACGCCAAGCGCGTCATGTTCGGCGTGTGGTCCTTTCTGCGCCAGTTCATGTACACCAAAATGATCGTGGTGGTGGACGAGGACGTGGACGCGCGCGACTGGAAAGAGGTGATCTGGGCGCTCACTACGCGCGTGGATCCCGCGCGCGACACGCTGATCGTGGAGCACACGCCGATCGATTATCTCGACTTCGCCAGCCCGGTGCCGGGACTCGGTTCGAAGATGGGTGTGGACGCGACCAACAAGTGGCCGGGAGAGACCGGCCGCGAATGGGGCAGGCCGATCGAGATGGACGCGCAGGTCAAGCAGCGCGTGGACGCGCTGTGGAACCGGCTGGGGCTCTGATTCCGGTTCGGGCGTGGCGAGGCGGCCGGGGAAGCCGGCCCTCGCCACACGCCGGCACTAGAACTTGTATGCCACGCCGACGCTGATCAGATCCACGTCGGCCTCGATATCACCGCCGGCGTCCTGGAACCGTTCCCATTCGACCCGGACCGACAAGTTCCGGAGGATGTTCATAAAGCCACCCACGCCGAAGGTCAGACCGAGACCGTTGTCGCTGTCCGATCCCAATGTCGATGACGAGACTTCAACGTCGGTGTAGGCGGCACCGATCTTCCCGAAGACGCCGAAGCGATCTCCTATCGGGAGAGTGCCCACGCCGCTGACAAACACCCCCCACCCTTCCGCGTCTAGCTCTCCAAGTCCAAAGGAAGGGTCTGTCCCACTCACTTCGCCGAGGTCGACATAGCCGCCTTCGACGCCGAGAAATTTGCTGAATTGATAGCCACCGAAGACCTTCCAGCCGACGTCGGAATCGTCGCACGAGATGAGACCATCGCAGGCATCGTTCCACTTGGTCTGGCCGACGCTGAGGCCGAGGTAACCGCCGGGGGCGTCCTCTTGTGCGTATGCAGGTGCGAGCGGGGTAAGACCGGCAAGAATCAGCAGGAAATACGGGACAGCGCGCATGGTCATCTCCTTCTGCCTATGAAGACACGGGCTCGGGGAAGCTCGGATATCGCTCACTGCCATCGTGACGTCACCCGAATATCGTCCTGTTGCGGCTGAAGTTTAGCGGAACAAGCCATACAGACCGCTTACACATCGCTTCCACCAGACCGGCATTCTACGCCGTCTGCGGAACGCCGGCTGGCACGTGCTACAGTGGCCAGGGCCGGATGCCGGAGATCGCCATGCCCAACCGCCTCGCCCAGGAAACCAGCCCGTATCTGCAGCAGCACGCCGACAACCCGGTGGACTGGCATCCCTGGGGCGATGAGGCGCTGCGGCTGGCGCGCGAGCGCGATCAGCCGATCCTGCTGTCGGTGGGCTACTCGGCGTGTCACTGGTGTCACGTGATGGCGCACGAGTCGTTCGAGGATCCGGAAATCGCCGCGGTGATGAACCGCAACTTCGTCAACATCAAAGTGGACCGCGAGGAGCGACCGGACCTCGACCAGATCTACCAGACGGCCCACCAGCTCCTGACCCAGCGCGCCGGCGGCTGGCCACTGACCATGTTTCTCACGCCAGATCAGAAGCCGTTCTTCGGCGGCACCTACTTTCCCCGAACGGCGCGCTACAACTTGCCCGGTTTCGGCGAACTGCTTGAGCGCGTGGCCCAGGTCTACCGTGAGCAGCGCCAAGCGATCGCCTCCCAGAACGACGAGATGGTGGAGATGCTCGGGCGCACGCTGCCAGCCGAGGCGCCCGCGGCCGCGGCGTTGGATGCGGCGCCCATCGCCGGCGCGCTGCAGGAGCTGAAGGGCATCTTCGACCGGCAGCACGGGGGTCTGGGCGGCGCGCCCAAGTTCCCGCATCCGGCCGAACTCGAGCTGTCCCTGCGCGAAGGCCATCTGCGCGGCGACCGCGAAGCGCTCGCGGTGGCCACCGTCACGCTCGAGAAGATGGCGCGCGGGGGCATCGTCGATCAGCTCGGCGGGGGCTTCTGCCGCTACAGCGTGGACGCTTTCTGGATGATCCCGCATTTCGAGAAGATGCTCTACGACAACGGCCCGCTGCTGCGCTTGTACGCGGACGCCTGGCTGGTGACGGGCAACCCGCTGTTCCGCCGCGTGTGCGAGGACGCGGCGGCATGGGTGATGCGCGAGATGCAAGCCCCCGAGGGCGGGTATTACTCGAGCCTGGACGCCGATTCGGAGCACGTGGAGGGCAAGTTCTACGTGTGGTCGCGCGATGAGGTGCGCGAGGTGCTGAACGAGCAGGAGTACGCGGTCGCCTCCGCCGTGTTCGGCCTGGATCGGGCGCCGAACTTCGAGGGCGAGCACTGGCATCTGCGCATCGCCAAGCCGGTCGCGGCTGTGGCCGCGGAGCAGGGTCTCGACGAGGCGACCGCGCAGGCGCTGACCGACAATGCGCGGCGCAAGCTGTTCGAGGCGCGCGAGCGGCGGGTGCGCCCCGGCCGCGACGAGAAGATCCTGACTTCCTGGAACGCGCTGATGATCCACGGCATGGCGCACGCTGCGCACGTCATGGATCGTCCGGACTGGCTCGAGTCGGCACGCCGTGCTCTCGACTTCCTGCGCACCGCGCTCTGGAGCGAGGGCCGGTTGCTGGCGACCTGCAAGGACGGCCGGGCGCATCTGAATGCCTACCTGGACGACCACGCGTTCCTGCTGGCCGCGCTGCTGGAGATGCTGCAAGCGGACTTCCGCAAGACGGATATCGAGTTCGCGGTGGCGATCGCCGACGCCTTGCTGCGACGCTTCGAAGACCGCGAGGCGGGTGGATTCTTCTTCACCAGCCACGATCACGAGCGTCTGATCCTGCGCCCGAAGACCGGCTACGACAACGCCACGCCTTCGGGCAACGGCGTCGCCGCGCTGGCGCTGCAGCGCCTCGGCCATCTGCTCGGAGACGCGCGCTACCTCGAAGCGGCCGAGCGGACCTTGCGCCTGTTCCTGCCGCAGCTCGAGCGCCGTCCGAGCGGATTGTCGACGTTGCTGATGGCGCTCGCCGAGAACCTTCGCCCCCCCGACGTGGTGATCCTGCGGGGTCCGCGTGCCGCGGCCCAGCCCTGGCAGCGCGCGCTGGCGGCGCATTACGCGCCCGCACGGTTGAGCGTGTTCGTGGACCCGTCCCTGACCGGCATCCCCCAGGCGCTGGACAAGCCGCTCGCCAGCGCTGTCAACGCCTGGGTCTGCCGCGGCGTTGAGTGTTTGCCGCCGATCGGTGACGTCGCGGAGCTTGTGCGCGAACTGCATGCCGGCTGACCGCGCCCAAAGGCCGCGCAAAAGGCTTTACAATCGCGCCTGCTTTGCGCTCAACGACCAAGGAGGAAGGGGTTTGGTGACCATGAAAACGTTCTTGATCGCGACGGCTGCCCTGGCCTGTATCCTGGGCGGTGCGTCAAACGCCAACGCCCAGGCCGACAAGGCCAAGCAGCTGGCGCAGAAATACAACTGCCTGGCCTGTCACGCCGAAGACAAGAAGCTGGTGGGACCCGCCTACAAAGAGATCGCCAAGAAGTACAAGGGCGACGCCGGCGCCGCGGGGAAGCTGCACGCCAAGATCAAGCAGGGCGGTGGCGGGGTGTGGGGAACCATTCCCATGCCGCCGAACAATGTGCCCGACGCCGAAATCAAGACGCTGGTGGACTGGATTCTCGCCATGTAGCGACTCCAGAGCATTCCGAGTCCGGCAAACGAGGCCGGCGCCTTGTGCGCCGGCTTTTTGTTTTCCGTCGCGGGCCCGGGTGCATAAGGACAAGCCGATGAATCTGCGGCAAATTTGACAATACGATAGCGAGGGAGAATAATCCGCGCCGTTGACGGGCCGACCGTTACGGCGAGGAGAAATGCATGACAACGAAACAGCGGGGGATCACGCGAAGGAACGTGGCGGTGGCGCTGGCGGCGCTGGCCGTGCTGGGGCTGGCGAGCTGCGGCAAGAAAGAGGAAGGGGTGGTGAAGATCGGGCACGCGGGCCCGCTCACCGGTTCGATCGCCCATCTGGGCAAGGACAACGAGAACGGCGTGCGGCTGGCGTTGGACGAGGCCAATGCCGTCGGCGTAGAGATCGGGGGCAGCAAAGTCAAGTTCGAGCTGCTGTCCGAGGACGACCAGGCGGACCCGAAGCAGGGCACGATCGTCGCCCAGAAGCTGGTGGACGCCAAGGTCGCTGGCGTGATCGGACACCTCAATTCCGGCACCACGATCCCCGCGTCCAAGCTCTATCATGACGCGGGCATTGCGCAGATCTCGCCTTCGGCGACCAACGTCACCTACACCGCGCAGAACTTCAACACCGCCTTCCGCGTGATGGCCAACGACGCACAACAGGGCAAGGTGCTGGGCGAGTTCGCCACAGCCAAGTTGGGCGCCAAGAACATCGTCATCATCGACGACCGCTCCGCTTATGGGCAGGGCCTCGCCGACGAGTTCGAGAAGGCCGCCACAGCCGGTGGGGCGACCATTCTCGCCCGCGAGTTCACCGACACCACCAAGACCGATTTCACCGCGATCCTGACCAGCATCAAGGGCAAGAACCCCGAGCTGATCTTCTACGGCGGCATGGACGCGCAGGCCGGACCGATGATGAAGCAGATCCAGAACCTGGGAATCGGCGCCAAGTACCTGGCGGGCGACGGCGTGCAGACCGCCGAGTTCCTCAAGCTCGCGGCCGACGCCGCCGAGGGCGTTTACGCGTCGTCTCCCGGCGTGCCGCTGGACAAGATGCCGCAGGGCCCGGCGTTCGCCGAGAAGTACAAGAGCAAGTTCAACCAGGAGATCCAGCTGTACGCTCCGTACGCCTACGACGCCATGAACGTGCTGCTCGAGGCGATGAAGAAAGCCGGCTCCACCGATCCCGCCAAGTACCTGCCCGAGCTGGCGAATGTCCAATACCAGGGCGTAACCGGCAACATCGCATTCGACGAGAAGGGCGACATCAAGGGCGGCGGTATCAGCCTGTACCAGGCCAAGGGCGGCAAGTGGGAGTACATCGAAACCATCGGCGGCTGAGCACTTGAAGGCGCCCGCGACAGGCTGCACCGGCGGGTGAGCCGCAAGGACTTCTGAACGGCGCTTTGCTCCGGTCGAGGGGCGGCGCCGTTTTTTATGGACATCTTCCTTCAGCAGGTTCTCAACGGGCTGGTCCTGGGCAGCGTCTACGCGCTGGTGGCCCTGGGCTACACCATGGTCTACGGCATCCTCGGCCTGATCAACTTCGCGCATGGCGACGTGGTGATGGTCGGAGCGCTCACCGCGCTGTCAGTGATCAGCACGCTGGTGACCGCCGGGCTGGGGCTGCCCGCGCCGGTGGTTGTGCTGCTCGCGCTGGCGGTGTCCATGTCGGTGTGCATGGCGCTCGGCTTCACCATCGAGCGGGTCGCCTACCGCCCGCTGCGCCGGGCGCCGCGCCTGGCGCCGCTGATCACCGCCATCGGCGTATCGATCCTGCTGCAGACGCTCGCCATGATGTACTGGGGGCGGCGCTATCACACCTTCCCCCAGATCATCAAGGCCACCCGGCACGAGGTGCTGGGCGCGACCATCACCGACGTGCAGATCCTGATCGTGCTGGTGTCGGCGCTGATCATGGGCGGCCTGCTGATGCTGGTGCACTTCACGCGACTCGGACGTGCGATGCGCGCCACCTCCGAGAATCAGCTGATCGCGGGGCTGATGGGGGTCAACATCAACCGCATCATCTCCGCCACGTTCATCATCGGCTCGGCGCTGGCGGCCGTCGCCGGCGTGCTGGTGAGCGCCAATTACGGTGTCGCGCAGTACACCATGGGCTTCATGCTGGGTCTGAAGGCGTTCACCGCGGCCGTCCTCGGCGGCATCGGCAATATCGGTGGCGCGATGCTGGGCGGATTGCTGCTGGGCTTGATCGAGAGCATCGGCGCCGGCTACATGGGCGATCTCACCGGCGGCTTCCTCGGCAGCCACTACCAGGACGTGCTGGCCTTCGTGGTGCTGATCGGCGTGCTCGTGCTCCGGCCCACCGGGCTGCTGGGCGAGCGCGTGGCGGAGCGGGCGTGAGCGCGAGGCGCGGCGCGCGAGGCGCGAGGCGCATGTGACAGCCCTGGTCGGCCGGTGGCAGGCGCTGAAGCGCCATCGCCACGCCCCCTGGGCCGGCATGCTGCTGGTGGGCGTGGCGCTGGCGCTGCTGCCCTTCGTGGCGGAAGCGACGCTGTCGCGCACCTGGGTGCGCATCATCGACTTCGCGCTTCTGTATGCGATGCTGGCGCTCGGCCTGAACATCGTGGTCGGCTTCGCCGGGCTGCTCGACCTCGGCTACATCGCCTTCTACGCCGTGGGCGCCTACGCCTACGCGCTGCTCGCATCGCCGCACTTCGGGCTGCACCTGCCGTTCTGGGTGCTGCTGCCCCTGGGGGCGCTGTTCGCCGCGATGTTCGGCGTGTTGCTAGGCGCGCCGACGTTGCGGCTGCGCGGAGATTACCTGGCCATCGTCACCCTCGGCTTCGGCGAGATCATCCGTATCTTCCTGAACAACCTGAACGCGCCGATCAACATCACCAACGGGCCACAGGGGATCAACCGCATCGACCCGCTGCAGGTGGGCGATTTCTCCTTGAACCGCAGCAACGAGATCTTCGGCATCGTGTTCCCCGCCACACACCTGTACTACTACGTGTTCCTGGCATTGGCGCTGCTGGCGATGTTCGTTTGCGTGCGCCTGGAAGACTCGCGCGTGGGTCGGGCCTGGATCGCGATCCGCGAAGACGAAATCGCGGCGCAGGCGATGGGCATCAACACGCGCAACATCAAGCTGCTCGCGTTCGCGATGGGAGCGACCTTCGGCGGCGTGGCCGGGGGGCTGTTCTCCGCCTTCCAGGGCTTCGTCAGTCCGGAAAGTTTCGTGGTGATGGAATCGATCATGGTGGTGTGCATGGTGGTGCTCGGCGGCATGGGGCACGTGGCGGGCGTGGTGCTGGGGGCCATGCTTCTGGCCACGCTCCCCGAAGTGCTGCGCCACACCGCGGTGCCGGTGCAGCAGCAGCTGTTCGGCCAGGTGCTGATCGATCCCGAGAGCCTGCGCATGCTGTTGTTCGGGGTGGCGCTGATCCTGGTGATGCTGCTGCGTCCTGCGGGCCTGTGGCCCTCGCCCATCCGCCGCCGCGAGCTCACCAGCGCGGCGCAACCCGCCAAGCCTTGATGGCGCTGCTGGAAGCACGCAAGCTGAGCAAGGATTTCGGCGGACTGCAGGCGCTGTCCGAAGTCTCGATCGCCATCGAGCGCGGTGAAATCTACGGGCTGATCGGTCCCAACGGCGCCGGCAAGACCACCATGTTCAATGTGCTGACCGGTCTGTACAAGCCCACCGCCGGCGGCTTCATGTTCGACGGCACCGACCTGACCGGGCGCAAGCCGCACGTCATCGTCGAGGCCGGTATCGCGCGCACCTTCCAGAACATCCGCCTGTTTGCGCACATGACGGCGATCGAGAACACCATGGTGGGACGCCATCTGCGCACGCACGCGGGCGCGCTGGGTGCAGTGCTGCGCAACGCCAGGACGCGCGCCGAAGAGCAAGGCATCCGCCGGCGTGCGCATGAGCTGCTCGACTACGTGGGCGTAGGCCGTCACGCGCACGCGCAAGCGAAAAACCTGTCCTACGGCGATCAACGCCGGCTCGAGATCGCGCGCGCGCTCGCCACCGAGCCTAAGCTGCTGGCGCTCGACGAGCCGGCCGCCGGCATGAACGCCACCGAGACCGCTGCGCTGCGCGGCCTGCTGGAGCAGATCCGCGCGGACGGCGTGACCATCCTGTTGATCGAGCACGACGTCAAGCTGGTGATGGGACTGTGCGACCGCGTCGCGGTGCTCGATTACGGCAGGAAGATCGCCGAGGGCGCGCCGGCGCAGGTGCAAAAAGATCCGGTGGTGATCGAGGCCTATCTCGGGGGCGCGCTGCCGTGAGCCTACTGGAAGTGCGCGGGTTGCGCATCTCCTACGGCGGCATCAACGCCGTCAAGGGCATCGACCTGGAGGTGAAACGCGGCGAGATGGTGGCGCTGATCGGCGCCAACGGCGCCGGCAAGACCACCACGTTGAGGGCGATCTGCGGCATCGTGCAGCCGGCGGCGGGCAAGGTGCACTACGACGGCGCGGATGTCACTGGCGTGCAGTCCTACAGCCTGGTGGAGCGCGGCCTGGCGCTGGTGCCCGAAGGACGCGGCGTGTTCGGCCGGCTGACGGTCGAGGAGAACCTGCAGATGGGCGCCTATACGCGCCGCGACGCCGCGGCGGTGAAGCGCGACCTCGAGCGCACCTATGACCTGTTTCCGCGCCTGCGCGAGCGGCGCCGCCAGACCGGCGGTACGCTCTCCGGCGGCGAGCAGCAGATGCTCGCCATCGGGCGCGCATTGATGAGCGCGCCCAAGCTGCTGCTGCTGGACGAGCCGAGCATGGGCCTGGCGCCGCTCATGGTGCAGCGGATCTTCGACACCATCCGCCGGGTGGCGGCCGAGGGTGTCACCGTGCTGCTCGTGGAGCAGAACGCCAAGGTCGCGCTCGAGCTGAGTGCGCGCGGCTACGTGATGGAAAGCGGCCAGATCACGCTCGCCGATTCGGCGCCCGGGCTGCTCAACAATCCGCAGGTGCGGCAGGCGTATCTGGGCGAGTGACCGTTGTAAGCGAAGCGGCCCGCTCGCTGCGGGCCGCTTGCACCGTTTCGCCGTACCGGCGGCTGCAAGACGTGTGGCCGTAGGGCGAGGCGTGAAGCGTGAGGCGCTGACATGCTTTGTCAGCTGGAGATGTCGGCCCAATCGCGCGGCTTGAGAAACACTTCGTATAACCGCGCCTCGGGTGTGCCGGGCGCGGGATGCCAGTCATAACGCCAATTGACAATCGGCGGCAGCGACATGAGGATGGATTCGGTGCGGCCGCCGGACTGCAGGCCGAACAACGTGCCGCGGTCGTACACCAGATTGAACTCGACGTAGCGCCCGCGGCGATACGCCTGGAAATCGCGTTCGCGCGCGCCGTAGCCGATTTCCCGGCGGCGCTCGACGATGGGCACGTAGGCGTCGAGAAAATGATCGCCGACGCTGCGCACCAGCGCGAAGCTCGTGTCGAAGCCGGGCCCGGCGAGATCGTCGAAGAAGATGCCGCCCACCCCGCGCGGCTCGCCACGATGCCCGAGGTGGAAGTATTCGTCGCACCAGCGCTTGAAGCGTGGATGCCAGTCGGGGCCGAACGGCGCCAGCGCGGCACGGCAGGTGCGATGGAAGTGCACGGCGTCTGCCTCGAATCCGTAATACGGTGTGAGGTCCATACCGCCGCCGAACCACCACACCGGTTGCGCGGCCGCCTCCTCGGCGACGAGAAAGCGCACGTTCATGTGCACCGTCGGGACATACGGATTGCGCGGGTGCAGCACCAGCGATACGCCCATCGCCTGGAAGCTGCGTCCGGCCAGCTCGGAACGCGCGGCGGTGGCCGAAGGCGGCAGGCGCGAGCCGGTCACGTGCGAGAAGTTGACCCCGGCGCGTTCGAACAGGTGTCCCCCCTCGATCAGACAGCTCAGTCCCCCGCCGCCCTCGGTGCGCTGCCAGCTGTCGCGGCGGAACGGCAAGCCATCGAGCCGCTCGAGCCGCTCGACGATCCGGGATTGCAGATCGGCGAAGTAGTCGCGGACCGCAGCGGGGTGCATCGCGGTGTTACAACGGGCTGCGGCGCGCCTCGATGGCGCGCTGGCCGATGTCGCGCCGCATCTGCTTGCCGGCGAACTGGATGCGCTCGGCGATCTCGTAGGCGCGGCGCTGCGCGAAGCGCACGGTATCGCCGAGCGCGGTGATGCATAGCACGCGTCCGCCGTTGGTGACCAAGGTGCCATCGGCGAGCACAGTGGCGGCGTGGAACACGTGGAAATCTTCCTCGTTGCGCGGCAGCCCGCCGATCGCGTCGCCCTTGCGCGGCTCTTCGGGATAGCCGGCGGCGGCCAGCACCACCCCCAGCGCCACGCGCCGGTCCCACTGCGCTTCGCAGCGGTCGAGGTGGCCGTTGACGGCGTGCTCGATCAGCGTGAACAGGTCGCTCTTGAGCCGCATCAGGATCGGTTGTGTCTCCGGATCGCCGAGCCGGCAGTTGAACTCCAGCACCTTGAGCTGCTGCTCGGGTGTGATCATCAGGCCGGCGTACAGAAAGCCGGTGTACGGCTCGCCCATGGCTTCCATTCCGGCGACCGCGGGCTGGATCACTTCGCGCATGGCGCGCGCGTGCAGCGCGGGGGTCAGCACCGGCGCCGGCGAGTAGGCGCCCATGCCGCCGGTGTTCGGCCCCTTGTCGCCGTCGAGCAGGCGCTTGTGATCCTGGCTGGAGGCGAGCGGCAGCACGTTGCGCCCGTCCACCATGACGATGAAGCTCGCCTCCTCGCCGCGCAGGAACTCCTCGATCACCACCTTGGCGCCGGCGGCGCCCATGCGCTGGTCCACCAGCATCGCATCCACCGCGCGATGCGCCTCGTCCGCGTTCGCCGCGACCACCACTCCCTTGCCTGCGGCCAGACCGTCCGCCTTTATCACGATCGGCACGCCTTGCTCGTCGAGGTAGGCGTGCGCGGCAGCCGCGTCCGTGAAGCTGCGGTAGGCGCCGGTCGGGATACCCCGCTGCATCATGAAAGCCTTGGCGAAGTCCTTGGAGCTCTCGAGCTGGGCGGCGCGGCGGGTGGGACCGAAGATCTTCAGGCCCGCGGCGCGGAAGGCGTCCACCACGCCCGCCGCGAGCGGGGCCTCGGGCCCGACCACGGTGAGCAGCACCGACTCGCGCCGGGCGAAGGCCACCAGCTCGTCGATGCCGGTGAGCGGAACGTTGAACAGCCCGTCCTCCCTGGCTGTGCCGGCGTTGCCCGGTGCCACGTATACGCGCGCGATGCGCGGCGATTGCGCCAGCCGCCAGGCGATGGCGTGCTCGCGTCCACCGCTGCCGATGACGAGCAGATTCATGTCGACGAAAGGCGCCTCGCGCTCAATGCCGGAAATGCCGCACGCCGGTGAACACCATGACGATGCCGTGCTCGTCGGCAGCGGCGATTACCTCGTCGTCGCGTACGCTACCACCGGGCTGAATCACTGCGCGCGCGCCGGCGCTTACCACCACGTCGAGCCCATCGCGGAAGGGGAAGAATGCATCCGAGGCCACCACCGTGCCGGCCAGGGTCAGACCCGCGTTCTGCGCTTTGATGGCGGCGATGCGCGCGGAGTCCACCCGGCTCATCTGGCCGGCGCCCACGCCCACGGTCATGCCGTCGCGGCAGAACACGATGGCATTGGACTTCACGAACTTGGCTACGCGCCATGCGAACAGCAGATCCGACAGCTGTTGCGGCGTTGGTTGCGCCTTGGTCACCACGCGCAACTCGGCGGCGTGGAGGTTGCGCGTGTCGGGCGTCTGCACCAGCAGCCCGCCGCCCACGCGCTTGAGATCGTAGCGATTCGCCCCGGGCTCGAGCGGCACTTCCAGCAGGCGCATGTTCTGCTTCGCGGCGAGCACGCTGAGCGCCTGCGCCGACACGCGCGGAGCGATCACCACCTCCACGAACTGCTGCGACAACGCCTGCGCCACGGCAACGTCCAGCTCGCGGTTGAAGGCGATGATACCGCCGAAGGCCGACGTGGGGTCGGTGGACAGCGCGCGCCGGTAGGCCTCGAGCGGATCTTTGCCCAGGGCGACACCGCACGGATTGGCGTGCTTGACGATCACGCAGGCCGGGGCGTCGAAGGTCTTGACGCACTCCCAGGATGCGTCCGCGTCGGCGAGGTTGTTGTAGGACAGCTCCTTGCCCTGCAGCTGGCTGTAGCCCGACAGTGCGCCGGGAACGCGCTCGAGCTCGGCATAGAAGGCGGCCTTCTGGTGCGGGTTCTCGCCGTAGCGCAAGTCCTGCACCTTGGCGAAGCTGAAATTGATCTGATCGGGAAACTCGCCGCGCCGGCCGTCGGCGCCGATCGCGGTGAGATAGTTGCCGATGGCGCCGTCGTAGGCGGCGGTGTGCGAGAACGCCTTGCGCGCGAGACGGAAGCGCGTGGCACGGCCGAGCGTGCCCGCCGTCTCGAGCTCCGCCAGCACCAGCGCGTAGTCGCGTGGGTCGGTGACGATGGCCACGTGCTGGTGGTTCTTGGCGGCTGCGCGCACCATGGTCGGCCCGCCGATGTCGATGTTCTCGAGCGCCTCGTCGAGGCTGCAGCCCGGCTTGGACACCGTCTGCACGAAGGGGTAGAGATTCACCACCACCATGTCGATGACGGGGATACCGGCCTTGCCGATCGCCGCCATGTGCGCCGGAAGATCGCGGCGCGCCAGGATGCCGGCGTGTACCTTCGGGTGCAACGTCTTCACGCGTCCGTCGAGCATCTCGGGGAAGCCGGTGTACTCGCCGACCTCGATCACCGGCACCCCGGCCTCGGCGAGCAGCCGCGCCGTGCCGCCGGTAGACAGGATGCCGAACCCCAGGCGCACCAACCCGCACGCGAGCTCGACGACGCCGGTCTTGTCGGAAACACTGATGAGCGCCTGCCGTGCTGCAGCCATGCTTCGAGGAGAGAAGGGATCGCAAAGACGGGACGGGCGGCCGCGCGCCGCCCTCTTTACCCGATGCCCCGCTTTGCTTGGTGCCCCGCTTTAACTTGATGCCCCGTTGTTACTTGATTCCGTAGGTGCGTATCTTCTTGCGCAGCGTGTTGCGGTTCATGCCCAGCAGCTCGGCGGCATGCGTCTGGTTGCCGCCCACGCGGTGCAGCACCACCTCGATGAGCGGGCGTTCGACGCAGCTGATCACCATGTTGTAGACGCCCGCGGCTTTCTCGCCGTCCAGGTCGCGAAAGTAGCCGTCCAGCGTGCGACGCACGCAGCGGGCGATCTCGTTCTCGTTGATCATGCGGCGAGCTCCTCCTCCTGGGCGCCGACCCCCGTGTCCAGCGCCGCCAGCTCCTCGAAGTAGCGATCCACCTCGGCCAGTTGCGACCGGCTCGTCTCGATGCGGTTGAAGCATGCCCGCCAAGCGGCAGCGCCCGGCAGCGCGCGCGTGTACCAGCCAACATGCTTGCGCGCGATCGGCACGCCCATCGCTTCACCGTAGAAGGCGTGCAGCGCATGCAGGTGCTCGCGCAGCAGCGCGTGGATCTCACCGAAGCTCGGCCCGGGCGGGCGCCGGCCGGTATCGAGGTACGCGGTGATCTCGCGGAAGATCCAGGGCCGGCCCTGCGCAGCGCGCCCGATCATGATCGAATCCGCGCCGGTATGGCGCAGCACGCGCGCCGCCTGCTCCGGGGTGGTGATGTCGCCGTTGGCGATCACGGGCAACCGCGTGCGCGATTTCACCTCCGCGATGGTGTCGTACTCGGCGCTGCCGGTGAAGCCGCAGGCGCGCGTGCGGCCATGGATGGCGAGCGCCCGCACGCCCGCGTTCTCGGCGATGCTCGCCACCCTGACGGCGTTGCGATGCTCGCGATCCCAGCCGGTGCGTATCTTCAGCGTCACCGGCACGTCCACCGCCTTGACCACAGCGTCCAAGATGCGCCCCACCAGCGCCTCGTCCCGGAGCAGGGCGGAGCCCGCCAGCACGTGGCAGACCTTCTTAGCGGGGCAGCCCATGTTGATGTCGATCAGCTGCGCGCCCTGGGCCACGTTGTAGCGCGCGGCCTCGGCCATCATCGCCGGGTCGGCGCCGGCGATCTGCACCGCTATCGGCTCCACTTCCCCCGCGTGATCGGCACGGCGACGGGACTTCGCCGATTGCCGCAGCTCGGGCCGGCTGGAGAGCATCTCGGACACCGCCATGCCGGCGCCCAGGCGCTTGCACAGCTGGCGGAACGGACGATCCGTAACGCCGGCCATGGGCGCAACGATGAGCTGGTTCTTGAGCTGGTGGGGGCCGATCTGCATTGCGCGGGCTTGGTGATTCCCGTCTTGCAGGGGAAAGCGGGCAATTGTAGCGCAATCGGCCGGCGTGCAGGCTGCGATCTGAACGATGCGTGCGTTCAGGCGCCGAAGATCATCCGGCCCATGAAGTTGCGCTTCGCCGGCGGAAGGCAGTCGAGCAGAGTAAGTCCGCACCCACGCAGCCAGCGCAAGGCCGCGAGATTATTGGAGAACGTGCTCACCAGCAAATCGGTGAGCAGGATGGTGTCCCGGCGGTCGATGCGACGGCTGCGCAGGAAGCGGGCGATGAAGTCCCGTTCGCCGATGCGCTGCGGCGCGCTCAGCACCGCGCGCGCCAATTCCCAGGCGTCGCGCAGGCCCAGGTTGAATCCCTGGCCCGCGACCGGATGCAGCGTCTGGGCGGCGTTGCCCAGCAGCACTACGCGCTCGGCGTAGGCGGAATCGGCCACGCGCAGCGCCAACGGGTGCGTCGCTCGCGCGCTTACCGACACGAAACGCCCGGCACGCTCCCCGAAGCAGGCTTGCAGCGCGTCGAGGAAGGCCTGCGGCTCCAGGGCCTGAAGCCGTTGCGCGCGGTCTGGGGCCGCGGTCCAGATCAGGGCGAAGCCGTCGCTTGCGGGCAGCAATGCCAGCGGGCCCTCGGCGGTGAAGCGCTCAAAGGCGCGATTGCCGTGGGCTCGGTCGGTGCGCACATCGGCCACCAGCGCAGCCTGATCGTACGAGCGCTCCTTCGACGCGGCGCTCGGCTGCGTGAGCGCACCGCCGTCCGCCACCGCCACCAGGCGCGCGGAAGCTGAGCAGGCCCGCCCGTCTAATGCGTAGCTCACGGTGACGCAGCCGTCCTCGGCATGCATCGCGGTGGCACGCGCGCCCGCCCGCACTTGCAGCCGGTCGCAGCGCGACGCCGCGCGCGCGAGCGCATCGCGCAAGGTGCCGTAGCCGGCGACGTAGCCCAGGGCGGGGAGCCGGGCGGCGGGCGCGGTGAGCAGCGCGCGCCCAAAGCCGCCGCGCTGCGACACGTGGATCGACTCGATCGGCGTCACCGGCGTCACCTCCCGCCAGGCGCCGACGCGTTCCAGGATCAGGCGGCTGCCGTAAGACAAGGCCAGGCTGCGCCGGTCAGGGGCGGCCTCGCGGCGCGTCTCGAGCAGCACGACGGCGAGGCCGCTGTCGCTTAACGCCAGCGCGAGGGCGGAGCCGACCGGTCCGCCGCCGACAATGAGGATGTCACACCCTTCGGTCACCGCCCTTGCGCCATCACCGCCTCTACTTCGGCGATCGCCTTCGGCGCGGCGGCGGTGATGATCTCGCAGCCCGCTGCGGTCACCAGCGCGTCGTCCTCGATGCGCACTCCGATGTTCCAGAAGCGTTCCGGCACGCCCTCGCCCGGGCGCACGTAGCAGCCGGGCTCCACGGTGAGCACCATGCCGGGCGCGAGCGCACGCCACTGACCATCGCGCTTGTAATCGCCGCAATCGTGCACGTCCATCCCCAGCCAATGTCCGGTGCGGTGCATATAGAACTTCTTGTAGTCGCCGGATTCGATCACGCCCTCCGGCGTGCCCTGGCACAGACCCAGGTCGATGAAACCCTGCGCCAGCACGCGCACGGCGGCGTCGTGCGGGTCCTGCCAAAGCGCACCGGGCCGAACCGCGTCGATGGCAGCGGCTTGGGCCGAGAGCACCAGGGCGTAGATGTCGCGCTGCGGTCCGCTGAAGCGTCCGTTGACCGGGAAGGTGCGGGTGATGTCCGAGGCATAGCCGTCCAGTTCGCAGCCGGCGTCGATCAGCAGCAGGTCGCCGTCTCTGAGCGGCGCGTCGTTGGCCACGTAGTGCAGCACGCAAGCATTGGCGCCGCCGGCGACGATCGGTGTGTAAGCCGGCGCCTGCGCGCCGCACGCGCGGAACTCGTGCAGCAGCTCGGCCTCGATCTGGTACTCGCAGCGCCCGGGCCGGGTGGCCTGCATGGCGCGGCGATGCGCGGCCGCGGAGATCTCCGCGGCGCGCCGCATGACGTCGAGCTCGGCCGCGTCCTTGATCAGGCGCATCTCGTCGAGCAGCTTGCGCACGTCGCGGATCTCACCGGGAGCCGACACACCGGTGCGCACCTGCGCGCGCACCGCGTTGAGCCACTGGATCAGGCGCGCGTCCCACTCGCTGTTCTCGCCGACGTCGCAGAAGATCGCCGGCTGGTCGGCGAGCAGCCCCGGCATCATCTCGTCGAGCTTGGAGAACGGGTGCCCTTCGTCGAAGCCGAACACCTGCCGCGCCGCTTCCGGCCCGTAGCGGAAGCCGTCCCAGATCTCGCGCTCGAGATCCTTGTCGCGGCAGAAGATCAGGCTCTTCGCCTGGTCGCCGGCCAGGATCACCACGACCGCCTCCGGCTCGGGGAAGCCGGTGAGATAGTGGAAGTAGCTGTCGAAGCGGAACGGATAATGCGCGTCGCGGTTGCGCAGGCGCTCCGGGGCGGTGGAGATCACCGCCACGCCCCGACCCATCTGGCGGGTGAGACGCTGGCGGCGCTCGCGGTAGATGGAAATGTCGAGCATGGTAGGCTGCATTATAAAGGCGTCACCGACCTCATCATCTGCGCCACCTCCCGCTCGTGAGACCCGCCCCCGGACAGGGCCTCGACGACGCGCGGGCGGTCCGCCACCGGCCGGTTCTGGCTCAGCTTGAACTTACCGCTGATGCGTACGATCTCGATCTCGAAGCCGACGATCCCGGACAGCATCTGCGCCTGGTAGTCGGCGGGAAGCTGCATGCTCCAGGGCTGAGGGCGCGCGCTTTCGTACTTCTCCACCAGCCGCCACACGATGCGCTCCAGCTCCCGGGCATCGTCCGTGACGCGCGCGCGGCCATGCACGTGCACCACCGCGTAGTTCCAAGTCGGCACGCTCGGATGATGCACGTACCAGCTCGGCGAAACGTAGGCGTGCGGGCCATGGAAGATCGCCAACACCTGGCTCCTGGATTCGAGCTGACGCCAGTGCGGGTTGGCGCGGGCGACGTGCCCCAGGAGCGTGCCCAGCGTGCCGCGCGCCGGGTCCAGGAGGAGCGGCAGGTGCGTGACCTGGGGATCTTCTGGGTCGGGCGAGATCAGTGTGGCGAAGCCGTGCGCTGCGATGAACGCCTGCAAGGTGGCGCGATCGTTCTCGGCGAAGCTGCTGGGGATGTACAGCATCGTCTGCTTCCTCTCAAGTCGGACGCGCACGCAGCTGCGCATCGAGCTGCGCCAGGCGCTCGGGCGTGCCCACATCGGTCCAGCAGCCGGTGAAATGCTCGCCCGTGACCCGGCCCTCGGCCATAGCCTTGTACAGCAGCGGTGCGAGCTGTGCCCGCGCGCCGGACGGGATCCCTGCGAACATTTGCGGTGCGTACAGGCCCACGCCCGAGAACGTCAGCCGGTGCGCACCCGCGCTGTGCACGCGCCCGCCCTCCAGCGCGAAATCTCCGTCGGGATGATGTTCCGGATTGGACACCAGCACCAAGTGCGCGAGCGCCGCGTTCGGGCCGATGTCGGACGCGCGCGCCGCCAGGGCCGCGAAGTCGACTTTCGTGTACACATCTCCGTTGACCACCAGAAACGTGCCCGCGTCGAGTAAAGGCAGGGCGCGCGCGATGCCGCCGGCGGTTCCCAGCGCGCTGCCCTCGGCCGAGTAACGGATGCGCACGCCGTAACGGGTGCCGTCTCCGAGCAGCGCTTCGATCTGCTCTCCGAGCCACGCGTGGTTGATCACGACATCGCGCAAGCCCGCGGCGGCCAGACGCTCGAGATGCCACACGATCAGCGGCTTGCCGGCCAGGGGCAGCAGGGGCTTGGGCGTGGCATCGGTCAGCGGCCGCATGCGCTCGCCGCGGCCGGCGGCCAGGATCATCACGCGCATGCGACGTGGCTCTCCGTCAGTCAGAAGGTGTAACCCGCGCTCGCTTGCCTCTGCTCGAGCTGGTCGAGCAGGCGCAGCAGGGGGTGCAGCTCGCTGTAGCGCTCGCAGGTGTGGCGCAGGTAACGCAAGACCAACGGCATATCCTTCAGGTAACCGTTCTTGCCGTCGCGGTGGAACAGGCGCGCGAAGATGCCGAGCACCTTGATGTGGCGCTGCGCGCCCATCCATTCGAAGTCGCGGTAGAAGGCGGCGAAGTCCGAGCCCACCGGCAACCCGGCCTTGCGCGCCTTTTCCCAGTAGCGCACCGCCCAGTCGAGGATCGTCGCCTCGTCCCAGCTGACATAGGCGTCCTTCAGCAACGACACGAGATCGTAGGTGATCGGCCCGTACACGGCGTCCTGGAAATCCAGGATTCCGGGATTCGGAGTGGTCACCATCAGGTTGCGCGAGTGGTAGTCGCGGTGCACGTACACGCAGGGCTGCGCCAGGCTGTTGGCGAGGATGCGCTCGAAGACCAGGTCCAGCGCCTCGTTCAGGGCCGCGGTCAAGGTCACCCCAAGGTGCCTGGCGACGTACCAGTCGGGAAACAACCGCATCTCGCGCAGCAGCAAAGCGCGGTCGTAGGGCGGCAGCACGCCTGGGCGGCTCGCGAGCTGGATGCGCACCAGCGCATCGCTGGCGTCGTCGTACAGAGCACTCGCCGAGCCCTGGTCTTGCAGCGCCTGCAGGTACGTCCGATTACCGAGGTCCGACAGCAGGAGATAGCCGTTTTCGAGATCCGCCGCGAGCACCTCCGGCACGTGCACGCCGGCGGCGGCGAACAGGCGCGCGACCTCGACGTAGGGCCGGCAATCCTCGCGCTCCGGCGGCGCATCCATGAGGATGACGGTTGGGCCCGTTTCCGGCGTGACCCGCAGATAGCGCCGGAAGCTGGCGTCCTCGGAGGCGGGGGCGAAAGTGAAGCGGCGCGCCGCGTAGTGCTGCGCAAGCCACTGCTCGAACTGGAGATTGCGGCTCAAGTCGCGTGTTTGCCTGGAGCGTGCTTTTGTGCGATTTTATCGGCAAATCATAGCCTGGCCTAAATGGCAGAAACCGGTCGCGCCGCGCGGGCGGCGCTGGCGTTCGTCGTCGGCCTGTGGACGCTTCCCGCAGCGCTGGCCCAGACCTCCTCCGACCAGGGAGCATCGCTCCACCCCGACCGCGGCGGCCTTGGACTCAGGCTGGAGCGCGAGTTGATGGCGCCGATCGCGCCCGGCCCCGGGGAGGAGTTGCCGCTGTTTCTCGAGGCCGACCGCATCGAGGGCGTTCAGGACCGCTATGTGGAGGCGAGCGGCAGCGTGGTGGTGCGGCGACGCGGGCAGACTCTGTTCGCGGACCGGCTGCGCTACTCGATCCCGGACAACGCCGTCAGCGCCAGCGGAAACGTCGAGTCGAACCGTTTGGGCGATGTGATCGCCGGCGACGAGGCCTACTACGATCTGGACACCGAGTCGGGTTACATCCAGAAGCCACGCTTCCAATTCTCCCAGATCCGCAGCCGCGGCCAGGCCAATCGTATCAGCGTGCGCGACCGCGACCGCTACCGCGCAGAACGCGCCACCTACACCAACTGCGAGGTGGGCGATGACGACTGGTATCTACGCGTGGGGCAGCTGGACCTGGATCGCCTGCGCGACGTGGGGACGGCACGCAACGCCACGCTGGTGTTCAAGGGCGTGCCGATCCTGTACACCCCCTGGATCGACTTCCCGTTGAGCAGCCGCCGCAAGACCGGCTTCCTGACGCCGGTCGTCGGCACCAGCAACAACAGCGGCTTCGAAGCCATGCTGCCGTTCTACTGGAACATCGCGCCGAACTACGACTACACCATCGCGCCACGGGTGCTCGCCAAGCGCGGACTGCAGATCAACAACGAGGTGCGCTATCTGCGGCCCAGCTTCAACGGGCAGCTGCGCGCGGACGTGCTGCCCGACGATCAGGAGAAAGACGGCGACACGCGCTGGGGCTACAGCTTCCAGCACTCGCAGCTGCTCACCCAGCGCCTGCGCGGCTGGGTGAACTACCAAGGCGTGTCCGACGACACCTACTTCGTCGATCTGTCCAACAAGATCGCGGCCACTTCCCAGACCAACTTGCCGCGCGAGCTCGGGCTCAGCTACAACGGCGACTGGTGGAGCCTGATGGGCCGTTCGCAACGCTTCCAGACCTTGCAGGACCCGCTGGCGCCGGTGGACGAGCCTTACGCCCGCGTCCCGCAGCTGGTGCTCAACGCCGCACAGCAGAACCTGCGCGGGTTCGATCTGCAGTTCTTCGGCGAGGTGGTCGATTTCGATCACCCGGACAAGCTGAGCGCGCTGCGGCAGGTGTACTACCCGGCGGCCGTGTTCCCGGTGCGCGGTTCGTTCTGGTACGTGGCACCCAAGTTCGGCGTCAACCATACGATCTACGCCTACCAGGAGGGTTCGCGCAGCGACGACACCCGCACCCTGCCGATATTCAGCGTGGACAGCGGCATGGCTTTCGACCGCGCGACCGCGTTCTTCGGGCGCAGCTATCGTCAGACGCTGGAGCCGCGGCTATACTACGTGCGCATCCCGTTCGAGCGCCAGGACGATCTGCCCCTGTTCGACACCTCGCAAGCCGACTTCAACCTGGCGCAGATCTTCACCGAGAATCAGTTCACCGGCTGGGATCGCATCAACGATGCCGACCAGATCACCGCTGCGGTGACCAGCCGGCTGATCGAACCCGCCTCGGGCGCCGAGTGGGTGCGCGCCACGCTCGGCCAGCGCTACTACTTCAAAGAGCAGGAGGTGACCCTGAACAACCAGGTGCGCAGTTCAAACCGCTCCGACCTGCTGGCGGGGCTTGCCGGTAACCTGACGCGCAACTGGTCGGCGAGCATGGGCTTGCAATACAACGTGGACGGCGGGGAGTTCGAGAAATTCAACAGCGTACTGCGCTACCGGCCGCAGCCCGGCAAGGTCGTGAATCTGGGCTCTCGGTTCACGCGCGACGTGCTGGAGCAGGTGGATCTCGCCGCCCAGTGGCCGCTGTCGCGGCGCTGGTCGGGCCTGGCGCGCTGGAACTATGCGCTCGACGGCCACGAGCTGCTGCAGGGCCTGGTGGGCCTTGAGTACAGTGCGAATTGCTGGGCGGCGCGGTTCGTCGCGCACAGCTTTGTCACCGCCACCAACGAACGCTCCAATGCCTTCTTCGCTCAACTCGAGCTGAGCGGCCTGTCGCGTCTGGGCATCAGCCCGCTCGAGCTGCTGCGGCAGAGCATCGTCGGCTACCAGACCACCGGCGGACAGTCGGCCGCGCCGGAGGTCTACTATCCCGGCCTGGAGTATCGATGAATCCACCCGCAGCCATCCCTTTCCCGCACCTGCCCGCGACACCGCGGTGCGGCGTCGCCCGCGCCGGCGCGCTGCTGGCTATTCTCGCGGCGCTGGCTGCGCCGGCCGCGGCACAGCGCGTCGAGCTGCTCGACCGCATTGTGGCGGTGGTCAACGCCGATGTGATCACCCGTGTGGAGCTCGACCGGGAAAACGGCATTGCGCAGGAAACGCTGCGCCGCCAGGGCACACCCCTGCCCCAGCGCGACGTGCTGGAGAAGCAGCTCCTCGAGCGGCTGATCACGAAGAACGTGCTGATGCAGTACGCACGGCAGACCGGGTTGCGCGTAACCGACCCCGAGGTAGAGGCGGCCCTCGAGCGCATCGCCGCCGAGAACAAGCTGAAAAGCGCCGACCTGCGCCAGGCGGTGGAGCAGAGCGGTGTGCCGTTCGCCCGCTTCCGCGAGGACCTGCGCGGCGAGCTGCTGATCTCCAAGCTGCGAGAGCGCGAGGTCGAAGCCAAGATCTCGGTGACCGACACGGAGATCCAGAACTTCCTGCGCACCCAGGAGGCGCAGCCGGAACGCGTGGACGAATACAATCTGTCCCATATCCTGGTGACGGTGCCGGAGCAGGCGAGCCCCGAGGAACTGAAGCTGCGTCGCGGCCGCGCCGAGACCGCGCTGGCGCAGATCCGGCAGGGCGGCGACTTCCGGCAGGCCGCGGCGAGTTACTCCGACGCGCCCGATGCGCTGCAGGGTGGCGACATGGGATGGCGCCCGGCGGGCCGGCTGCCGACGATCTTCCTGCAGGCTCTCAAGGCCCTGAAGGTGGGTCAGGTGTCCGACATCGTGCGCAGCCCGGCCGGTTTCCACATCCTGAAGCTCAACGACAAGCGCGGCAACGACACGCCGATCCTGGTCAACCAGACGCACGCGCGCCATATCCTGGTGCGGTTGAACGAGGTGGTGTCCGAGAACGATGCGCGTAACCGCCTGGGCGAGCTCAAGGACCGCATCGAGAACGGCGCCGATTTCGCCGAGCTGGCGCGGCTGCACTCGGACGACACCACCGCGGCCCGCGGAGGCGACCTGGGCTGGGTGTCGCCGGGAGACACGGTGCCGGAGTTCGAGCGCGCCATGGCGGCCCTGCAGCAGGGGCAGGTGAGCAAGCCGTTCAAGACCGCCTTCGGCTGGCACATCGTGCAGGTGCTGGAGCGCCGCGAGCAGGACATGTCCAAGGACCGCCAGCGCATCCAGGCGCGCCAGGCGATTCGTTCGCGCAAGTCGGACGAGCAGTGGCAGGAATGGGTGCGCCAGCAGCGCGACAAGGCGTACGTGGAATACAAGCTCGAGGACAAGTGAGGCGCCCGGCGTGAGGCGCCTTGCGCACCACGTTCCGCGCAAGCGCTTCGGGCAGCATTTCCTGGTGGACCGCGCACTGATCGCGGCCATCGTCGAGGCAATCTCGCCGCAGCCGGGCGAGCGCGTGGTGGAGATCGGGCCCGGCCTGGGTGCGCTCACCGAGCCGCTGCTGCAGCGGCTGCCCAGCCTGGATGCGGTGGAGATCGACCGCGACCTTGCGGCAGCGCTGGCCGTGCGCTTCGGCCCGGAGCGGCTGCGCATGCACATCGCCGATGCGCTGCGGTTCGACTTCTGCGCCCTGGGCGCGCCGCTGCGTCTGGTAGGCAACCTGCCCTACAACATCTCGACGCCGCTGCTGTTCCACCTTGCAGACTGTGTGGCCTGCCTGCAAGACTGCCATTTCATGCTGCAGCGCGAAGTGGTGCGTCGCATCGCCGCCGAGCCGGGCGGCAAGGATTACGGGCGGCTGTCGGTGATGCTGCAGTATCGCTTCGAGCCGCACGAGCTGCTGCGCGTCGCGGCGGGCGCATTCCGGCCAGTGCCGGCGGTGGAGTCGGCGCTGGTGCGGCTGACGCCGCGCCGCCCGCTGCCCTGGCCCGCCCTCGACGAGAGCGTGCTCGCCGCGCTGGTGGCCAAGGCGTTCACGCAGCGGCGCAAGACGCTGCGCAATGCGCTGCGCGATCGCGTCGAGGAAGGCGATTTCAGTGCCGCCCGGATCGACCCGGGCCTGAGGCCCGAGGCGCTGTCGGTCGCGCAGTTCGTGCGGCTGGCCGACGTGGTGTCTGCGAAACCGCACACCTGAGCTAAGTCGCTTTGCGCTGGATGAACTCGATCTTGTAGCCGTCGGGGTCTTCGACGAAGGCGATCACCGTGCTGCCGTGCTTCATCGGCCCGGCCTCGCGCGTGACCTTGCCGCCGCGCTTGCGCACCTCCGCGCAGGCGCGCTGGGCGTCGTCCACTTCGACGGCGATGTGACCGTAGGCGTTGCCCAGCTCGTACTTGTCCACGCCCCAGTTGTAGGTGAGCTCCAGCACCGCGTCCCGCTCCTCGTCGCCGTAGCCCACGAAGGCGAGCGTGAACTTGCCGTCCGGATACTCCCGGCGCCGCAGCAGCCGCATGCCGAGCACCTGGGTGTAGAACGCCAGCGAGCGGTCGAGATCGCCGACGCGCAGCATCGTGTGCAGGATACGCATGATCGAAAACCTCCGTATCTCAGACTTCGACCAGCTCGAAGTCTTCCTTGCGCGCGCCGCACTCCGGGCATACCCAGTTCACCGGCACATCTTCCCAGCGTGTTCCCGGCGCGATGCCTTCCTCGGGCAGGCCGACCGCTTCTTCGTAGATGAAACCGCAGATGAGACACATGTAGGTGCGGTACGGCGCTGCTTGCGAGCTCATCGTTCTGTCGTTGTCTTTGGGGGTGGCTCTTTTAGAGTAGAATCGAATTCTAACAAATCCCCCCTCGCAACCTACTTCATGCCCGAATCGCCCCCGATCGTCCTCGCGTTCGCCGCCACCGATCCGAGCGCAGGCGCGGGGCTGCAGGCGGACATCCTCACGCTGTCGAGCATGGGCTGCCACCCGCTGTCGGTGGTCACCGCGATCACCATCCAGGACACCGCAGGCGTCGAGGACGTGCTCGCGCTCGACGCCGAATGGGTGGCGGACCAGGCGCGTTGCGTGCTGGAAGACATGCCGGTGAGCGTGTTCAAGGTCGGATTGCTCGGCAGCGTCGAGATCATCGCCGCCATCGCCGAGATCGTGTCCGATTATCCGGAGGTGCCGCTGGTGCTCGATCCGGTGTTGGCTTCGGGCCGCGGCGACGAGTTGGCGACCGACGAGATCATCACCGCCATGCGCGAGCTGCTGGTCCCGCAGACCACTGTGCTCACGCCCAACAGCCTGGAAGCGCGGCGCCTGGCGCAGGACGGCGACGAGAGCGATTACCCTGCGCTCGACGAGTGCGCGCGCCGTTTGCTCACGCTGGGCACCGAGTTCGTCCTGATCACCGGCACGCACGAGAACACGCCCGAGGTGGTCAACACGCTCTACTCGCGCGAAGGCGTGGTGCGCAGCGACCGCTGGCAGCGCCTGCCCGGCGCCTTCCACGGGTCGGGTTGCACGCTCGCAGCGGCCATCGCCGCGACGCTAGCCAACGGGCTCGACGTCGCCGAGGCCGTGCGCGACGCGCAGGAATACACCTGGCAGGCGCTGGGCGCGGCTTATCGTCCGGGGATGGGCCAGCACATCCCCGACCGCCTGTTCTGGGCGCGCGACGAGGAGCAGGAAGGGCAGGCATAGCCCGCGCCGGGATGGATGCGTTGCACCTGCATGGCCTGTACGCGGTGACGCCGGACACGCTCGACGACGCCTGGCTCGCCGAGCGTGTGGAGCAGGCCCTGCGCGGCGGAGCGCGCGCGGTTCAATACCGCGGCAAGCACGCCGATGCGCAAGTAAGACGCCGCCAGGCGCAGCGGCTGTTGCACGCGTGCCGTGCGCATGGCGCGCTGTTCGTCGTGAACGACGATGTGGATCTCGCCCTGCAGCTCGGGGCGGACGGTGTGCACTTGGGCCGCGACGACGTGGCTGTGGCGGTGGCGCGCGCGCGCGTCGGGCGTGGCGCGCTGATCGGCGCTTCCTGCTACGACGATCTGGCACATGCCGAGCGCGCGGTGCAGGCCGGCGCGGATTACCTCGCCTTCGGGAGTTTCTTCCCGTCCACGGTGAAACCGGACGCAGTGCGCCCGTCGCTCGAGCTGCTGCGTCAGGCGCGGCGGCGCTGGCGCCTGCCGCTGGTGGCGATCGGCGGCATCGACCGGGACAATGCCGCACGCGTGATCGAGGCCGGGGCCGACGCAGTGGCGGTGATCACCGCGCTGTTCAGTGTGCCTGACACGTTCGCCGCCGCGTGCGCGTTCTCGCGACTGTTCCAGCAACCGACCATGCCCGCGCTATGAAGAGCAGAAACGAAACCCTGTTCGAGCTTTCCCAGCAGGTCATTCCAGGCGGAGTGAACTCGCCGGTGCGCGCCTTCCGCGCAGTGGGCGGGACCCCGGTGTTCTTTCAGCGTGCGCAAGGCGCGCACTTCTGGGATGCCGACGGCAAGCGCTATATCGACTACGTCGGCTCCTGGGGGCCGCTGGTGCTGGGGCACGCGCATCCGGACGTGGTCGATGCGGTGCGGCGCGCCGCGCAGGACGGCTTGAGCTTCGGCGCGCCGACCGAGGCCGAATACGAGATGGCGGCGCTGCTCACGCGCCTGCTGCCGTCGCTCGAGCTGGTGCGGCTGGTGAGCTCCGGCACCGAGGCCACCATGACCGCGATCCGGCTCGCGCGCGGTTTCACCGGCCGCAACCGCATCGTCAAGTTCGAGGGCTGCTATCACGGGCACGCCGACGCGCTGCTGGTGAAGGCCGGTTCGGGCGCCCTCACGCTGGGCGTTCCCAGTTCGGCGGGCGTGCCGCCAGAGGTGACCGCGCACACCCTGGTGCTCGCCTTCAACGACCTCGCGGGCCTGGAGCGCGCCTTCCGCGAGCAGGGGCGGGACATCGCCGGCGTGATCGTCGAGCCGGTGGCCGGCAACATGAATCTGGTGCAGGGATCGGAGAGCTTCCTCACCGGCTTGCGTGAGCTGTGCATGCGCCACGGTGCTGTGCTCATCTTCGACGAGGTCATGACCGGCTTTCGCGTCGGCCTGCAAGGCGCGCAGGGGCTGTACGGCATCCGCCCGGATCTGACCACGCTGGGCAAGGTGGTCGGCGGCGGCATGCCACTCGGCGCCTTCGGCGGACGGCGCGACATCATGCAGTGCATCGCGCCGCTGGGGCCCGTATATCAGGCAGGAACGCTGTCCGGCAATCCGCTGGCGGTGGCTGCGGGCCTGGCGACGCTGAAGGCGGTGCAGGCGCCCGGGTTCTACACCCGCCTGGAAGCTACCGCGACCAACCTGACCGATGGCCTGGCGCGCGCCGCGCGCGAGGCCGGTGTGCGCTTCAGCGCACAATCGGTGGGGGGAATGTTCGGGCTGTATTTCTCCGTGCAGCCGCCGCGCAGCTTCGCGGAAGTGATGCAAACCGACCGGGAGGCGTTCAACCGCTTCTTCCACGCCATGCTGCAGCAGGGAGTGTACTTCGCGCCGTCTGCGTTCGAAGCGGGCTTCGTGTCCTGCGCGCACAGCGCCGAGGACCTCGAGGCCACGGTTGCCGCCGCGCGGCGCGCATTCGCCGAGATGGGCCGCTGAACGCGCCAGCCGTTCGGCTTACTTGAGCCCGGAGATGTACTCGGCCACCGCTGCGATCTCCGCATCGCTCATGCGTGCCGCGACCCCGCGCATCATGGATGCGGGATCGTTGGCGCGTTCGCCGCTGCGGAAGGCCTTGAGCTGTGCTGCGGTATATTCGCCGTGCTGTCCCTTGAGCCGCGGATACTGCACGGGGATGCCGGCCCCGTTTGGCGAATGACAGCCCGAGCAGGCGGCCACGCCCGATGCGCTGTTACCGCCGCGGTAGAGGGCGCGCCCGGCGCTCGCCAGCTTGGCGTCGCGCGCGAGACCGGGCCGGGGCCCCTGCCCCGCGTAGTACGCGGCGACGTCGCGCACGTCCGCGTCGGACAGAGTCGCCGCGATGCCGGTCATGATCGGGTTGGTGCGCTCGCCCGACTTGTAGTTCTGGAGCTGCTTGACGAGGTATTCGGCATGCTGCCCGGCGAGGTTCGGGTTGGCGGCGATCGGGCTGTTGCCGTCGGCGCCATGGCAGGCTGCGCACACACCGGCGGCGATCGTCTGTCCCTTGGCCGCGTCCCCGGCTTTCGCCGCATCCGACTGGGCGGCGGCGGGCGACGCCGCCAGTGCCGCGGCGAAAGCCGCCGCTGCAAGATGCTTCATTCCCACTCCCGAACGGTGAGGGCCGTGCCCGGCCCGAAACAGGCGCGCATTCTAGCCTAATACGCCTCACCAACCATGCTGGAGAAGGCCCAGTTTCAGATTGGCGCCGCCGACTGGTCGCAGCTTCCGCCCGATCGCGGCTCCGAGGTCGCGTTTGCCGGGCGTTCGAACGCAGGCAAGTCGAGCGCGATCAACGCCATCACCAACCGCCGGCGCCTTGCTTTCGTGAGCAAGACGCCGGGGCGTACGCAGCAGGTGAACTTCTACGCCCTGGGCGCCGGGCGCCACCTGGTGGATCTGCCCGGCTATGGGTACGCGCGCGTCGCATCCGAGCTGCAGCAACGCTGGGCGCGGATGCTGAGCGCGTACCTGCAGAATCGTGCATCGCTGCGAGGGCTGGTGCTGATCATGGATGTGCGCCGCCCGCTGACGCCGCTCGATCGCGCGCTGCTCGACTGGTTTGCACCGACTGCAAAGCCGGTGCTGGCGCTGCTCACCAAAGCCGACAAGCTTTCCCGGCAGCAGGCGAAGCGACAGCTCGATACGGTGTGCGCCACCTTGGAGCGATCCTATCCCGGTACGCGCGCGATCCTGTTCTCGGCCGTCTCGCGCCTGGGCGTCGAGGCGGCGCAAGCGTTCGTCGCCGGGTTGCTGGGCGGACAGAGCGAAGCACCCGCGGAGTACAATTCCGACGCGCAAAGAAAAGCCCCCGGCTAAAGGGGAAAAACCGGGGGCAAAAGCCTCAATTTTGGATTAAGGCACCCGCTCAGGGAGGAAAAGCGGGAGACGAAACCGTCTGTTTATATGAGTCCCGGCGTGCATGGGAAGTTCCCGAAACGTTAAATGCCGTAACCGCCCTCTCCAGTCCCCATGTCAGTCCTCGGCAGATACCCGCAGCGGCGCATGCGTCGCAATCGGCATGACGGTTTTTCCCGGCGCCTGGTGCGTGAGCACACGCTTACCGCCGATGATCTGATCTATCCGGTGTTCGTGATCGAGGGGGAAGGCAATGCGCAGCCGGTGCCGTCGATGCCGGGCGTCAGCCGCCTTACGCTGGACCGGCTACTGCCGGTGGCGGAGCGTTGCCTCCGGCTGGGCGTTCCCGCCTTGGCCTTGTTTCCCGCCATCGAGCCGCGTCTCAAGACGCCCGATGGCCGCGAGGCGATGAACCCGAAAGGCCTCGTTCCGCGGGTGGTCGCCGGCTTGAAAAAGCGGTTTCCCGAGCTGGGTGTGATGACCGACGTCGCGCTCGACCCCTTCACCAGCCACGGCCAGGACGGCGTCATCGACGACGCCGGCTATATTCTCAACGACGAGACCATTGCTATTCTGCAGAAGCAGGCGCTCACTCAAGCGGAGGCGGGAGTGGACATCGTGGCCCCCTCCGACATGATGGATGGCCGGGTGGGAGCGCTGCGCGCGGCGCTCGACGGCGGGGGCTTCATCCATACGCGCATCATGGCCTATGCGGCGAAGTACGCGTCCGCCTTCTACGGGCCGTTCCGAGACGCCGTCGGGTCGGCCGCCAACCTGGGCCAGGGCGACAAGCTCACTTACCAGATGGACCCGGGCAACGGCGACGAAGCGTTGTGGGAGGTAGGCCTGGACTTGGAGGAGGGCGCGGACATGGTGATGGTCAAGCCCGGCCTGCCTTATCTCGACATCGTGCGCAGAGTAAAGGACGCGTACCGTGCTCCCACCTTCGTCTACCAGGTGAGCGGCGAGTACGCGATGCTGAAAGCGGCATTCCAGAATGGCTGGCTGGACGAGCGCAAGTGCGTGCTCGAGGCCCTGCTCGCTTTCAAGCGCGCCGGCGCGGACGGCATCCTGACTTACTTCGCCCTCGACGCCGTCGAGGCTCTGAGAGCCGCTTGAGAACCGCCGCCTGCCGGTAGGGCGTTGCGAACGGCTCAGCCGCCTGCGACCAGCACCTCGACGGACGCGATCGGCGCGCGCTCCAGGGGCCGGCCGTCCAGCGACAGGCGCAGCGGCTGGCGGCGTTGCACCGGGGACAACACGGTGATGTGGATATCGGCGTCCGCGGTGCCGATCACCAAGTCCGGCACCAGTGCCGGAGTATCGCCGATCCACACGCGCTGCTCGCGCACCCGGAACGGGATCCGCTGGTTGTGGAGGAACATCTCGAGCGCCTTGAGGTTGTCGGTGTACACCTGCAGATGCACGTCGGCATGGCGCCCCACAGCGCCGGACAGCACCGCGCCGGTGAGGAATGGGTTGAAGCTCGTCAGCATGCGCATGGTCTCGAGCGCGAGTTCGCGCAGGCGCTGTACCCGCTCCGGGTGCTCGTCGGCTTGGTACAGCTGCTGATAGGCGCGCAAGGCGTCCTCGATCTCCAGATTGGTCGGCAGGTTGCGCGAGTCGGGGGCGCCCGCCTGGCGCGCCGCTTTGCGCTTAGCCAGGCCGTAATCGCTGATGCCGTCCTGGGCGATCATGCGCGCGGCCAGGTGCGCGATGCGGTTGCGCATCTGCTGCCGGTTGGCCGGCGTTTCCTTGCTCATCAGTACAGGTCGCTCTTGACGTCCTCGGGCGGGCGCTCCGAGGGGATTGTGTCGGCCTCCACCGGCAGCGCAGGGTCGCCCTCGGGCGGCAGGTTCTCGTGGAAGAAGTACTCGACCAGCCCGCTCTCGCCGCTGGGATCGCGCAGCCCGGTCTCCGGGTTGATGCGCGCCGCCACCACGCCTTCCGGCACCAGCGGAGTCTCCTCGGGGATCGCGCCCAGCACGTTGCCCATATAGTCGATCCAGATCGGCAGCGCGGCCACGGCTCCGGTCTCATTGGGACCGAGCGAGCGCGGCAGATCGAAGCCGACCCAGACCACCGATGTGAGGCGGCGCTGGAAGCCGGCAAACCAGGCGTCCATCTGATCGTTGGTGGTGCCGGTCTTGCCCGCCAGATCGTTGCGTCCCAGCTGCATGGCGCGCGCACCGGTGCCGCCGCGGATGACGTCCTGCATCATGCTGAACATCACGTAGGCGTTGCGGATATCGATCACGCGCTGCGCGCCCTCGGAGGCGCGCACGGGTGCGGCGCGGGCCAGCACCTTGCCGGTGCCGTCCTCCACGCGCGTGATGAAGTAGGGCGTCACACGGTAGCCGCTGTTGGCGAACACCGAATAGGCGGCGGCCATGTCCATCATGGTGACCGAGCCCGCACCGAGCGCCATGGTCAGGTAGGCGGGATGCAGCTTGGGGTCGAAGCCGAAGCGACTGATGTAATCCTGCGCGTATTGCGGGCCGATCGCCTGCAGGATGCGGATCGACACCAGGTTCTTGGACTTGGTGAGCGCCGTGCGCATGCGGGTCGGCCCGTCGAAGTCGCCCTCGAAGTTCTTCGGCTCCCACGGCACCGAGCCGGTTTCGGCGGCGTCGATCAGGATCGGCGCATCGTTGATCACCGTGGCCGGTGTGAAGCCCTTCTCCAGGGCGGCCGAGTAGATGAACGGCTTGAAGCTCGAGCCCGGCTGGCGCAGCGCCTGCGTGACGTGGTTGTACTGATTGCGGCTGAAGTCGAAGCCGCCGACGAGCGCGCGGATCGCGCCGTCGCGCGGATCGACCGACACGAACGCCGACTCGACGGCC
>DATBMG010000147.1:0-14322 GCA_036554965.1 Burkholderiales bacterium
TTGAAACAACGGCTGCGCGAGGGCGCGAAGCTGATCGTGGTCGATCCGCGCACCATCGACCTGGTGCGCCAGCCGCACGTCGAGGCCGCCTATCACCTGCAGCTGCGGCCGGGCACCAACGTCGCGGTGATCAACGCGCTCGCGCATACCATCGTCACCGAAGGGCTGTGGAACGAAGCGTTCGTGCGCGCGCGCTGCGATCTCAAGGAATTCGAGAAGTGGAAGGCGTTCATCGTGCAGCCGCATAACGCGCCGGAGGCGATGGAGCCGATCACCGGCGTCCCCGCGGCCGACCTGCGCGGTGCGGCGCGCCTGTACGCCACCGGCGGAAACGGCGCCATCTACTACGGCCTGGGCGTGACCGAGCACAGTCAGGGCTCGACCATGGTGATCGGCATCGCCAACCTGGCCATGCTGACCGGCAACCTGGGACGCCCGGGCGTGGGCGTCAATCCGCTGCGCGGCCAGAACAACGTGCAGGGCTCCTGCGACATGGGCTCCTTCCCGCACGAGCTGCCGGGCTACCGCCACATCTCGGACGCCGCCACCCGCGCGCTGTTCGAGACGGCCTGGGGCGTCACGCTGGAGAGCGAGCCGGGTCTGCGCATCCCGAACATGCTGGATGCGGCGCTGGACGGCTCGTTCAAGGGCCTGTACGTGCAGGGCGAGGACATCGCCCAGTCCGATCCGGACACGCAGCACGTCACCGCGGCGTTGAGTGGCCTGGAATGCCTGGTGGTGCAGGACCTGTTCCTGAACGAGACGGCGAAGTTCGCGCACGTGTTCCTGCCCGGCTCGTCCTTCCTGGAGAAGGACGGCACCTTCACCAACGCCGAGCGCCGCGTCTCGCGCGTGCGCAAGGTGATGACGCCGCTGCCCGGCCTGGCGGACTGGGAGGTGACCGCGGCGCTGTCGAACGCGCTCGGCTACCCGATGCATTACCGGCATCCGTCGGAGATCATGGAGGAGATCGCGCGGCTGACGCCCACTTTCCACGGCATGAGCTACGCCAAGCTCGACCGCCTGGGCAGCATCCAATGGCCGTGCAACGAGCGCAGCCCCGAGGGCACGCCGGTGATGCACGTCGACGAGTTCGTGCGCGGCAAGGGCAAGTTCATGCTCACCGCGTACGTGCCGACCGACGAGCGCACCACCCGCATGTTCCCGCTGCTGCTCACTACCGGCCGCGTCCTGTCGCAGTACAACGTCGGCGCGCAGACGCGCCGCACCGCCAACGTGGTGTGGCACGACGAGGACAAGCTCGAGATCCATCCGCACGACGCCGAGCAGCGCGGCGTGCGCGAGGGCGATTGGGTAGGCGTGCGCAGCCGCGCAGGCGAGACCGTGCTGCGCGCGCATATCACCGAGCGCATCCAGCCGGGCGTGGTTTACACCACCTTCCACCACCCGTTCTCGGGCGCCAACGTGGTCACCACCGACATCTCCGACTGGGCCACCAACTGCCCGGAGTACAAGGTGACGGCGGTCCAGGTGACGCGCGTCAGCCAGCCCTCGGAGTGGCAGCGCCACTTCACCGAGATCGATCACCAGCAGCACGAGCTGCTGGAGCACCGGCAGCGGGAGCGGGCGTGATCCGGCGGGGCGCGATGTGGATCCGGACAAGCTGATCCACATGGCCAACCGCATCGGCGAGTTCTTCCAGGCCGAGCCGGACCGACAAGCGGCGCTGGAGGGCATCGCCGGTCACCTGAAGCGCTTCTGGGACCCGCGCATGCGGCGCGAGATCCTGCGATGGGTGGACGAGCACCGGGGTGAAGGACTCACGGACCTGGTGCGCGAAGCCATCGAGCGCAACCGGCAGACCTTGTAAAAGCCAAACGGGCGAGGAGTTCCTCGCCCGTCTTGGTTTCGAGGACCGGCGGTCCCCTCAGGCCGTTTCGATGTCGCCCGATTGCATGCGTTTCACCCCGACCTTCGTCATGTCCTTCCACGCCGCCGCGATCGAGCCGTTCAGGTCGATACCCCTGCAGGCGTCTTCGATGACGGCAGCCTCGAGGCCGAACTTGCGCGCATCCATCGCCGACCATGCTACACAGTAATCGGTGGCGAGCCCGCACACGAACACGCGGTTGATCTTGCGTGCCTTCAAGTAGCCGGCCAAACCGGTCTCGGTCTTGCGATCCGCTTCGAGGAAGGCGGAGTAGCTATCCACGTCGCGGTGGTACCCCTTGCGGATGATGAGCTGGGCGTGCGGGATCTGGATGCCGCTGACGATCGCGGCACCCTCGGTCCCCTGGACGCAGTGGTCGGGCCACAGCACTTGAGTACCGTATGAGAGCTGAATCGCTTCGAACGGCTTCTTGCCGCTGTGCTGGGAGGCGAACGATACATGGTCCGCCGTGTGCCAGTCCTGTGTGAGCACCACGTTCTGGAAGCTCTGCGCAATCCGATTGATCAGCGGAACGATTGCGTCGCCGTCCTTCACCGCCAAGCTCCCGCCCGGCACGAAGCAGTTCTGCACGTCGATCACCAGCAGCGCGTCACGCTCGCTCGGTTTGACCTTGGCCGCGGCGAGGGCGGCTCGCATACCGGCCATCCCGCTCGCCATTACCGCTGCGCCGGCCGTCGCAGCCATGAGAAACTCCCGTCGCGTCACTGTGCGCATCGTTCCCCTCCCGTAGAAGCACTCCTGTTCCGACAAGTCCTCGAACCCCGGGCGGCACCGGCCGCTCCGAGCCCTGACCCCGAGGATCAGTCTATCATCGGCCTCCAGCGTCGTGTTGTACGAGCACGGGGACTTCGGTGGCCGGCGGGGTGTTGCGGCTGCGGCCGCAGCGCACGCTGCCGTCGATTACCACCATGCCCACGCCGGGGATGTCGCCCAGGGCCACGCTCTCCAGCAGCGTCCTGCCTGCGGTGTGCTGCGCGCGGTCGAGGAACACGAAATCGGCTGCACGGCCGGGCGCGATCAGACCGCTGTCGAGCTTGCGCAGGCGTGCGGTGTTACCGGTGGCGAAACACAGCACCTGCTCCGCCGGGATCCCACCGAGGCTGGACAGCAGCGCGATCATGCGCAGGATGCCGAGCGGCTGCACGCCCGACCCCGCCGGTCCGTCGGTTCCCAGGATCACGCGCTGCAGGCACCCGCGGTCGCGGGCTGCCTGCGCAGCGGCCACTGCCACCTTCTCGTTGCCGTTGTGCACGATCTCGATGGCGCGCGAGGAGCGCTCGCACAGCTCGCAAACGTGCGCCTCCGGCAACGCCGTATGGCCGCCGTTGATGTGGCCGATGACGTCGGCGTCGGCTTCCAGCACGACGTCCTTGTCGATCAGGCCCGAGCCGGGGATCGACGGCCCGCCGGTGTGGATGGTGCTCTGGATGCCGTGCTTGCGCGCCCACGCCACCATCTGGCGCGCCTCCTCGCCGGCCTTGACCGATCCCAGGCCGACCTCGCCCAGCAGCGTCACACCCGCCTGGGCCAGGTCCCGGAAATCGGATTCCGTCATTCCTTTCTCGAGCACCGGCGCGCCGGCGAGCACCTTCACGCCGCCGGGGCGGAAGTTGTGGAACGCGCGCTGCGCGGTGATCGCCAGCGCCTTGAGCCCGACGATGTCCTTCGGCCGTCCCGGCAGATGCACCTCGCCCGCCGAGATCATGCTGGTGACCCCGCCGTTCAACGTCGAATCGATCCAGCCGAGCTGATTCTGCCGCGGCGTCCAGTCGCCGAACACCGGATGCACATGGCTGTCGATCAGGCCCGGCGCCAGGCACACGCCCTTGGCGTCGATCAGCGTGTCGGGCTGCGCGGTGTCGCAGTCCTTCTGTTTGCCGACCTGGGTGATCAGGCCGTCGATCGCCACCACGGTATCGGCGTCCAGGATCGGGCGGTCGAGATCCCCCGACAGCAACAGGCCGACGTTGCGGACGACGAGCTTGCCTTTGGGTGGGGCAACAGGATCGAGTGCCATAGGTCACGGAACCATCTCGCACACATACTGTATCGCAGGACGGCGGCTTTGTCGTATAGTTGCCGGCGTTTCCGCCAGGACCCCTGCCGTGCGCATTCTGCTGATCGAGGACGACACCGATATCGCGGCCAATCTGTACGACTATCTGGAGTCCAAGGGCCATCACGTCGACGCCGCGGCCGACGGAATCACCGGCCTGCATCTCGCGGTGACGCACGATTTCGACGCCGTGGTCCTCGATCTCGCCCTGCCCGGCCTCAGCGGCCTGCAGGTCTGCCGCAAGCTGCGCGAGGAGGCGAAGCGCGACACGCCGCTGCTGATGCTTACGGCGCGCGACACGCTGGAAGACAAGCTCGAAGGGTTCGCAGCCGGCGCGGACGATTACCTGGTCAAGCCCTTCGCCCTGGGCGAGGTCGAGGCGCGCCTGCAGGCGCTGAACAAGCGTCATCGCGGTCGCATGACCAGCCGTCACCTGCAGGCCGGTGGCGTCACCTTCGACCCGGCTACGTTCACTGTCGAGCGCGACGGCCATCCGGTCAAGCTACCGCCCAAGTGCCTGCGCCTGCTGGAGCTGCTCATGCAGCAGCCGCAGAAGGTGTTCAGCCGCGCCGAGCTCGAGTCGGCCGTGTGGGGTGGCGAGCACCCGAGCAGCGACACTCTGCGCAGCCACATGCATATTTTGCGCCGCGCGCTCGCTCTGCCGGGGAAACCGGACGTGATCGAGACCCTGCACGGCATCGGCTATCGCTTCGTCGGTGATCGTGGGCATTAAGCACAGTCTCCGCCTGCGGGTTGCGCTCGGGATCGCACTGCTGAGCATCGTCGTGGTCGGCGCGCACAGCCTCGCGCTCTACCTGGCTACGAACCAGGCCGAAGAGGTCGAGATCGACCGCATCATCACCGAGGAGATCGAGCACCTCATCGACCGTCATCGTGCGAACCCCGCCGCCGATCCGCCCCGCACCCAGCGCTTGACTGGTTACATCGCGCACACCGATGCCGAGCTGGCCGAGGTTCCATCCCATCTGCGCGATCTGACACAAGGTCTGCGCGAGGTCTTCGTCGACGGCAACGAATTTCACGTGGCGGTTCGCACCGACGGAGTCGCGCGTTTCTACATCGCCTACGACGCGGCACACCACGAGCAACGCATGCGGGACTTCATGCTGCTGCTGGTATTCGGCGTGGCGGCGACCGCCATGCTCGCGGTCGTGCTCGGCTACTGGTTGGCCGGGTTCGTGGTCGACCCGGTGACTGACCTCGCGGCGCGCGTCCGCACGCTGCAGCCCGGAGCCAAGGACACCGGCCTGGCCACCTCCTACGCCGACGACGAGGTCAGGCGCCTGGCACAGGCGTTCGACCGCTATCACGCGAGGATGGCCGAGTTCGTCGAGCGCGAACAGCAGTTCACTGCCGACGTCAGCCACGAGCTGCGCACGCCGCTCACGGCGATCCGCACGAGCTGCGAGTTGCTGGGGCTCGATCAGAGCCTCGCGCCCGCCTCCCGCAAGCGCCTCGAGCAGATCGCCCGAGCCGCCCGGCGCATGGGGGACCTGGTGAACTCGCTGCTGTTACTCGCCCGCACCGGCCAGGCCGCCGAATCCGAAGACGTGTTGCTGCGGGAAAGCGTCGACGAAGCGTGCGAGCCGCTACGCGAAGCGGCGGCACGCAAGGCGGTGGCCTTCGAGACCGCAGTCGATCCGAAGGTCGTACTGCGGCTCGATCGCAGCGCGCTCGATCTGATCTTGTCGAACTTGATCCGCAATGCGCTCGCTCATACCGACAGCGGGCGCATCGAGGTTGGATTCCGGGACCGCACGCTCACCATCGCCGACACCGGTCGTGGGATCGAGGCCGAGGACCTTCCGCACGTCTTCCGGCGCTTCTACCGTGGGGCGGCCTCTCCACCCCGCGGGGAGGGGTTCGGCCTGGGACTCGCCCTGGTGAAGCGCCTTTGTGATCTGTATGCGTGGGAGGTCGCGCTCGACAGCGGGCCCGGCAAGGGTACCCGCGTCACCATTGCTTTCCCGCCGGAGGTCGTCTCTTCACAATAAATTGACATCTTGTTGACCGGGCCTTGATCGTACCCGCGGTAGGCTGATGCCTGGACGGAGGGGGCGTCGCGCTCATCGGGTCAGGTAAGTGGATGTATCGATAATCATTCCGGTTCGCAACGAGGCCGAGAACATCGAGCCGCTTCTCGAGGAGATTCGCGCAGCGCTCGATGGCCAGTTCGCGTACGAGGTGATCTGCGTAAACGACGGCAGCACCGACGGCACCGCGGCGCAGCTGATCACTGCGGCACGCGAGTCTCCCCGGTTGCGCGTGATCCATCACACCGAATCCTGCGGGCAAAGCGCCGCGCTCTGGAGTGGAGTGCGCGCGGCGCGCGCCCCCTGGATCGCGACGCTCGACGGAGACGGGCAAAACGATCCCGCCGACATACCGAAGCTGCTGGCCGTGCTGCGCGATCCGAGCGCGCCGGCGGCGCTGCGGTTGGTGACGGGTCATCGCCGCAGGCGGCGCGACTCGCCGATGAAGCGACTGTCCTCGCGCATCGCCAACGGCGTGCGCGCACGATTGCTCGACGATCGCACTCCGGACACCGGCTGCGGTTTGAAGTTGATTCACCGTGAATCCTATCTCGCCTTGCCGTTCTTCGATCACATGCATCGGTTCCTGCCGGCGCTCGTGCAGCGCGAAGGCGGGGCGACCGTGTCCGTCGAAGTGAAGCATCGACCGCGCATGCGCGGGCGGTCCAACTACGGCTTGCATGACCGGCTGTGGGCCGGGATCGTGGATCTCATCGGGGTGATGTGGCTCAAGCGGCGGATGAAGCACCCGCGGATTGCCGATAGCGTGGTGTTCCACGGTGATGCTCGGTGATGCACGCTGACTCTCCACTCTCGCATCGCGACTGGCGCCCGGCGCTGCGTGGCCTCGCTCTGCTCGGTTCGCTTGCCGTGATCGGGTTTCTGCTTCAGCGCACGCACCTTGGGGCGACGTTCGGCCCGGCGTGGGTCGACGCCGAGGTGCGTGGCCACGGGGTCGCCGGTGAACTGCTGTTCGTGTGCGTTGCCGGAGTGCTTACTGCCGTCGGCGTGCCGCGCCAGCTGGTGAGCTTCCTCGGCGGATACGCGTTCGGACTGGTGTTCGGAACCGTGCTCGCCGTCGTCGCCACGCTGATCGGCTGTGCCGCTTCGTTCTACTGCGCGAGACTGCTCGGGCGCACCTACTTCGGGCGGCGGTTCTCCGGGCGCGTGCGCCGGCTCGACGGCTTCATCCGCGCTCATCCGCTGGGGATGACGCTGCTGGTCCGGCTGTCCCCGGTCGGGAACAACCTCATGACCAATCTGCTCGCTGGCCTCACCAGCGTGCGCCCTTCGCTGTTTTTCGTCGGCTCGGCCGTCGGGTACGTTCCGCAGAGCATGGCGTTTGCGCTCGGGGGCAGCGGCGTGGACGTCGACCCGGTGTTGCGCACCGCACTGGCTGTGATCCTACTCGTCGTTTCCGGCGTTCTTGGAGCGTGGCTTCTTCGAAAGTTCCGCCGCGGCAAGTCGCTCGACTTCGACACGGAATCGGAACTCACATACGCGTCCGGGCCGCGCGCCTAGCGCTGCGCGGTCCGATGCGATGCTGAAAGAGTCTTCGCCGCAGCGTCTCCCGCTGATTTCTGCATCCCTCGATCCACCGGGGCCGAGCCGCGCCCTCCTGCGGCCGCCCGAACGCTGGCTGGCGCCGCTCGCGGTCGGCTGGTTCGCCCTGGTTGCGACGGCGCTGTGGCTGAGACCGCTCTGGCCAGTGGACGAGACCCGCTACCTTTCGGTCGCGTGGGAGATGTGGCTGCGCGGCGATTTTCTGGTCCCGTACCTGAACGGCACGCCCTACAGTCACAAGCCGCCGCTTCTGTTCTGGCTGATGCAGGCCGGCTGGGCGCTGTTCGGCGTGAACGAATGGTGGCCGCGCGCGGTGGCGCCGCTGTTCGCGCTCGCCAGCTTGTTCCTGACCGCGCTGCTCGGGCGGCGAATCTGGCGGCAGCACGCCGAGCGCGGGGTGACCGCCGCGTGGATCCTGTTCGGCAGCCTGCTGTTTGCCGCGTTCGCCACGCTCACCATGTTCGACGTGCTTCTCGCGAGCTTCGTGCTGCTCGGTGTGCACGGCGTGGTGCGTGCCTCGCAGGGGCAGGTGGTACGCGGGTTTGCGCAGCTGGGTGCGGCCGTCGGCCTCGGTGCGCTGACCAAGGGCCCGGTGATCCTGCTGCATCTGCTGCCGGTGGCGTTGCTCGCGCCCTGGTGGATGGCGCACCCGCGCCCGGCGCTCGCACGCTGGTACGCGGGGGTAGTTGTCGCCGCGTTACTCGGCGCCGGGATCGTGCTGACCTGGGCACTGCCGGCGGGGACTGCCGGTGGATCGGCTTACCGCGACGCGATCCTCTGGGGCCAGACCGCCGGGCGCATGGCAGACTCATTCGCGCACCGGCACGTCTGGTGGTGGTACCTGCCGATGCTCCCGGCAATCCTGTTCCCGTGGCTGCTGTGGCCGGCGCTTTGGCGCGCGCTCAACCGGCTGCGCATGGCGCCGTCCGATCCAGGCGTGCGGTTATTGCTCGCCTGGACTGTGCCCGCGTTCATCGGCTTCTCGCTCATCAGCGGCAAGCAGCCGCATTACTTGCTGCCGCTCGTCCCCGGATTCGCCCTGCTCGCCGCGCATGCACTGCATGCCTCCGGCCGCGTCGATCTGCTGAACCGGGTGCGAATGCTCGCGGCGGTAAGTCCGGCGCTGGTGTTCGCGATCAATGCCGGGATCGTCCGGTATGTGGGCGCGGATCACGACTTGCACCCGATCGGCGATCATCTGCGCGCACTGCAGCGCTCCGGTGTACCGATCGCGCATATCGGCAGGTATCTCGGACAGTTCCACTTCGTCGGGCGACTCACGCAACCGATCGAGGTGGTGGAGCTCGACCAGGTGCAGCGCTGGGTGGAAAGCCATCCGTGCGGTCGCGTCATCGGTTACAGCGACGTCGCGCCGGCGCACGCAGCACAAGGAAGCGCGGCGGACTCGCCCTCGATGCGCAGGCACGCGCTCGGCGAACCCGAGTTCAGCCAGGGCTACCGCCGGCGCCGGGTCTTCGTCTGGGGTCCCGGGCCGGTCTGCGCCGTGGATGCGGCGCGCTGAGCGCGTTATCCGCGACGCGTGCTCACCCGCCCCGCGCGCCCTGCGTATTGACGTAGAGCGCATACACGCTCTTGCTCGCCGCCATGAACAGGCGGTTGCGATGCAGGCCACCGAAGCACAGATTGGCGCAGCGCTCGGGCAGATCGATGCGCCCGATCAGCCGGCCGTCGGGATTGAACACGGCCACCCCGTCGAGCTCCGCATCGCCCATCCCCCAGCCCATCCACAGGTTGCCGTCCACGTCGCAGCGCATGCCATCGGGCGTGCCCGGGCCGACGTCGATCAGCTTGCGCCGGTTGGCGATGCGCCTGCCGCCGTCCACCACGTCGTAGGCGTAGACGTTGCGCGGCGTCGTGCCCGACTCGACCAGATATAGAATCGCCTCGTCCGGCGAGAAGCACAGGCCGTTGGGGCGATTCACCTCGGCCTCGACCACGCTCATCTCGCCGCCCGCGTCCACCCGGTACACGTTCATCGGCAGCTCCTGCTTCGCCGGATAACCCTCGTACCAGCCGAGCAGCCCGAACGGCGGATCGGTGAACCACACCGAGCCGTCGGACTTCACCACCACGTCGTTCGGCGAGTTGAGCGGCTTGCCCTCGTAGCTGTCCGCCACCGCCGTGATGGTGCCGTCGTACTCGGTGCGCGATACGCGGCGCCCACCGTGCTCGCAGGTCACCAGGCGGCCCTGCCGGTCGCGTGTGTTGCCGTTGGCGTAGCCGGAGGGCTTGCGGAACACGCCGACGGCCCCGCTTTCCTCATCCCACTTCATGATGCGGTTGTTGGGGATGTCGCTCCACAGCAGGTAACGCCCATCGCCAAACCACACCGGCCCTTCCGCCCAGCGGAAACCGTGCGCGATGCGCTCCACGGACGCGAGATTGAGCCGGTACTTGGCGAAGCTCTGGTCGAGCACGCGCACCGCGGCGTCGGGATAGCGCTGGCTCGGCTGCCAGGGCACTTCCGGAACTTCTTTGTGCATTTGCTTCCTCCCCTTCGGTCGATGCAGCCTGGACCTGCAGCGGGCCACGGCTATCAGTCTACAGGCTCAGGTACTCGCGCTTCACCGCGTCGTTCGCCGCCAGCTCGCGCATCGTCCCGCTGTAGCGGATCTCGCCCTTCTCGATGACGTAGGCGCGGTCGCTCACCAGGGCGGCGAAGTGCAGGTTCTGCTCGCACAGCAGGACGCTGAGCCCCTCCCGCTTCAGCTCCAGGATCATGTTGGCCATCTCCTCGACGATTCTCGGGGCGATGCCTTCCGAGGGCTCGTCGAGCAGCACGAGGAGGGGGTTGCCCATGAGCGTGCGCGCCACCGTGAGCATCTGCTGTTCGCCGCCGCTCATCTGGCCGCCTGGGCGCGCCCGCATCTCGGCGAGGTTGGGGAACACGCGGAACAGCTTCTCTTCGGTCCAGCCGGGCGCGCCCGCGCGCGCCGGCTGCCGTCCGACTTCCAGGTTCTCCCGGACGCTCAGCTCGGTGAAGATGCGCCGGTCCTCGGGCACGTATCCCAGGCCGAGGCGGGCGATATCGAAAGGCTCCGCTCCGCGCAGGAGCTTGCCGCGGAACACCACTTCGCCCCGAGTGCGCTCGACCAGCCCCATGATCGACTTGAGCGTGGTGGACTTGCCCGCGCCGTTGCGGCCCATCAGCGCCACCACCTCTCCGCGCGCGACGTCCAGGCCGACGTCGAACAGGATCTGCGCCCGGCCGTACCAGGCGCTCAGCTCCCGCACTGCCAGCGCGTTCTCGGCGGCCATGTCAGGACAGCGCGGCGTGCGCCTGGAACGCTGCGCCGGTGCCCAGGTACACCGCCCGCACCTCGGGGTTCTCGCGCACCGCGGCGGGATCGCCTTCGGCGATGATGCGCCCGCGCGAGAGCACCAGCATGCGTTGCGCATAGGCGAACACCACGTCCATGCTGTGCTCGGTGAACAGCACCCCGAGGCCGCGTTCGCGCGTGAGCTCCGCGGTCAGCGCCATCAGGTCATTGCGCTCCCTGGGCGCCATGCCCGCCGTAGGCTCGTCCATCAGCAGCAGCCTGGGCTCGTGGGCGAGCGCCATGGCGAGCTCGACGCGCTTGACGTCGCCGTAGGCGAGCAGCGCGCACGCACGCTCGGCCTGGCTCGCCATGCCCACGCGCGCGAGCAACGCCATCGCCTGGTCCCGGTACTGATCGCCGGCGCGCCGCCACAGCCGCAGCAGACGTCGCTCGCGCGACAGCAGCACCATCTGCACGTTCTCGCGCACCGTCATCGAGCCGAAGGTCGCCGGCACCTGGAAGGTGCGGCCCACGCCGCGCCGCCAGACCGCGCGCGGCGGATGACCGGTGATGTCCTGGCCCTCCAGCAGGACGGTTCCGCCGTCGGGTCGCAGCTGACCGTTGAGCATGTTGAAGCAGGTGGACTTGCCGGCGCCGTTCGGCCCGATCAGCGCGAGCAGCTCACCGCGCTGCAGGCTGAAGGAGACCTCGCGCACGGCCTGCACGCCGCCGAAAGACTTGGACAAGTTGGTAACCGTAAGCAGCGGCATAGGTCACCGAGCATCTCGGCGCACGAGGCGCTGCGCGAACCCGACGATTCCCTGCGGAAACGCCACCACCAGCAGGACGATGACCGCGCCGACGATCAGGCGCCAGTATTCGACGCTGCGCATGACCTCGGCCAGCAGCGTGTGGTACACGGCCGCGCCGACGATCGGGCCGCTCAGGGTTTGCACGCCGCCGAGCAGCACCATGACCAGCGCGTCGATCGACTGCGAAATCGACAGCACGTTGGGAAACACGCTGCCCTTGTGGAACGCGTGCAGCGCGCCCGCCAGGCCGGCGAAAGCGCCGGCCAGGGCGAACGCCGCCCATTGCTGGCGGTGCACGTCGATGCCGATGGCCTCCGCGCGCAGCGGCGAGTCGCGCGCAGCGCGCAACGCGTAACCGAACGGCGCGAAGATCGCGCGCCGGAGGAACAGCAGGCTCAGCACCGCCAGCGCCAGCGTGAAGTAGTAATAGGCGGTCTCGGAGCCGAGCCATGCCGCGGGCCACACGCCGAGAATGCCGTTGTCGCCCCCGGTCCAGGCCGACTGGAAAGCGATCGACCACAGGATCTGGGCGAAGGCGAGCGTGAGCATGGCCAGGTACACGCCCGAGAGCCGGATGCAGAACCAGCCGAACAGCACGGCCACCGCCCCGGCGGCAAGCGGCGCGGCCAGCACGCCGAACTCCATCGGCAAGGCGAGCCGCTGCAGCAGCAGGCCGCTGGCGTACGCGCCGATGCCGAAGTAGGCGGCGTGGCCAAAGGAGGCCAGGCCGCCGATGCTCATGATGAAGTGCAGGCTGGCGGCGAATAGCGCCAGGATGAATATCTCCGTGGCGACCAGCTCGGCATACTCGCCGGCCACCGCCGGCAGCGCGACCAGGGCCGCGAGCGCCGCGGCGCCGATGAGCAGGACCAGCTGTGTCGCCGGCGCCAGCGGCTGCTCCGCAGCCTGCGGGGCGGTGCGAGGGCGTGCCTCCGGCTTGCCCAGCAGGCCATAGGGCCGCAACACCAGCACCACCGCCATCACCAGGAAAGTGAGCACCAGGGTGAGCTGCGGGAAGATCAGGATGCCGAACGCCGACAGCAGGCCGACCAGCAGCGACGCCAGGAAAGCGCCCGCGACGCTGCCCATGCCGCCGATCACCACCACCACGAAGGCTTCCGCGATCACGTGCACGTCCATCTGCAGGTTCACCGCTTCCTTCGGGATCTGCAGCGCCCCGCCCAGGCCGGCGAGCGCCGAGCCGAGAAACACCACGCTGGTGAACAGCCAGCGCTGATTCACCCCCAGCGCGCCGACCATCTCGCGGTCCTGCGTGGCCGCGCGCACCAGCACGCCCCAGCGCGTGCGATGGAACAGCAGCCAGAGCAGTCCGAGCACGACCGGGCCGAGGAATATCAGGAACAGGTGGTACTGCGGGAAGCGCTCGCCCAGGATCTCGACCGTGCCCCTGAGCCCCGGTGCACGCCCCGCGAACAGATCTTCGCGTCCCCAGGTCCACAACGCAGCGTCCTGCACGATCAGCACGACACCGAAGGTGGCGAGCAGCTGGAACAACTCGGGTGCGTGATAGATCCGGCGCAGCAGCAGCATTTCCATCGCCACGCCCACCAACCCGACCGCGAGCGCCGCCAGCACGATGCCGCCCCAGAAACCGAGCGGCCCACCGAGGTGGGCCGCGAGGCTCTGGCCGAAGCTGTACGCCATGTAGGCCCCGAGCATGTAGAGGGAGCCGTGAGCGAAGTTGACGATGCGGGTGACGCCGAAGATGATCGACAGCCCGCAGGCCACCAGGAACAGGGTGGCGGCGTGGGAAAGACCCGAGAGCGCCTGGATCAGGTAGGTGGTCACGCCTACCGCATGGCTTCCGCCGGCCGCAGCTTCCTCACCGCCGCGTCGGCCGGCATGTAGTCCTTGCCGTCGGCGTAACGCCAGTCGACCATGGTGCCGCGGCCATCCTTCAGCTCGAGGCGGCCGACGAACGCGCCGAGCGTGGACTGCTGGTCGATCGCGCGGAAGGCGATCGGCCCGAACACGGTCTGCACCTTCAGGCCACGAAACGCCCTGATCAGCTTCTCGGTATCGGTGGAGCCGGCCTTGCGGATCGCCTCGACGATCGCCATGAAGGTGGTGTAGCCGACCACCGAGCCCAGGCGCGGAGTGTCGTTGTAGCGGCGCCGGTAGCTTTCCACGAACTTGTCGTGGGCGGGATTCTCGATCTGGTCCCAGGGATAGCCGGTGACGATCCAACCCGCCGGCGTCTCGTCCTTGAGCGGATCCAGGTACTCGGGCTCGCCGGTGAGCATGCTCACCACGGCGCGGCCCTCGAACAGTCCGCGCAGGTTACCTTCACGCACGAACTTGGTCAGATCGGCGCCGAAGGTGACGTTGAAAATGGCGTCGGGCTTGGCCGCGGCCAGGGCCTGCGCGGTCGCGCCGGCCTCGAGCTTGCCCAGGGCCGGCCACTGCTCGGCGACGAACTCCACGTCGGGACGCCTGGCCTTGAGCAGAGCGCGGAAGCTCGCCACCGCGGACTGCCCGTACTCGTAGTTCGGCGCCACCGTGGCCCAGCGCTTCGCGGGCAGCTTGGCCGCCTCCTCCACCAGCATGGCGGCCTGCATGTAGGTGCTGGGGCGCAGCCGGAAGGTGTAGCGGTTGCCCTTCTCCCAGACGATCGCGTCGGACA
>DATBMG010000158.1:0-23968 GCA_036554965.1 Burkholderiales bacterium
GCTCGAGCCGCTTCTATCTGGCGCTGGAGGATCCGCTGCTGCGTATCTTCGCCTCGGACCGCGTGGCGGCGATCATGGACCGGCTGAAGATGCCCGAGGGCGAGGCGATCGAACACCCCTGGGTGACGCGCGCCATCGAGAACGCCCAGCGCAAGGTCGAGGCGCGCAACTTCGACATCCGCAAACAGCTGCTCGAGTACGACGACGTGGCCAACGACCAGCGCCGGGTGATCTACCAGCAGCGCAACGAGCTGCTCGAGACCAGCGACATCTCCGAAACCATCCGCTTCATGCGCGAGGGCACGGTAGCGGACACCTTCGCCGAGCACATCCCGCCGGGAACGGTGGAGGAGCAGTGGGACATCCCGAGCCTGGAGAAGGCGCTCGCCGCCGAGCTGACTCTGCACGTGCCGGTGCAGCGCTGGCTGAAGGAAGACGAGAACCTGGACGAGGAGGCGTTGCGGGCGCGGGTGGTGGAGGCGGCGCACGAGCATTACGAGCAGCGCATGCAGCCGGTGGATCCGTCGGTGCTGCGCGACTTCGAGCGCGGCATCATGCTGCAGACCCTGGACAACTACTGGCGCGAGCACCTCGCGGCGCTGGACCATCTGCGCCAGGGCATCCACCTGCGCGGCTACGCCCAGAAAAACCCGAAGCAGGAGTACAAGCGCGAAGCCTTCGAGCTGTTTTCCATGATGCTCGACTCGGTGCGCAACGAAGTCATCCGCATCCTGATGACGGTGCAGATCCGCAGCGAGACGGAAGGCGGCGAGGACGCCGGTGTCGCAACCGGCACCCCCGGTGGCCCCGGTGGCGTGGCCGGTGCTCCGCCGGGCGGCCGCGGCGGACCGAGCGGCCCGGTGGAGCCCGTCAATCTGGTGAACGTGCGTTATCAGCACGCCGACTACGAGGAGGCGCTGGCGGAGGGTGCGCACGCGGAAGCCGAAGCGCCCAAGACCCAGCCCTTCGTGCGGCAGGGCCAGAAAGTGGGGCGCAACGAACCCTGCCCCTGTGGTTCCGGCAAGAAATACAAGCAGTGCCATGGGCGCCTGGCGTGATGCCGGCCGCCGGTGCTGAGCCCGCCGGCCGAGCACTCGTCTCGTCGTGGCCGTCGCCCTGACTCCACCCGCGCGCGATGCGCTCCACCCGGTGCCGGGTGTGAAGCTGGGGATCGCGCGCGCCGGCATCCGCAAGGCGGATCGCAAGGACCTGCTGCTGATGACGCTCGCCGAGGGCGGCGCAGCAGCGGGCCTGTTCACTCGCAACCGCTTCTGCGCGGCGCCGGTGCTGGTCTGCCGCGAGCACCTCGCTTCCGGAGCGTCGGTGCGGGCGATCGTGGTGAACACCGGCAACGCGAATGCAGGCACCGGCGAGCGCGGACTCGCCGACGCCCGCACCGTCTGCGCCGAGGTCGCGCGCCTTACCGGAGCGGGCGCGCAGCAGGTGCTGCCGTTCTCCACCGGTGTGATCATGGAGCCCCTGCCCGTGGACCGCATCCTGCGTGGTCTGCCCCAGTGCGTGGAAGATTTGCGCGAGGACAACTGGCTTTCCGCCGCCGAAGCGATCATGACCACGGACACCGTCCCGAAGGCGGCGTCGCGGCGGTTGCGCGTGGGCGGGCGCGAGGTGACGCTCACCGGCATCGCCAAGGGCGCCGGCATGATCCATCCCGACATGGCGACCATGCTGAGCTTCGTGGCCACCGACGCGGCAGTGGCGCCGGGGCTGCTGCGGGGCATGCTGGAGCACGCCTGCGAGCGATCGTTCAACGCCATCACCGTGGACGGCGACACTTCCACCAACGACTCCTTCGTTCTGGCCGCGACCGGCGCTTGCGGGGTGCGCATCGAGCGCGCGGACAGCGCGGAGTACACGGCGCTGCGCGATGCGCTCACCGATCTGTCGGTCCAGCTCGCCCAGGCCATCGTGCGCGACGGGGAAGGGGCGACCAAGTTCATGACGTTGCGCGTGGAGCAGGGCCGCAGCCGCGAGGAGTGCCGCAAGGTGGCGTTCGCCATCGCGCACTCGCCGCTGGTCAAGACCGCCTTCTTCGCCGGCGATCCGAACCTCGGACGCATCCTGGCGGCCATCGGCTACGCGGGCATCGACGATCTCGAGGTGGACGGCATCGAGCTGTACCTGGACGAGGTGCGGGTGGCGAGCCGCGGCGGACGCGACCCCTCCTACCGGGAACAGGACGGCAAACGCGTGATGCAGCGCGACGAGATCTGCGTACGCGTGGTGCTGGGACGCGGCAGCGCCGCGGCCACGGTGTGGACCTGCGACCTGTCGCATGATTACGTCACGATCAATGCCGAATACAGAACTTGAGGGGCTGGACCGGCTCCTCGCCCGCGCCGACGCGCTCCTGCAGCGCATCGAGCGCCTGCTGCCGCCCGAGCCGCCGACGCCCGACTTCGCCGCGACCATCGCCTGGCGCTGGCGCAGCCGCGGCGAGCGCGGCTGGCTGCAGCCGGTGCTGCATCCGCACGGCATCCGCCTGGAGGACCTGCAGGATATCGACCGGCAGCGCGACCTCGTGCACCGGAACACGCGGCAGTTCGTGCGCGGACTGCCCGCCAACAACGTGCTGCTCACCGGTGCGCGCGGCACGGGCAAGTCCTCGCTGGTCAAGGCCCTGCTCAACCGCTACCGGGGCGACGGCCTGCGCCTGATCGAGCTGGACAAGCACGATCTGATGCACCTGCCCGATATCGTCGACGGCCTGGCGGCGCAGCCCTACCGCTTCATCCTGTTCTGCGACGACCTGTCCTTCGACGCCGACGAGCCGGGGTACATCCCCCTCAAGGCGGTGCTCGACGGCTCGGTGTCCGCCACGCCCGAGAACGTGCTGATCTACGCCACCTCGAACCGGCGCCACCTGATGCCGGAGTACATGCAGGAAAACCTCGAAACCCGCTACGTCGGCGACGAGGTGCATCCGGGCGAGAGCGTGGAGGAGAAGATCTCGCTGTCCGAACGCTTCGGCCTGTGGGTGTCGTTCTACCCCTTCAACCAGGACGAGTACCTGGACATCGTGCGCCACTGGCTGCGCCAGCTGCAGGTGCCGGACGCGGACGGCGAGGAAGTGCGCCGCGAGGCCCTGCAATGGGCGTTGCAGCGCGGCTCGCGCAGCGGCCGCGTCGCCTGGCACTTCGCGCGCGACTGGGCGGGCCGTCACGGCTTGTCGGCCGCGCGCCGCTGACCGCTTTGGGCAGCGCGGACCTGGTGCAGGTCGTCGCCGCAGTCATCCTGCGCGAGGACGGCCGCTTCCTGCTGGCGCAGCGGCCCCCCGGCAAGGTGTACGCGGGCTACTGGGAGTTTCCCGGCGGCAAAGTCGAGCACGGCGAACCGCTCGCGGCTGCGCTCGCGCGCGAGCTGCACGAGGAGCTGGGCATCGAGGTCACGCGCGCCTATCCATGGATCGTACGGCGCTACCGCGACCCGCACGCGCACGTGCAGCTCAACTTCTTTCGCGTGCTGGGCTGGAGCGGGGAGCCCCACGCCAGGGAAGAACAGGCGCTGGCATGGGGGGCGCTGCACGATCTTGGCGTGACGCCGCTGCTGCCCGCCAACGGGCCGGTGCTGCGCGCGCTGGCGTTGCCCGATCGCCTGGGCATCACGCGCGCGCACGAGGTCGGGCCCGAGCCGTTCCTGCAGCAGCTCGACGCCGCCCTGGCGCGCGGACTGCGCTTGGTGATGGTGCGCGAGAAGCAGATGCCGGCGGGCGAGCTCGAACCGTTCGCGGGCGAGGTGGTGCGGCGCTGCCATGCGGCGGGCGCGCAGGCGCTGCTTCATGGCGATACCCAGCTGGCCGCGGCGTGCGGCGCCGACGGAGTGCACCTGTCCGCGCCGGCCCTGCTGCAGGCGAGCACGCGGCCTTCGGTCGTCCTGTGCGGGGCGTCCTGCCATGATGCCGGCGAGCTCGAGCGCGCGCAGCGCTTGGACCTCGACTATGCGGTGCTGGGCGCCGTGTTGCCGACCGCGAGCCACCCCGGGCAACCTGCGATGGGATGGGAGCGCTTCGCGGAATTGGTTGCGAACTGCACGCTGCCGGTGTACGCCCTGGGGGGCATGCAGCCGCGGCATCTGGAGCGCGCGTGGCAGGCCGGGGCGCATGGCATCGCCATGATGCGCGCGGCGTGGACGGGCTAGCTACTCGGAATCGTCGTTGCGCTCCGGATGGTCCTGCTCCACCGGGATGCGATAGCTTTCCGAGGCCCACTGGCCGAGATCGATCAACTTGCAGCGCTCGGAGCAGAACGGACGGTGGGGATTCAACTCGCTCCAAGGGGTGGGCGCCCCGCACTGGGGACAGATCACCACTTTCCTGCGGTCCTGCGACATCAGAGGTTGCAGAACGTCAGCTCGAAGGGGATGTCGGTCTGGCTCACACGCGGGCGCTGCTGCCCGCCGCCCACGGTGAAGCGGATGTTGAGCGCGTACTTGTTGGCGCTCACCTCGGGCACGCAGTCGTAGGCATCGTCCACGCGCAGCCGCAGTAGCTGCGCCAGCCGGCCGCCCATCATTTGCTGGTACACGCCCTGCGCCGCCAACTGCTGGCCGGTGCGCCCGCTGTCGCGCAGGATGCGCAGGATGATGCCCACACCCTGCTGCAGCGGCAGGAACGGCGTGATCCAGCTCTCGAGGTCGCGCCGGCGATCGGCGGCGGGCTGGTGCAGCCAGTGGTGATAGGACGGCAGATCGAACTCGCACACGCCGCCCGGGATGGCGGCGCGCTGCTTGATGCCCATCAGCCACTCGTTCTCGCGCAACTCCTGCCCGGTCTTGCCGGAGGATTGCTGCATACCCTGCACGGCCCGGTCGATGTCGTCGAGGACCTCGCTCAGCGCGCGCTCTGAGATGGCCGGGTTGGAGCGCAATGCACTCAGGCTCTGGCGCTGGCGCTCCAGCTCCTGGATCACCTCGGACTTCACGTCCGCGCGCCCGGCGACCTCCAGGAACTCGAACAGCGTAAGCAGCGCTGCATGGTGCTCCAGCCGCTCGTCGCGCTCGACGAAGAAGCGCAGCCTCTCGTACAGGCTCTCCATCCGCAGCAGGGTGCGAATGCGCTCGTTGAGCGGAAATTCGTAGCTGATCAACTGGCGTCGACCGGAGGCGGCATCGATGGCTGGCGGGAGTATTGCCCAAAAATCCGGAAAAATAAACCCGGCAAGAATGGATCCCCGGGAGAAAACAAACCCGAGTCGCAGGCGGCCGGACTCATGCCTGCGCGAGCGACAGGTAGCGCGCGTGCAAACGCCGCACCTGCTCCTCCAGTGCCTCGACCGGTCCGCTGTTGTCGATCACGTCATCGGCAAGCGCCAAGCGCTGAGCGCGGCTGGCCTGCCGGGCCATGATCGCGTGCACCTGGTCGGCGCTGAGCCCGCTGCGGCGCCGGGTGCGCTGTTTCTGTAGATTGTCCTCGCAATCCACCACCAGCACCCGGTTGATCAGGCCGGGGTAGCCGCCGGCCTCCGCCAGCAGTGGAACCACCAGGATGGCGTAAGGCGTCCCGGCTTGCGCCACCCGCGCCGCCGCCTGTTCGCGAATGCGCGGGTGCAGGATCGCCTCGAGGTCGCGCTTGGCCGCGGCGTCGGCGAACACCAACTCGCGCATGCGGGCGCGGTCGAGCGCACCCTGCGCGGTGACATAGTCCGCACCGAAGCGGGCCCGGATCTGCTCCACGGCCGGCTGCCCCGGGGCGGTGAGCTCGTGCGCGATGACGTCGGTGTCGATCACCGCGACACCCAGCGCCTGAAACAGCGCCGCCACCGTGCTCTTGCCGGAACCGATGCCGCCTGTCAAGCCGACGACGAGCTTCACAGCAGCTGCAGGTACGCGCGGTTGAGATCCTCGCCGAAGAACAAGGCGAGCAGTCCCGCGGCCGCAAGGTAGGGACCGAAGGGGATGGGAATGTTGCGCCCGTGCCTGGCGAGTGCGATCAGCCCGATGCCCACCAGGGCGCCAACCAGAGAGGACAGCAGGATCACCGCCGGCAGCATCTTCCAGCCGAGAAAAGCGCCGATCGCAGCGAGCAGCTTGAAGTCGCCGAAACCCATCCCTTCCTTGCCGGTCGCCAGCTTGAACGTCCAGTATACCGACCACAACGCGAGGTACCCCGCGACGGCGCCGATTACCGCCGATTCCAGCGTGGTGAGCGCACCCCACAGGTTGAGCGACAGGCCGAGCCAGGTGAGGGGCAGGGTGATGTCGTCGGGCAGCAACTGGGTATCGAAGTCGATCACCGCGGCGGCGATCAGCGCCCAGGCGAACAGCAGGCCGGCCAGCGCGGCCAGCGAGAAGCCGAAGTGCCAGCCGACGAAGGCCGAGACCAGTCCGGTGAAGGCTTCGATCACGGGGTAGCGCGGGCTGATGCGGGCGTTGCAGCCGGCGCAGCGTCCGCGCAGAACCAGATAGCTCACCACCGGGATGTTCTGCAGCGCACCGATCCGATGGCCGCAGCGCGGGCAGGCCGAGCGCGGCACGATCAGGTTGTAGGCCGGCGCGGCGGAGAGCGCCGGGCCCAGCTTCTCCAGCCCAGTGCGCATTTGCGCGAGTTCGCCGGGGGCCTCCTTCTCCCCCGACCACTCGCTCAGGATCTCCACCGACTGCTGGCGCCAGTCGCGCTTGAGCATCACCGGCAACCGGTGGATCACCACGTTCAGAAAACTGCCCACGAGGAGGCCGAGGATCAGGCACGACCACGGGAACACGAGTGGGTGAGCAAGCGAGTCAAACATGAGCGGTTTCGGCGCAGGCTAACCGGCTCGGCAGGTTACGCCGGAGCCAAAACTGCCCACCAGCAGCCCGAGCAACAGGCACACGCCGCCGAACAGGCCTGGGGAGTGGACGAGCAGCTGAAACGTCGACATGCGGACGGTAGCTGTAGGCGGCGCTGCGCGCCGGCGCAGGCGACGCCCACGACCTCACGCGCGGTGCGAGGCCCGCGCCGCGCCACCTGCCGGCGGCGCGCGCGAGCCGGCCCTAGATCGCCTGGCCCATCTTGAAGATCGGCAGGTACATGGCGATCACCAGGCCGCCGATCAGCGTGCCGAGCACCACCATGATCATCGGTTCCATCAGGCTGGACAGCGCTTCCACGGCGTCGTCCACTTCCTGCTCGTAGAAATCGGCCACCTTGCTCAACATGGCGTCGAGCGAGCCCGACTCCTCGCCGATCGCTACCATCTGGATCACCATGTTGGGGAACACTTCGCTGTTCTGCATCGACACCGTCAGGCTGGTGCCGGTGCTCACTTCCTGCTGGATCTTCTTGGTGGCTATCAGATACACGTAGTTGCCCGAGGCGCCTCCCACCGAGTCCAGCGCTTCCACCAGGGGCACGCCGGCGGCGAACATGGTGGACAGGGTCCGGCTCCAGCGCGCCATGGTGGCTTTGCGGATGATGTCGCCGAACACCGGCAGCTTCAGGAAAGCGCGGTCCATCGCCGCTTGCATCTTGGCCGAGCGCTTCCAGGTGTAGAAGAAGAACCACAACCCGCCGCCGATGGTGCCGAAGATCAGATACCAGTACTTGACGAAGATATCAGACAAGTTCATCACCAGCACCGTCGGCGCGGGCAGGTCAGCGCCGAAGTTGGTGAACAGCTCCTTGAACGCCGGGATCACGAAAATCATGATCACGGCCGTGATCAGGAAGGCGACCACGATGATCGCGATCGGGTAGAACAGCGCCGACTTGATCTTGCTCTTGATGGCGAGAATCTTCTCCTTGTAAGTCGCCAATCGGTCGAGCAGGGTGTCCAGGATACCGGCGGCCTCGCCGGCGGCCACCAGGTTGCAGAACAGCGCGTCGAAATGCAGCGGGTACTTGCGGAACGCCTGGTTGAGCGAGCTGCCGGTCTCCACATCGGTTTTGATGTCGAGCAGCAGCTTCCCCACCGCCGGGTTGGAGTGGCCCTTGCCGACGATGTCGAACGACTGCAGCAGCGGCACGCCGGATTTCATCATGGTGGCGAGTTGGCGGGTGAACAGCGTGATGTCCTTCTCGGTGATCTTGCCGCCAACGCCGCCGCGCTGGCGTTTGATCTTGAGCACGTGGATGCCCTGCCGCCGCAGCGTGGATTGCACCACCGCCTCGCCGCTCGCCCGCATGTCGCCCTTGACCAGCTTGCCGCCGCGGTCCCGGCCCTCCCAGGCGAACATGTATTCCTTGACATCCCGGCGCGCCGCCGACGTCGCTTGTGCAGTTGCCATCGCTGTAACTCTCCCCGTGCCCTACTCGTTGGTCACCGCTTCCACTTCCTCGAGCGACGTGACGCCCTGCTTCACCTTCAGCAGCCCGGACTGGCGCAGGTCGCGCACGCTTTCCTTGCGCGCCTGCGCGGCGATGTCCAGGGCGTTGCCGTTCTTCATGATGATGTGGTTGATCGCTTCGGTGATCGGCATCACCTGGTACACACCCACGCGGCCCTTGTAGCCGGTGTTCTTGCAGTTGTCGCAGCCCACGTGCGCGTAGGGCGTCCAGCGCCCGTCCAGGTCGCGCTCGCTGAACCCGGCCCGCAGCAGCGCCTCCTTAGGCACGTCCGCCGGGCGCTTGCAGTGCGGGCACAGCCGCCGCGCCAGGCGCTGCGCCGTGATCAGAATCACCGACGAGGCGATGTTAAACGGAGCGACGCCCATGTTCATCAGGCGCGTGAGGGTGGTCGGCGCATCGTTGGTGTGCACGGTGGACAGCACCAGGTGACCGGTCTGCGCGGCCTTCACGGCGATCTCGGCCGTCTCCAGGTCGCGGACCTCGCCGACCATGATCACATCGGGGTCCTGGCGCAGGAATGCCTTCAGCGCAACAGCAAAAGTCAGGCCAGCGCGCTCGTTGACGTTGACCTGGTTGACGCCGGGGAGGTTGATTTCCGCCGGATCTTCGGCCGTGGCGATGTTGATGTCGGGCTGGTTCAGGATGTTCAGGCAGGTATACAGGGACACGGTCTTGCCCGAGCCGGTGGGCCCGGTCACCAGCACCATGCCGTAGGGCCGGCGCACGGCGCTGAGCAGCGCATCGCGCTGATCCGGCTCGTAGCCCAGGGCGTCGATGCCGAGGGTGGCGCTCGAACCGTCGAGGATGCGCAGCACCAGCTTCTCGCCGAACAGCGTCGGCAAAGTGCTCACACGGAAATCGATGGCGCGAGACTTGGACAGCACCAGCTTCATGCGCCCGTCCTGGGGCACGCGCTTCTCGGAGATGTCCAGTCTGGAGATCACCTTGATGCGCGAGGCGATCTTCTCCTTGATGGCGAGCGGCGGGTTGGCGATCTCGTACAGTTCACCGTCCAGGCGGTAGCGGATGCGGTAGACCTTCTCGTAGGGTTCGAAGTGGATGTCGGAGGCGCCGCTTTCGATCGCATCGAGCATGATCTTCTGGATGTACTTCACCACCGGCGCGTCGTCGATCTCGATCGTCGGGCTGTCGACCTGCGGCTCGGGTTCGGCCTCGGTCAGCTGGGCAGTCATCTCGTCGGTGGCCAGCTCGCTCAACGCGGCCTCGTTGGCGGCGGCCAGCTTGCCGATCAGGTTGCCGAGCTTGGTGTCCTCCACCACCACCGGCTCGATGTGCAGCCCGCTCTGGAACTTGATCTGGTCCATCGCCGCGCGGTTGGTGGGATCGGAGATCGCCACGAACAGGCGGTTGCCGCGCTGGAACAGCGGCAGCGCACGGCGGCCGCCGAGCACCTTGGGGTCGATGTGCTTGGTCGGCAAGTGGTCCAGGTCGAAGGCGTGCAGATCGAGCAGCGGGAAGCCGAAGGTCTGCGCGGCGAAGTCGGCGACCTCGACCTCGCCGAAACGTTTGCTGCCGACGAGCTGCTCGACGAACGTCACGCCGGCCTCGTTGGCCCTGCTCTGCAGGGCGTTGGCCTCGCGCTCGGCGAGCAGGCCCTTCTGGACCATCGCGCGGCCGAGGCCGGAGAGCTGGTTCTCGGTGGAGGCTGCGACCATATGCAAGCGAGGTTAGACGGTTGAGATGATGTCCCGGCGGGCCGGTATTTGTAAACGAAGTGTGATCAGTCGGCGCGCTCGGCGGGAAAGATCCGGGCCGAGCGTATCGCCCGATGCTGGGTCTGCAGAATCTCGATCGGGTAGCCGGCGATCTTGACCACTGTGCCGGGCTCCGGGATGTCCTCCAAGTGCTCGAGGATCAGCCCGTTGAGCGTTTTCGGCCCTTCCAGCGGCAGCTGCAGGTCCAGCTCGCGGTTGAGCTCGCGCAGCGGGATGCGGCCTTCGACGATGAAGCTGCCGTCGTCCTGGCGCAACACGGCGCCGGCGGTGAGCGGCGATTGCGTGGTGAATTCGCCGATGATTTCCTCGAGGATGTCCTCCAGGGTGATCAGGCCCATCAGCTCGCCGTACTCGTCCACCACCAGGCCGAAGCGCTCCTCTTCCTCCTGGAAGTTCTGCAGCTGGGCGAGCAGCGAGGTGCCCATCGGCACGAAGTAGGCCGGGCGCGTCACCTCGGACAGGGCCTGCGCATCGATCTGTCTGGGGTCCAGGTTGAGCACCTTGCGCACGTGCAGAACGCCCGCGATGTTGTCCAGCGTCCCCCGGTACACCAGCAGGCGGGTGTGGTTGCTGCTGGCGATCTGGCGCCGCAGCGCCTCGGGTGGCTGCTCCAGATCGAGGGTTTCGAGGCGGCTGCGCGGGGTCATCAGGTCAGCGACTGTTATCGACTGGAGTTCGAAAAGATTGAGCAGGATTTTCCGATGCTTGGTGGGCAGATAGTGGCCGCCTTCCAGCACTAGCGTGCGCAGCTCCTCACTGCTCAGCGGCACCGCACCCTGCGCGGCCGGCTGGCGGCGGATGCGCAGCAACCACAGCAGGCCGCCCGCGAGCCCGTTGACCAACCACACCAGGGGGTAGGCGAGCTTCAGCAGCGGCGTGAGCACGAAGGCCGCGGGAAAGGCCACGCGCTCCGGGTAGGTCGCGCCCACCACCTTCGGCGTCACCTCGCTGAACACAAGCAGGAAGAAGGCCACCGCGCCGGTGGCGATGGACACCGCCAGCTCGCTCTCGCCCAGCGCGCGGAATGCGATCACCGTGCCCAGCGCCGCCGCGGCAGTATTCGCCAGGTTATTGCCGAGCAGGATCACGCCCAGCAGCTTGTCGGTGCGCTCCAGCAGCTGCGCGACCAGGCGCGCGCCGCGATGACCGGTGCGGGCGAGGTGCCTCAACCGATAGCGGTTGAGCGCCATCATCGAGGTTTCGCTGATGGAGAAGAAAGCGGAGATGAGCAGCAGGATGGCGAAGGCGACCAGCAGGGTGTGAAGCGGAATCTCGTCCAAGGCGGACTCCCTATCTTTGCAGGATCACCTCGAGCACGAACTTGCTGCCGATGTAGGCCAGCACCAGCGCCAGAAAACCGCCCAGCGTCCAGCGCAGCGCCGTGCGCCCACGCCAACCGTACAGCCGGCGTCCGGCGAGCAGCGCTGCGTAGATCAGCCAGGCGAGAATGCCGAAGATCACCTTGTGGGTGAACGGCAGCGGGCGTCCGAGCAGCGCTTCGGAGAACAGCATCCCGCTCGCCAGCGTCAGCGTGAGAAGCAGGAAGCCGGCGGTGATGATGCGGAACAGGAGGCGCTCCAGCGTGAGCAGCGGCGGCAGCGACTGCAGGTACGCCGGCAGGGCGCCGCCGTGCAGACGGCGCTCGAGCACCGCCATCATGAGCGCCTGCAGGCTGGCGATGGTGAACAGGCTGTAGGCTAGCAGCGAGATCAGCAGGTGCAGGCGGAACGCGGCGAGGTTGGTGTGCGACAGCGGATGCACGGATGGCAGCAGGGCCGGAAGCAGCACGAGCCCGGCCGCCGCGCCGAGGATCAGCACCTGCAGGCCGTGCAGGCGGTAGACAAAGCTGCCCAGCCAGTAGATCGCGACCGTCAGCCAGATGATCACGGAGACCGAGGTGCCCACCCCGAGATAGATCCCATCGGGATGGAACACCATGCGGTAGAGCAACCAGGTGTGCAGCAGCAGCGGTGGCAGCGTCGCCCAATGCAGCGCGCCCAGTTCCCGTCCCGGCCTGTCCCCGCCTGCGAGGCTGCGATACAGCAGCACGGCGGCGGCGGCGTACAGGGCCGCACACACGAGATGGGGTAAAATGCCCGGCATGGTTCTCAGACGCTCGCGACGCGCCCGCGAGCATGCCGGCCGGGTGCGTTGCGCGTCGTAAGCGCCCGCAGTCTACAACATCCCTTGTGCCCCGTCCGGGGGCCCACCAGACGCGCATGCTCGAATCGTTGACTGGCCGGCTGTCCGGCGTGATCAAGTCGCTGCGCGGCCAGGCGCGGCTCACCGAGTCCAACATTCAGGACGCGCTGCGCGAGGTGCGCGTGGCGCTGCTCGAGGCGGACGTCGCGCTGCCCGTGGTGAAGGACTTCATCGCGCATGTCAAGGAGCGTGCGCTCGGCCGGGAAGTGGCGGGCAGCCTGACGCCGGGCCAGGCGCTGGTGGGTGTGGTGCACGACGAGCTCACCGCGCTGATGGGAGCGGCCAACGCGCCGCTTGCGCTGTCGGTAGTGCCGCCCGCGGTGATCCTGATGGCGGGGCTGCAGGGCTCGGGCAAAACCACCAGCGCGGCCAAGCTCGCCAAGCTGCTGCGCGAGGACCTGCGCAAGAAGATCCTGCTGGTCAGCTGCGACGTCTATCGGCCCGCGGCGATCGAGCAGTTACAGACGCTCGCGCGGCAGATCGATGTGGAGTTCTATCCGGTGCCTGCGGCGCGCAACCCGGTCGACATCGCGCGCGCGGCGCACGATTACGCGCGCAAGCACTACCACGACGTCATGATCGTGGACACCGCCGGACGCCTGGCCATCGACCAGGCCATGATGGACGAGATCAAGGCGTTGCACGCGGCGCTCGAGCCGGCCGAGACGCTGTTCGTGGTCGATGCGATGCAGGGCCAGGACGCGGTCAACGTGGCCAGCGCGTTCGGCGCGGCGCTGCCGCTGACCGGTATCGTGCTCACCAAGCTCGATGGGGATGCCCGCGGCGGCGCGACGCTGTCGGTGCGGCATGTCACCGGCAAACCGGTGAAGCTGGTAGGCGTCGGCGAAAAGCTCAACGCCCTCGAGCCGTTCCACCCGGAACGCATGGCCTCGCGCATCCTGGGCATGGGCGACGTGCTGTCCCTGGTGGATGAGGCGCGCCGCACGGTCGATCTCGAGCAGGCCGAGAAGCTCGCGAAGAAGGTCAAGAGCGGCAAGGGTTTCGATCTGGAGGACTTCAAGCAGCAGATGCTGCAGATGCGCAAGATGGGGGGCTTGAGCGCATTCATGGACAAGCTGCCGGCGCAGCTCGCACAGATGGCCCAGGGGACCAACATGGACGAGAAGGTGGTGGCGCGCACCATCGGCATCATCGATTCCATGACCCCGGCCGAGCGCGCCCGCCCCGAGCTGATCAAGGCCTCGCGCAAGCGCCGCATCGCCGGCGGTGCCGGCGTCCCGGTGCAGGAGGTCAACCGCCTGCTCAACCAGTTCGAGCAGATGCAGAAGATGATGAAAATGATGAGCAAGGGCGGCATGCAGAAGATGATGCGCAACTTGCGCGGCATGTTGCCGGGGATGCGCTGAACCGCCGCCGGCCGGCGCCGGTCCAACGACGGTGGAACGCACCTGAGGTCTCTGGCTGTGTGGAAACGGGAGTCGCTATGAAAACCCTGCACCGGATGCTGCTGATCGCCGTGGCCCTGTCTGGCTCGATGCCTTCCGCATGGGGCATCTCGGACTACGATCGCGAGAAGCGCTGGGCCGACCAGATCGTGCCGTCGCTGATGGTCGGCGAGGCGGTGTGGATCCAGCAGGCCGGCGGCCACAAGTTCCTGGCCCTGTATACCGAAGCGGAGAAACCGCGCGGGGCGCTGATCGTGGCGCACGGCCGCGGCTGGAGCCCGGATTACGAGCTGTACGGCATGCTGCGCACCAAGCTCGCCGAGCAGGGCTATACCACGCTCGCCATCCAGCTGCCGGTGCTGGGCGGGGGCGCCAAGATCGGCGACTACCTCGCCACCTACCCCGACGCCCGGGAGCGCTTCGACCTCGCCGCCAGGTACCTGCTGGCCAGGGGATACAAGAACATCGGCATCGTCTCCCACAGCCTGGGCGCGGCGATGGCGAACCAGTACCTGATCAACGTCGACCAGACGCCGGTGAAGGCCTGGGCCTTCGTCGGCATCATCAACGGGCTGGAGGAGATGTTCCGCATCAAGATCCCGGTGCTGGACGTGTTCGGCAGCAAGGACTGGGAAATCACCCAGGTCGGTGCCTACGAGCGCAAGCGGCAGATCGACAAGGTACCCGGCTCCGAGCAGATCGTGGTCAAGGACGCGCTGCATTTCTTCGAAGGGCGCGAGGACGAGCTGGTGCAGATCCTGACCAAGTTCATGGACCGCGTATTCCACGGCGGCGACCCGGCTACCGCCTCCAGCCGTTGAGCGGCGTCGGCTTGCCAAGCCGCGGAAAAAAGCCGTAGAATCGCCGGCTTCTCTGAAAGGGGGCAAACCCTGCCATGGTGGTGATCAGACTCGCGCGCGGCGGCGCCAAGAAGCGCCCGTTCTTCAACGTGGTGGTGACTGATTCGCGCAATCCGCGCGACGGCCGCTTCATCGAGCGCGTCGGCTTCTACGATCCGAAGGCGCCCGCGGGCCGCGAGTCGCTGCGCCTCGATCTGCAGCGGCTGGCACACTGGCAAGGCAAGGGGGCCAAGGTCAGCGACACGGTCGCGAGACTCGTCAAGCAGTTTGGCAAGACCGCGCAGCCGCAGACCGCGTCGGCCTGAGGTCGGCGCGGCGAAGGCGCCCCCGGCGGCGAGCACACTCCCGCCAGAGGAGATGGTTATCCCGCCGGTGGAGGCGATGGTCCTTCCCGCGCCGGAGGCGATGATCATCATGGGGCGGGTGGCCGCCCCGTTTGCCGTCAGCGGCTGGGTCAGGATCCAGGTCTTTACCGAGCGGCCGGACGGGCTGCTGGGCTATCGCGATTGGTGGCTGCGGCGCGACGGGCAGTGGCGGCAGGCGACGGTGGAAGAAGCGGCCGTCCACGGGCGCGTCATGGTGGCCAAGTTGAAGGGGTCCGACGACCGTGAGGCGGCCGCAGCCCTGCGGGGCAGCGAAGTGGCGGTGCCGCGCGCGGTGCTGCCACGCAACGCCGAAGGCGAGTACTACTGGGCGGACCTCGAAGGTCTGCGGGTGCACAACCTGCAGGACCAGGAACTGGGGCGCATCGCCGGAGTGATCGACACCGGCGCCAACCAGGTGCTGGTGGTCCGGGGCGAGCGCGAGAGGCTGATCCCCTTCGTGGGCGCTGTGGTGCAGTCGGTGGATCTGGCGCGGGGGGAGGTCACGGTGGACTGGGGGGCGGACTGGTGATTCACTTCGATGCCGTCACCCTGTTCCCGGAGATGTTCGACGCCATCACGCGTTCGGGCGTGACGCGGCGGGCGTTCGAGAACGGGATCTACGAGCTGGTGCTGTGGAACCCGCGCGACTTCAGCAGCAATGCCTACCGCTCAGTGGACGACCGGCCATACGGCGGCGGACCGGGGATGGTGATGCTGTCCGAACCGCTGGAGAAGGCGCTGAAGGCCGCGCGCCAGCGCCAGCGCAGCTGCGGGGTGAAGGAATCCAAGGTGATCTACTTCACGCCGCAGGGCGCTCCGCTGACGCACGCGCGCGTGGGCGAGCTGCTGCAGTGCGACGGTTTGATTCTGCTGTGCGGCCGCTACGAGGGCGTGGACGAACGCCTGATCCTGCGGCAGGTGGATTGCGAGGTGTCGATCGGCGACTACGTGCTGTCCGGGGGCGAGCTGCCGGCGATGGTGCTGATGGACGCGATGATCCGGCAGATTCCGGGCGTGCTGGGCGACGAGCAGTCCGCTGCGCAGGAGTCTTTCGTGGGCGGCTTGCTGGACCACCCGCACTACACGCGCCCGGAGGTGTACGATGGGATGCCGGTGCCGCCGGTGCTGCTGTCGGGCAACCACGCGGACATCGAGCGCTGGCGCATGAAGCAGTCGCTGGGCCGCACCTGGAGCCGCCGCCCGGAGTTGCTCGCCCGGGTGGCGCTCACCGCCGAGCAGCAGGCGCTGCTCGAGGAGTACAAGCGTGAAGCGCAGCAGGCCGCGCCGGCGCAGACCAGATGAGATGTGAGGAGCGTGCGAACATGGATCTAATCGCGAAGATCGAACAGGAAGAGATCGCCCGCCTGGGCAAGGAAGTTCCGTCCTTTGCAGCGGGCGACACGGTGGTGGTGAACGTCAACGTCGTGGAAGGCGACCGCAAGCGCGTGCAGGCCTACGAGGGCGTGGTGATCGCCAAGCGCAACCGCGGCGTGCATTCGTCCTTCATCGTGCGCAAGATCTCTTCGGGCGAGGGCGTGGAGCGCACGTTCCAGACCTACTCGCCGCTGATTGCGAGCATCGAAGTGAAGCGCCGCGGCGACGTGCGCCGGGCCAAGTTGTATTACCTGCGCGCCCGCTCGGGCAAATCGGCGCGCATTCGCGAGAAGCTCTCCGCCGCCGAGAAGGCCGGCGCGATCGAGGCGGAGGACTGAACCGGCCGGCGGCAGCGGAGATGCTGGAAACTTACAGCGCCCGCATCGCCGCACCGTTCGCGGTGCTCGGCATCCGCACCGCCGGGGAGTGGCTCACCGGAATCGATTACCTGCCGCTCGGCGCGCCCACCCTCGCGCCGCTCGACGCTTTTTCCGCCGAGGTGTGCCGCCAGCTCGAGGCGTATCTGCAGGACCCCGACTTCCGCTTCGAGTTGCGCTATCGCAACGCGGGCAGCGGCTACCAGCAGCGCGTGTGGGATGCCATCCAACGCATCCCGCGCGGGCAGACCATGAGCTACGCCGAAGTGGCCGGGTGCGTCGGCTCCGCGCCGCGCCCGGTGGGCACGGCCTGCGGCGCCAACCGCGTTCCGCTGCTGATCCCCTGCCACCGCGTGGTGGCTTCCAGCGGAATCGGCGGCTTCATGCACAGCCGCGGCGGGCGCGCCATCGAGATCAAGCGCTGGCTGCTACGGCACGAGGGCGTGCGGATTTCCTGAGGCCGGTGATCCGCGACGACGCGCTGCTCGACGAGTTTCTGGACAGCCAGTGGCTCGAGGACGGGCTGTCGCGCAACACTTTGGACAGCTATCGGCGCGACCTGCGGCAGTTCGGGGCATGGTTGCAGGCGCGCAGCCGCCGTAGTCTGCTCGATGCCGAGCATGCCGATCTGCTCGCCTACCTCGGGCACCGCTATCAGCAACGCGCCAAGGCCAGCTCCACTGCGCGGCTGCTGTCGAGCCTGAAGCGGTTCTATCATCACGCGCTGCGTCAGGGCAAGCTCAGCGCCGACCCCACCCTCAACATCGACGCTCCCAGGCTCGGGCGCCGCTTGCCCAAGAGCCTGACCGAGGCGGACGTCGAAGCGCTGCTCGCGGCGCCCGACGTGGAAACGCCGCTTGGGTTGCGCGACAAGGCCATGCTGGAGATGCTGTACGCCTCCGGGCTGCGCGTGACCGAGCTGGTATCGCTCACCGCGACCCAGCTGTCGCAGGAGATGGGCGTGGTGCGCATCCTGGGCAAGGGCTCCAAGGAACGCTTGGTGCCGGTGGGCGAGGAGGCGCTCGACTGGGTGCGCCGCTACGGCGCGCAGGCGCGCACGCTGCTGCTCAACGGCAGGGCGAGCGACGCCCTGTTCGTCACCACGCGCGCAGCGCCGATGACGCGCCAGGCGTTCTGGCAGCTGATCAAGCGCTACGCGTGCCGCGCGGGCATCGGCGCGCAGATCTCACCGCATACTCTGCGGCACGCCTTCGCCACGCATCTGCTCAACCACGGCGCCGACCTGCGCGTGGTGCAGATGCTGCTGGGCCATGCCGACATCTCGACCACGCAGATCTACACGCACGTAGCGCGCGAGCGGCTCAAGCAGCTGCACGCCAAGCATCATCCGAGGGGTTAGGATCCAATCCCGCGTTCGATCGTCACCGCGAGGCGCTTCACCCCGCGCATCAGCCCGATCTTCGCCGCGCTCACCCGCACCCAGGGCGAGTGGAACTCCTGCAGCAGAATGTCGGCCACGTGCTCGCACACACGCTCGAGCAGCACGAACTGCGTGGCCGCCAGCGAGGCGCGCACGCGCTCGACCACCGCGCCGTAGTCGATGGTGTCGCGGATGCGGTCGCTGCGCCCGGCGCGGTTGTCCGGGATGGCGATGTCGAGGCTGAGCTCGATGGTCTGCGGCAGCTGACGCTCCCAGTCGTGGTAGCCGACCAGCGTGTCGACGCGGAATTCCTGGATCGAGATGGTGTCCATGCGGCGCGGGCGGTGGGGCAGGCAGTGCGATTGTAGAATACATCGATGCTCACGCTGCTCGCGGCGCTCGCCGCGTATCTGATCGGTTCGATCTCCTTCGCCGTGGTGGTGAGCCGGCTGCTGGGCCTGCCCGACCCGCGCACTTACGGTTCGGGCAATCCCGGCGCGACCAACGTCCTGCGCACCGGCAGGAAAGCCGCCGCGCTGGCCACGCTGCTCGGGGACGCGGCGAAAGGGGCGGCAGCGGTGCTGCTCATGCGCTGGCTCGCACCCCACCTGGGCCTGGGCGAGGGCGCGATCGCCACTGTGGCGGTCGCCGCTTTCGCCGGGCATCTGTACCCGATTTACTTTCGCTTCCAGGGCGGTAAGGGCGTGGCCACCGCGCTCGGCCTGTTGCTCGCGCTGGATGTGCGCCTGGCGCTGGGCGCCCTGGTGGTGTTCCTGATCGTCGTCGTCGCGACACGGTACGTGTCACTGGCCAGCATCCTGGCGGCCGTCGCGGCCGCCGCCCTCGGCCCGTGGCTGCTCGGATGGGGCCCGCTCACCCTCGGGGTTGCGCTCATGGCGGCGCTCATCGTCTGGCGTCACCGCAGCAACCTGCAGCGCCTGCTCGCCGGAAAAGAGAACAAGGTCGGGCTGCGCAAGCCGATGCCGCCCACCGAGCAGGCCTAACCCGGCGGCGACAGCGATTCCAATTCCCAGCGCGGCCGCACGGTGAACGCGCAATCGGCGTGGGCGCCCTGCGCCAGCCGTAACGCACCGGCAAAGGCGATCATCGCGCCGTTGTCCGTGCACAGCACGGGCTCGGGGTAGAACACCCGGTCGCCGCAGGCCGCTGCAGCCGCGGTGAGCTGCTCCCTCAAGCGGCGGTTCGCGCCGACCCCACCCGCGACCACCAACGCCTCGAGGCCGGTCTGTTCCAGCGCGGCCAGAGACTTCGCGATGAGCACCTCGACGATGGCCTGCTCGAAGGCGGCTGCAAGATCGACGCGACCCCGGTCGTCCAGCGCATGCCCGTGTACGATCGTGCGCACCGCGGTCTTCAGCCCGCTGAAGCTGAAGTTGAGATCGCCGCTGCCGAGCATCGGCCGGGGCAGCTTGAAGCGGCCCGGTCGACCCTGCTCGGCCAGCCGCGACAGGGCCGGTCCACCGGGATAACCGAGACCGAGCAGCTGGGCCGTCTTGTCGAAGGCCTCGCCGGCCGCGTCGTCCACGGTCTCGCCCAGCAGCTCGTAGCGGCCGACGCCCGCCACGCGCATCAGTTGCGTGTGCCCGCCGGAGACCAGTAGGGCGACGAAGGGGAAGGCGGGCGGCTGCGCGGCGAGCAGCGGGGAGAGCAGATGTCCCTCGAGGTGATGGATGCCGACGACGGGAATCTGCAACGCGTAAGCGAGGGCGGCCGCCATGCTCGCGCCGGCCAGCAGAGCACCGGCCAGGCCCGGGCCCTGGGTGTAGGCGATGCCGCGGATGTCCTTCGGGGTGCGCCCGGCCTGCGCCAGGACGCGGCGCGTGAGCGGCAGCAGCCGCCGGATGTGGTCGCGGGAAGCGAGCTCGGGCACCACGCCCCCGTACGCAGCGTGCATATCGACCTGCGAGTGCAGCGCCTGGGCGAGCAGCCCGGCGCGATAGCCGCTCCCGGACCGCAACTCATAGAGCGCGACCCCGGTTTCATCACAGGAGGTCTCGACGCCCAGGACTAGGATCGGAGGGGGGACCAGCATGTGAGCGGGTGGGTGGCAGATTGCGGGCCGGCCAAAAGGCGGCTTGTCGATGGGCGGCTTGCCGGCCGGCCGCAGGCTGCTGCTATAATACCCGGCTTACTTATCTTGGCCTGCCGGAGCTGGAATCGCCAGGCCGGCCGAGTCGAGCAGCGACAAACGGGATCGCACAGCGCCGATGCCGGGATCGACAGGAGAGAAGCGGGTTTATGCCAACTGTTCGGGTCAAGGAGAATGAACCCTTCGAGGTCGCCATGCGCCGCTTCAAGCGCACGGTGGAGAAGACCGGTCTGCTGACCGAGCTGCGGGCGCGCGAATTCTACGAGAAGCCCACCGCCGAGCGCAAACGCAAGCGCGCCGCGGCAATCAAGCGGCACTTCAAGCGGCTGCGCAGCCAGCAGCTGCCGCCGCGCATGTACTGACAGCGGGCTGCAGCAGCGCACGACACGAGGCGGCAAGGGTGTCCCTGCCGCCTCCTTGTCTTTCCGGGGTCGCCTATCTTTGCTTTGCGGCAACACCGACGTTGCGGCAACACCGGTCCGGAGGTTACATGTCCTTGAAGGAACGCATCAACGAAGACATGAAGTCGGCGCTGCGCGGGCGTGAGGCCGCGCGCCTTTCGGCTCTACGCCTGCTGCTGGCCGCCATCAAGCAGCGCGAGGTGGACGAGCGCATTGCGCTCGGAGACAGCGACGTCGTGGCGGTGATCGACAAAATGCTCAAGCAGCGCCGCGACTCCATCGCCCAATTCGAGGCCGCCGGCCGCCAGGACTTGGCGGACACCGAGAAGTTCGAGATCTCGGTGCTGCAGACCTACATGCCGCAGGCCCTCAGTCAGGCCGAGATCGACGCGGCGGTGGCGAAGGCCGTTGCCCAGACCAGCGCCAAGGGGCCCCAGGACATGGGCAAGGTGATGACGGCGCTCAAGCCGCTCCTCACCGGACGCGCCGACATGGCCAAGGTATCGACCCTGGTGAAGGCGAAGCTGGCGGGATAGGGCGGCCGATCCGAAGGCCGCCATCCCCCGAAGGATGACGCCCGGAAAATCTGACCTATAATCGCCGCATACTCCTGGACGGCCCCGCCACGTGCGCTCGCCCCAAGCGCCTGGCCGCCGTATGGACACGATGCCGAGGTTGTCGCCCCCGATTCGATGATTCCGAAGTCTTTCGTGCAGGAGTTGCTCAACCGCGTCGACATCGCCGACGTCATCGAGTCCCACCTTCCCCTGAAACGCGCCGGCGCGAACCTGATCGCCTGCTGCCCCTTCCACAGCGAGAAGACGCCTTCCTTCACGGTCAGTCCGACCAAACAGTTCTACCACTGCTTCGGCTGCGGAGCCCACGGCACGGCCCTGGGCTTTCTCATGGAATACAGCGGGCTGAGCTTCGTGGAAGCGGTCAAGGACCTGGCCCAGCGCGTCGGTCTGCAGGTGCCCGAGGTCGAGCGCCAGCCGCGCCACGACGCGGCGAGCCAGGGCGAAACGAGCGAGGACCTGGCTGAGCTGCTGCACCGCGCCACCGGCTTCTACAGGGCCGAGCTGAAGAAGTCCGAGCGCGCCATCGCCTATCTCAAGGGCCGCGGCCTCACTGGCGAGATCGCCGCCCGCTTCGGCCTGGGCTACGCGCCGGCCGGCTGGCAGCCCTTGTCTGCGATTTTCCCAGACTACGCTGCGCGCGCGCTGGTCGATGCCGGCCTGGTAATCCAGGGGGAGGAGGGCAAGTGCTACGACCGCTTCCGCGACCGCATCATGTTCCCGATCGTCAGTCAGCGCGGTCAGGTGATCGGCTTCGGCGGGCGCGTGCTGGACCGGTCCGAACCCAAGTACCTCAACTCTCCCGAGACGCCCCTGTTCGAGAAGGGGCGCGAGCTCTACGGGCTGTTCCAGGCGCGCCAGGGCATCCGCCAGGCCGGCCGGGTGCTGGTGGTCGAGGGCTACATGGACGTGGTGGCCCTGGCGCAGTTCGGCGTCGACTACGCGGTGGCGACGCTTGGTACTGCGACCACGCCCTGGCAGGTGCAGAAGCTGCTTCGCCGGGCCGACGAGGTGGTGTTCTGCTTCGACGGCGATGCGGCCGGCAGGCGCGCCGCCTGGCGGGCCCTGGAGAACAGCCTCGAGCAGCTGCAGGACGGTAAGCAGGTGCGCTTCCTGTTTCTCCCTCCCGAGCACGACCCGGACAGCTTCGTGCGCGCCCAGGGGCGCGAGGCGCTGGAGCGCCTGCTGGCCGAGGCCGTGCCGCTCTCGGCCTTTGCCCTCAAGGAACTGTCCGGAGCGGCCGACATGACTACCGCCGAGGGGCGTGCGAAGTTCCTCCAGGACGCCCGGCCGCTTGTGAAGAAGGTTTCCGCACCCATGTTGGGGCTGATGTTGAGGAAGCGGGTGGCCGAGCTGGGCGGGATCACGCAGGCCGAGCTGGAGCAGCGCTTCGAGCTGGCCGCTCCCCGCCGCGGCGCGGAGGCGCCACCGCGGCTGCCGCGACGCGGCAGCGATCTCTACGCGAAGCTCCTCGAGCGGGTACTAGCCGAGCCGACCTTGCTGGACGAGCTCGCCGCTGATTTCGCCCCGGCGGATCTCGCCGCGGTGGACACCGCCAGCGCCGAGGCACGGGCGCTGGCCGACCTCGTCGAGCAGCGCCGGACGCTGTCCGGCGCCCTGTCGGTACCGGGAGCGATGGAACTGCTGCGCCAGGGCGGTCACGAAGCCATCCTGCGGAGCCTGCTCCCCGCGGTCCAGGATCTGCAGCGGCTGGGTCCCGACGAGCTGCGGCTGGAAGTACAGGGCCTGGTGCAAGCGCTGGCGATGCAGGCCGAGAAAGCCGAAGCGCGGCGGGCACTGGACGGCGTGCAGTCGCCGCGCGAGTTGACGGACGAGGCGCGCGCGCTGGTGGCACGGGCACTTGCCCGCGGAAAAGTAGTCCAAAATGACTAGGAAGTCATTTTCTCGGTTAACATATTTGGTTTTTCCCGGCCGGGGTTTGGCGCGACGCGGCCGGCTCTCGCACACATAGGGCGGTCATGGCAAAGGAACCCAAAATCAAGCAGGTGGAGGTCAAGCTGGAGGCGCAGACCAACGACGCCGAGGCCCGGCGCATGCGCCTGAAGAACCTCATCGTCCTGGGCAAGGAGCGGGGCTACCTGACCTATGCCGAGATCAACGACCACCTGCCGGACGACATGCTGGATGCCGAGCAGATCGAGAACATCATCAGCATGATCAATGACATGGGCATCCAGGTGTACGACGAAGCGCCGGACACCGAGGCCCTGCTGATGGCCGAGAACGCCACGCCGGTACCCGATGAGGACGCCGCCGAAGAGGCGGAAGCGGCGCTGTCCACCGTGGACTCGGAGTTCGGCCGCACCACTGACCCGGTGCGCATGTACATGCGCGAGATGGGCTCGGTGGAGCTGCTCACGCGCGAAGGCGAGATCGAGATCGCCAAGCGCATCGAGGACGGGCTGCGGCACATGATCCAGGCGATCTCGGCCTGCCCCACTACCATCGCCGAGATCATGGCGCTGGCCGAGCGCGTCGAGCGCGACGAGATGCGCGTGGACGAAGTGGTGGACGGGCTGCTCGACCCCAATGCCGAGGAGATCATCGGCGACGAGGTGTCCGAGGAGGTCATGGAGGAGGAACTCGAGGCCGAGGAAGGCGACGAGGATGCCAGCGGCGCCCCCAGCGCCAGCCTGCTGCAGCTCAAGGCCGCCGCGCTGGAGCGTTTCCGCAACATCGGCCAGCTCTACGTCAAGATGATGAAGTCGCTGCAGCGCCACGGTCCGCGCAGCCGGCCCTACGTGAAGTCGCAGGACGACATCTCGCGCGAGCTGATGATGATCCGCTTCTCGGCCAAGCAGATCGAGGCGCTGTGCGACAACGTGCGCAAGCAAGTCGACGAGGTGCGCTCCTACGAGCGTGCCGTCATGGAGCTGTGC
>DATBMG010000212.1:0-11425 GCA_036554965.1 Burkholderiales bacterium
GGTCTCCGTCATCGCGCTAACGCCGGTCCCGACGCACGTCACGGTCGCGGTCATGCCCGAGGGCGCCGCGCCCGCGACACCCTACGCCACGCAGCGGGTCGAGCTGGACTGCCCGCGTTTCTGAAGCGCCGCGCGAGCGGCGCGGCTACCCCCGCAGGCGGCGCTGACGCCCGTACAGCAGCATCAACCCGAGCAGGGTGACGCCGAACACGATCTGGCGGCCAAACGGCGGGATATTCAGGGTCGTGAGAATGCTCTGCAGTAGGACCAGCACGATCGCCCCCGCCATGGTCCCGACGTAACCACCGCTGCCGCCCGCGAGCGACGTGCCGCCGATGACCACGGCGATGATGGACGGCAGCATGTACTGATCGCCGGCGCCGACGAACACGTACTCGGTGTAGCCGAGCAGCAGGATGCCGGTGAGGCCGCTCAACAGCCCGCTCAGCGCGAACAGCAGCGCGCGCGTGCGCCGGACCGGAACGCCTGCGAGTGCCGCCGCCGGCTCGTTGGTTCCGATGGCGTACACGTTGAAGCCGAAGGTCGTCCGGCGCAACACCAGCGTGAGGGCGACGCCGACCAGGATCCAGATGAACAGGATGCCGGGCAGGCCGAACAGGATCGGCTCGCTGACGATCCGGCTCAGTGTCGGCGCGGCGCGGCCGGACGGCACCCCGCGCGTGAGCAGCACCAATCCCCCTTGCACCACGCCGAGCATGCCCAGCGTCATGACCAGCGGCGGAATGTGCAGCAGCGTAACGCCGAGGCCGGTGGTGAGTCCGATCAGGAAGCTGACACACAGCACGATCAGGAGCGCCTGCGCGAGATAGGCGTCCTGCTGCTGCATGATGTTGCCGGCGAGGAACGCGGCGAACGAGATGATGCCGCCGACCGACAGGTCGATGCCCTCGCGCCCGCCGAGGATCACCAGGTTCTGGCCGGCGGCCACCACGCCGAGCAGAGCGGCGATGGTGAGCAGGGTGACGATCTGGCGCGGCGAGGCGAAGCCCGGCGACAGCAGCTCCCCGGCGGCGAGCAGCGCCAGGATGGCGACGACGGCGATCGACAGCGGCTGCGTGAGGAGCGCAACAGCCTTGGGCGCCGGCATGTCAGTCCTGCCTGCCGCGCGCCATCACCACCCCGCCCGCCAGAGCGGTCAGGATGATCAACCCCTGGATCAGCCCCTGCCATTCGAACGGCAGCTGCGCGAAGAAGATGACGTTGCTGATCAGCCCGAGAATGAACGCCCCCAGGATGCTGCCCGTCACACCGCCGACGCAGCCGCGCAGCGCCGTGCCGCCCAGTACCACCGCGGTCACCGACGACAACGTCAGCGCACCGCCGATGAGCGGATCGCCCGATGCGGTCTCGCCGACCAGCGCGAAGGCCGCGAGCGCTGCGAACAACCCGGAGATCGTGTAGGCACCGAGCCGCACGCGCGCCACCGGCACGCCGGTCTGATACGCCGCCTGCATGTTACCGCCGGTGGCGCGCAGCGCCTGGTAGAAGCGCGTGCGGGCGACGATCGCGGCGAACGCGATCGCCGCGGCCAGGATCCACACGACGGTGGGCACGCCGAGCACCGAACCGGCATAGGTCAGGTACAGGGCCGGCGGCACCTGCCTCCCGGCCTCCGGGAGCACCCACAAAGCGAAGCCGGCGAACACGATGCCCGTGGCGAACGTGGTGACGATCGGCTGGAAGCGCAGGTAAGCCACGCACAGGCCGTTGACCACGCCGCAGGTCAACCCCAGCGTCAACCCGGCCGCCAGCCCCAGCGCCATGCTCGTCCCGCTGCCGCCCATGCCATCGATGATCGACACGACCACGACGTTCACCAGCGAAACGATGGCGCCGGCCGACAGATCGATGTCGGAGGCCAGCACCACATACGTCTGTCCGACCGCGACCAGCGCCATCGGCAGGAACGCGGCGACGTTCGAGGCGGCCACGCCAAAACGCAGGAACGTGGGCTGCAGGACCGCGTTCACCGTGCACAGCACGAGGAACACGACCGCGGCCATCAGATAGGGATGGCGTTGCGTCGAGAAGCGTGAAGCTACGGCCGTGCGCATCGCCTCAGGCCGGGTGTTTCGAGGCGTAGGCGGCCTGGTACAGCGCGAACCGTGTGCGTTGCTCGCCACTCAGCTCGCCCATCACCTGCCCGCCGTTGAACACCAGCACGCGGTCGGCCACGGCGAGCAGTTCCTCGTCGTCGGAGGAATGCAGCAGGATCGCCACCCCCTGGCTGCACAGCTCGTCCATGGTCGCGTACAGATCCTCCTTGGTCTGGATATCGATCCCTTTGGTCGGATCGTCCAGCAGCAGCACACTGGGCCGAGTCGCCAGCCAGCGGCCGAGCACCACCTTCTGCTGGTTGCCGCCGCTCAGCTCCGACACGGCGGCCCGCAGCGAGGAGAACTTCAGCTTGAGCCGTTCGATGAACGGGCTGATCTCGCCTTCCAGACGCTGGCGCGCCACCGTCCAGCGGCGGTCCCGGGCGAGCAGCGAGATCACCAGATTCTCGAAGATGGGTCGAATGGCCATCACGCCGTAGCGCCCGCGGTCTCCCGAGACATACGCGATGGAACGCCGCATGACGGCCCGCGGGCCCCGGGGGTCCAGGGTTTCGCCGCCGACGCGGACCGCGCCGCTGCGCAGCGGTGTCGCGCCGAACAGCGCGCGCAGCAACTCGGATTGTCCCTGCCCGTGCAGCCCGCCGAGCCCCACGATCTCGCCCCGGCGCAGCCTGAACGACACGCCCGCCAGCTTGGCGGAGGTGAGATTCTCCACCTCCAGTGCGATCGCCTCCGACGGCACGTGCCGCCGCTCGCGTCCTGCGCGCACCACTGCGCCGCCGACCATGGCGCCGACCAACGCGTCACGCGTGGTCTGCGCCAACGCACAGGTGAACACCGTGGCGCCGTTGCGCATGACCGTGACGCGATCGGCGATCTCGAACACCTCGTCCATGCGGTGCGTGATGAAGATCACCGAACGACCCTCGGCTTTCAGCGTGCGGATGCGCTGGAACACGACGGTCACCTGGTTGCGGTCCAGCGCCGCGGTGGCTTCGTCGAAGATGATGATGCGCGGGTTCGCGGCCAGGACCTTGAGGATTTCGACCAGCTGGCTTTGATCGGCCGATAGGTCACCCACGCGCGTCCGCGGATGCACGCCGGCGCCCAGCACCTCGCCGAACTGCGAGAGCGCCGCGGCGACCGCGGCCTCGAGCGCCTCGCGATCCAGCATGCCGACGCGGTTGCGCGGCTCGCGGCCGAGATAGATGTTCTCGGCCACCGTCATCTCGCGGATGACGCTGAGCTCCTGATAGAACACGCCGATGCCGGCCGCCGCGGCCTGGCGCGGGCCGGCGAACGACACCGGTCGCCCGTCCAGGAGCAGGCTGCCGGCGTCCGCCGCCACGGAGCCGGCGATGATCTTGCAGAGCGTGCTCTTGCCGCAGCCGTTCGAGCCGATCAAGGCGTGCACTTCGCCGGTCTCGAGCGCGAACTGCGCGCCGGCCAGCGCCACCACGCCGCCGAACTGCTTGCGGACGCCGCTCGCCTCCAGGACGGGCATGGGCGCGCTCTCAAGCGCGGCGCCGCGGGTCTACTTCTTGAAGAACATCTGCTCGGCCTGCTCGGGCGTGACCACCGTGCTCACCGAGATGTAGCCGGCCTTGTCCTTCCACTGCTCGTAGATCTTCTCGAAGTTGGAGCTGTCGATCAAGGGAATCGGAATGTAGAGGGCGTTGCTGTACTGTCCCTTGAAGATGCCGTCCTTGAGCTGGCGCCCCTGCAGGCGCAGGATCGCGACGTTGAGCGCGCTCGCCATGCAGCCGGGCGGGTTCACCGACGCGCCGCTGTTGAACTTCTTGTCCTTCCAGGTCTTGAGGAAGTCCACGCGGATCTCGCCCGTGGCCGCGACGTCGGTGCGCTTCGCGTCCATCAGGGCGCGCCAGGCGCCGGCCGCCATCCCGTCCTGCACCCACACGCCGTTGATCTGCGGATAGGTGGCGAGCAGGTTCTGCATCGCCTGCTGGCCCTGCGCCTCGTCCCAGTTCGCGTTCACCTCGTTCAGGATCTTGATACCGGGATGCTTGGCGAACACCTCGCGATACCCCGCGACCCGCATCTGGTTGGCCGGATGCCCGGCCACGCCGTTGATCGCCACCACGCTGCCCTTGCCCTTGAGGGTCTTCGCCAGCCACTCGGCGGACTGCATGGCCCAGGCCTTCTGATCGATGCCGACGTAGATCGCGTCCTTGGAGGACACCTCGGCGTCTGTGGAGATGACCAGGATGCCCTTGGCCTTGGCCTGCGCGAAGATCGGATCGAACGCGGTCGGGCTGTTCGGGTTGACGATGATGGCGTCGACCCCCTGGTTGATGAAGTTGCGGACCTGCGCGATCTGCCCGGGTACGTCCACGTTCGAACTCTGCGCAATGGTCTTGACGGTAACGCCGCGCTTGGCCCACTCCTTCGCGGCCTGTTCGGCCTCGTCGATCATCTGCGTACGCCATTCGCTGCCGACCCAGCCGTTGCTCAATCCGATGGTGAAGCTGTCCTTGGCGCTCGCCAGCGGCACGCCGGCGGTCGCGAGAACGGCGGCGCAGCCGGCCGCCAGCAGGGACTTGTGCATGATGTCTCCTCCAGGATGAAGGCTTGTGGTTTCGACGTGCGGGCTGACCCGCCGCCGGCTTGCGACGGGCAGTGTAAAGGATTGTCCGCGATCTGACCTACAATGACGCGTTGCGGGCGGCCGCGCGCACTGCGTGCCGTGACCGCCGGTACGACCGGCCCGGAACAGGGGTAACCACATGAAACTCGGATTCATCGGGGCGGGCTTCGTCGCCCGCTTTCAAGCGGTGGCGATCGAGCAGGTGCGGGGCCTGGAGATCGCGGGCATGGTGCGGCGGCGCGGGAGCGAGGCCCTGGCGGCGTTCTGCCGCAGCCGCGGACTGGGGCAGGCGGCGATCTACGATTCGATCGGCGAGCTGGCGAGTCGGGTGGATGCGATCGCCATCCTGGTGCCGAATTTCTGCCGCATCGAGGTGATGGAGCAGATCGCTGCGGCGGTGAAGGCCGGTGCGCAGCTGAAGGGCGTGATCGTGGAGAAACCGCTCGGGCGCAACATGCGCGAAGCGCGCCGAATGGTGGAGCTGGCACGCGAGGCAAAGCTGCGCACCGCTTACTTCGAGAACCAGATCTTCATGCGCGCGATCCAGACTCAGCGCACCCAGCTGCTGCCGGTCATGCGCACCATGGGTGCGCCCACGCTGACGCGCTCCGCTGAGGAGCACGGCGGCCCGCACGAGCCGTGGTTCTGGGATCCCGCCCGGCAGGGCGGCGGCGTGCTGCTCGACATGGGCTGCCACAGCATCGCGGTGGGCCGCTATGCCCTGACGCCGCCCGGCAAGGAGCTGCTGTTCCTGCAGCCGCTGGCGGTCACCGCCGATCTCGGTCTGCTCAAGTGGGGACAGCCCCAGTGGCGCGAAAAGCTGCTCAAGGACCGGGGCGTGGACTACAGCAAGGCGCCGGCGGAGGACTTCGCCACCGGCATGATCACCTACCGCAACCCGGAGACGAAGCAGATCGTGAAGGCCCAGTTCACCGACTCGTGGATGTTCGAGAAGCAGGGCCTGCGCCTGTTCATGGACGGGATGGGCCCCGGGTACGCCTTCGAGATCAACACGCTTGTGTCGCCGCTCAACGTGTTCATCGGCGACGCAGCAGCGCAGGCGATCGCCGACCAGGAGAGCGCACTGGAGAAGGCGACCGCAAGCCGGGGGCTGCTGGCCGTGCAGTTCAACGAGGCGGACCTGTACGGCTACACCGACGAGAACCGCGACATGCTGCAGGCATTCGTCGCCGGCCGCGACGCGATGCTGTCCTGGGAGTTCGGCCTCGAGGTGCAGCGGCTGATCATGGCGAGCTACCTGTCCGCCGAGCGCCGCAAGACCGTTGACCTCACCGATCCCGCAACCCTGGCCGAGCTGGAGACCTACGTGCCCGCAATCCAGCAGGGCAAGGGAGGCGATCAGCTGTACTGATCGCCGCGATCGAGATGTCCCCGCTTGGCTGCCCATAGCGCAGGCCCCGCTCGACGCGGCACGATCTACGTAGTCGGCAACGTCAACGTCGACCTGATCCTGGGTGTGCTGGACCGCTGGCCGCGAATCGGCACGGAAACGGTATTGCCGCACTCGGAGTTGCGCGCCGGAGGCCAGGCGGGCAACGCCGGCTTAGCGCTTGCCGCGCTGGGTGCCCGTCACCGCGTGGTGGCCAACATCGGCGCGGATACGCTCGGCCGCTGGCTCCTCGAAGCTTTCCCCGAAAGCGGCGCGGACTGGACTCGGTCCTCGGCCGCAACCACCATCACCGTCGGAATCGTGCATCCCGGCGGGGAGCGCACGTTCTTAACCACCGTCGGGCATTTGGCCGAGTTCGCTCCCCGGCACGTATTCGATCAGCTGCCCGAGCGGTGCGCGCCAGGCGACATCGTGCTGCTGTGCGGAGTGTTCCTCAGTCCACTGCTCGTGACCGGGGGGCGCGAGCTGCTGGAGCTGCTGCGCGGGCGCGGCTTCGCGCTCGCGCTGGACACGGGCTGGCCGAACGCAGGCTGGGCGTCACTGCGCACCACGGTCGAATCCTGGCTGCCGTTCATCGACCATGTCCTGCTCAACGAGCTGGAAACCACGGCGCTCGCCGGTACGGACAATCTCAACGCCGCGGCGACTTGGTTGTGCGAGCGCCTGCAGCCCGGAGCGTCGCTCGTCGTCAAGTGCGGCCCCGATGGCGCGCAGGCATGGAGCGGGGCCGAGCACCTGTCGTGCCCCGCCCCCGCCGTCCAGGTGGTCGATACGATCGGTGCCGGCGATGTGTTCAACGCCTGTTATCTGCACGGGGTGGTGTGTGGGCGCGATCTCCGGACTGTCTTGCAGCAGGCGGTGCAAGCGGCGAGCGTCGCCATATCCACGTCCCCGAGGCGGTACGTGGTGGGGCGTGAGTGAAATGCATGCAGCGCTATCAACCCGCGACCCGGCAGCTCACCGAGATGCCTTCGGCACTGCCGCCGTCCGCGAAAGTCGTGCGAAACCTGGGATCGGCTGTGACCCGATCGAGGAACGCAATCACCTCGCGCGCGGTCGGGCGCAGCACATTGTGCGCGGTGTAGCACCCGCGCGGGGACAGCTTGGGCTCGAGATCGAGGTAGTACTGCAGGTACCACTCCTTGTCGGCGTCCTGAAACACGAAGTCCCACGGGCCCGGCAGGGTCTTCACCAGATCGTGCGCATCGCCGAGGCGAGCATCGATGAGATGCGCGACGCCCGCGTCCTGGAAGTTGCGCAGCGCCTGGGCGTGGCGTGCCCTGTCGATCTCGATGGTGGTCACCTTGCCGCCGGTCTTGGACGCCGCCCAAGCGAGCCAGATCGTCGAGTGACCGGTCGAGGTGCCGATCTCGAGAATGCGCTTGGCCCCCTGACGGACCACGAGGTTGTACAGCACCTGGCCGTCTTCGTAGGGGACATTCCACAGGTTGACGCCCCGGTTCCACATCGGGCGCGCTTTTTCCAGAAACGCCTCGACCTGTCGGTCCAACGCGGTTTCCTCCTGCGGCGTCTGCGCCGAGGCGGCGCACGCAACCGCCAGCGCGAGCGCAGCTGTCATTGGAAATCCCATCTTCACATTCATCTCGCGCTGGCTTCCCGGGACACCGAGCGCGCCTCCCGTCAGGAGGGCGAAGCGACGCTCGCCCCGCCGATGCCGTAATGCTCTGCCCAGCCCAGGCCGTCCAGGGTCTTCCCGAGCGGACGGTACTCGCAGCCGACCCAGCCGTCGTAACCGAGCTCGTCGAGGAGGTTGAACAGATAGGGATAGTGGATCTCGCCCACGCTCGGCTCGTGCCGGCCCGGCACGCCGGCGATCTGCACGTGGCGCAGCAGATCGACGTTCGCGCGCAGCGTCTCGGCAAGGTGGCCCTCGAGCATCTGCATGTGATACACGTCGAGGTGCAGGAACAGATTGTCGCTGGCGACTTGCTCGATGATGCGCCGCGCCTGATCGCTGTGATTGAGGAAGTAGCCGTGCATGCCTTCGGTGGTGTAGGAAGGTCCGCCCTGTACGATGCCGAGCCGCCGGTTGATGGGCTCGATCACGACGCGCACGCCATGCGCCTTGAGAAAGCGCGCCGCGTAGCGCAAGTTGTCCACGTAGACGCGCTCGGCTTGCGCGTGATCGACCCCGGGCGACACCACGCCGGCCATCACGTGCACCAGATCGCAGTCGAGTGAATGCGCATACTCCGCCACGCTCGGCAGCGTGGCGCGGAATTCCGCCTCGCGCCCCGGCACCGCCGCCAGGCCACGATCGCCGGCTTCCCAATCGCCCATGGGTGCGTCGAACAGCACCATCGTCAATCTGTTCGCGGACAGGCGCGCGCGCAGCTGCGCACCTGAATGCTCGTAGGGGACCTGGAACTCGACGCCCCTGAAGCTGGCCTCGGCGGCGGCGGCGAAGCGCTCGAGGAACGGCACCTCGGTGAACAGGTAGTGGAGGTTTGCGGCAAAGCGCGGCATCGGGCGGGACGGATTGTTGCGGCAGTGTGATTGTACGCGCAGAGGAGTGGCGCCTGTGTCTGCGCCTCACCCTTGCCCTCTCCCGCAAGGGAAGAGGGGAACCCACCCTAGAACAGATACTGCAGCTTGAGCCCCCAGTTGTACTGGCGGCTGGCCGGCTGGAAGAATTGAAAGCTCGAACCACCCTGGGTGACGGTGACCGGATCGGACTCCCCGAAGTTGAAGCCGTCCAGGTACGCGATCAGCGCCAGGTGACGCTGGAAGCGGTAGCCGGCATGGAGGAATCCCATGAACTTCCCTTCTGGCTCGAGCTCCGGGTTCTGGTCGAAGCCCAGTTCGTCGAAGTGCGCGTCCTCTTCGGTCCAAACGGGGTACTTCACACCGGCGCCGAACGTCCAGCCGCGTTCGCCCGTGGCATTGAGCTCCACTCCCAGGCGCACGAAGGCGATCGTGTAGTCCTCCTGCTGCACGTCGCTCAGCTCGCGCTCCCACATGTCCACGCCCAGGCTCCCGAGCACGTCCAGCCAGTAGCCGCGCTGCGGGGCCAGACGGTAGCGCAGCTGCGCTTCGTGGGCCGTGCCGGCATACGAGGTGGTGCCGTCCACCGGAACGTTGGGCGCGAACAGCAGCGCGCCATCGTAGTCCACGTCACCGATGTAGAGCTTGCCGCGATAGGCGAACAGCAGGCCCCGGTCCCTGCGCTGCGTGTAATCCAGGCCCAGCACGAACATCGGCCCGTCCTCCCGCACCTGGATCGGCGCGGTGTCCTCCTTCCACTGGAAGTACTCGATGCCCCCGCTGATGGCGAGCTGCGCGCGCGCCGGCGATGCCGCGAAGACGCCGGCCAGCGACAAGACGATGAGGATCGGTCTCAAGAGCGGCTCCTAGCGGGCTGTGGATGAAAGCGCCGGCGGCCAGCCGACGCAACTCATGTGCCAGTGGCCTGGAGCAGCCGGGAGGAAGAGCCCCCGGCACGGCGGAGTGGGCCCGCTGGGACTCGAACCCAGGACCAAAGGATTATGAGTCCTCTGCTCTGACCGGCTGAGCTACAGGCCCCGCGCAAGCGCGCCATTAAAGCACACTGAGCAAGGGGTGTTAAGCATCCGCCGCAGCGCCGCGTGCGCTAGCACTCGAAGCATGCGCCCTCGACACCGGGAAGGATCTCGAACGGTAGGTCGGCCGAGCTGCGCGCCTCGTCCACCAGGCGATCCAGCGCCGCGTCGTCGTGGCGCGGATCATGGTGGAAGGTGACCAGGCGCTTCACGCCGGTGCGCGCCGCGAACTCGAGCACATGCGGGATCGCGCTGTGCCCCCAGCCGACGTGCTTCGGATACTGCGTCGCGCTGTATTGCGAGTCGTGAATCAGCAGGTCGGCGTTCGCGGCGAGGTCGAAACCCGAGATCCAGTCCGAGGACGGCAAGCGCGCGGCCCCGAGCAGCGGCTCGTGGTCGGGGATGTAAGCGATCGTGGCGCCGTCTTCGCTGATCCTGTAGCCGACGGTCGGGCCGGGGTGGCAAACGAGCGCCGCGCAGATGCGCAGTCCGCCGATCCGAATCTCCTCGGGCGCGAGCGGCACGTCGTGCAGCGTCAGGCGGGAAGGCAGTTCCCGCAGCCGGACCGGGAACAGCGGCGGCGACAGGTAGCGGCTGACGCGCGCGCGCAGGTCAAGGGTGGTAGACGGCGGCCCCCAGATGTGCACTTCCTGGCCGCTCTGGTCCAGCGGTCGGAAGAAGCCCAGCCCCTGGATGTGATCCATGTGCAGGTGCGTCAACAGCACGTCTACGCGGCCCGCGTCCGGACCGAGCGTTCCGCCCAGGCGCCGGATGCCGGTCCCCGCGTCGAGCACAAGGACCGTGCTGTCCGCGCCGCACACTTCGACGCAGGAGGTGTTGCCGCCGTAACGGACGGTTTCCGGACCGGGCGTGGCCAGCGAGCCGCGCGTTCCCCACAGCGTGACTTTCATGCCTGTGCCTCCCACCAGATGACGACAGCTCCGAGATGCCGGCCGCCCTGCCCCTCTAGCGGGAACCCGGTCGCTTCCAGCTTTCTGCGAACGCCGTCGGCGCCCACCAGCCAAAACACACGATGCGAGGCCCGCTTCTGCTGCGAGGCGACCACCGCGGGGCGCGCCTCCAATGGCAGCGGCGACCCGTCCTCGGCGGTCAGACGCAGCATCGAGGACCACTCCTCGAGCTTGAGCTCGCCGGTTTCGTCGAAGCGCATGCCGGAGATCGCTTCCACCGGCTCGTTGTAGAACAGGAGGGTGCCAGCCGGATCGAACAACAGTATCGGCATCGCGAGGTAGCTCGCGAGCTGGCGCATCAGGATGACTTCGACGGCTTTCTGGGACATATCGGCGCTCCGCTCGCCGAGCCTTCGCCCCGGCCGACCGCGGGGCATGCGGATCATGATAAGCCAGCCGGGGGGTATTCGGAAATCAAAGCCGGCAACGGCGATTGCAGGACTAATCGAGACGCCAACTTCGGTGATGAGCCGCTAGCTTCTCTTTGGCGACCAGCCGTAGGCCTTCGCGCAGGCGCCGCCCATCAGCATGGCGCGCTCGCTCGCGCTCAGGCGATCGGTCCTGAGGAACGGCTCGACGGCCTGCTCGTAGTTCACTACCGCGAAAGCGCGCGTCCAGTCCGTCCCCCACAGGCAGCGCTCGAAGCCCCAGGCGTCGAAAATGCGGGCGAGCGGATCCCAGATGTCGGGAAATGGATAGGGCTGGCGCGAGAGCGTGCAGGCGCCGCTCACCTTGATGAGCGCGTTGGGGCGGCTTGCGAGCGCGAGCACCTTCGGCAGGTCGGCCCACGGCTCGGGCGGGGCGGGCGGCGTGCGCGGCTG
>DATBMG010000016.1:0-28634 GCA_036554965.1 Burkholderiales bacterium
GTCCCTCTCCATCAGGGAGAGGGTAGGGTGAGGGTGGCGTTAGACCCATCCCCACCCCAGCCCTCCCCTTGAAGGGGAGGGACAAAGAGGAGGCACACGATGGAACCCAGAACCGACGCCAAGATCTGCGGCATGGGCCACGCCATGAAGCGCAAGGAGGACCCGCGCTTCATCCGCGGACAAGGCCGCTACGTGGACGACATCCAGCTTCCTGGGATGCTGTACATGGACATAGTGCGCAGCCCCCACGCGCACGCGAAGATCAAGTCGATCAACAGCGAGCGGGCGCTCAAGATCCCGGGCGTGCTCGCGGTGATCACCGGCGAGACGCTGGCCAAGTACAACCTGCACTGGATGCCGACCATCTCGGCCGACACCCAGATGGTGCTGCCCACCGACCGGGTGATGTACGTGGCTCAGGAGGTGGCCGCGGTGATCGCCACCGAGCGCTACATCGCCGCCGACGGCGCCGACGCGGTGGAGGTCGAGTACGAGCCGCTGCCGCCGATCGTCGATCCGTTCAAGGCGCTTGCGCCCGGCGCGGCGGTGCTGCGCACCGACAAGGAGGGCAAGAAGGACAATCTCGCCTTCCACTGGGAAGCCGGCGACCGCGTCGACGCCGACCGCGCGCTCGCCGCGGCCGAGGTGGTGGTGACCGAGAACGTGTATCTGCCGCGCATCCACGTCGCCTCGATGGAGACCTGCGGCTGCATCGCCGATTTCGATGCCCCTCAGGGCAAGCTCACGGTGTACATGACCACGCAGGCGCCGCACGCGGTGCGCACGGTGTTCGCGCTGGTCGCCGGCCACGTCGGGCTGTCGGAGGAACGCATCCGCATCATCTCGCCCGACATCGGCGGCGGCTTCGGCGGCAAGGTGCCGGTCTATCCCGGCTACGTCATCGCCGTGGCGGCCTCCGTCGTGATCGGCAAGCCGGTGAAGTGGATCGAAGACCGGATGGAGAACCTGCAGGCCGACTCGTTCGCGCGCGATTACCACATGAAAGTGGAGCTGGGCGCGAAGAAGGACGGCACCATGACCGCGCTGCGCATCAAGACGGTGGCCGATCACGGCTACGCCAACGCCTCGGCCAACCCGTCGAAGTATCCGGCCGGGCTGTTCTCGATCTGCACCGGCTCCTACGACCTCAAGCACGCCTTTTGCGAGGTGGACGCGGCCTACACCAACAAGCCGCCGGGCGGGGTCGCCTACCGCTGCTCCTTCCGCGTCACCGAGGCGGTGCACGCCATCGAGCGGGCGACCGATGCGCTCGCGCAGAAGCTCGCGATCGACCCGGCCGAACTGCGCATGAAGAACTTCATCAAGCCGGAGCAGTTCCCCTACAAATCGGTGCTGGGCTGGACCTACGACAGCGGCAACTACGCCCCGGCGCTGCGCAAGGCGATGGACATGGTCGGCTACGATGCGCTGCGCAGGGAGCAGGCCGAGAAGCGCAAGCGCGGCGAGCTGATGGGCATCGGCATCTGCAGCTTTACCGAGATCGTCGGCGCGGGGCCGTCGAAGGACTTCGATATCCTCGGCCTCAAGATGTTCGACTCGGCCGAGATCCGCGTGCACCCGACTGGCAAGGCGATCGCGCGTTTCGGCACCAAGAGCCAGGGGCAGGGCCACGAGACGACCTACGCGCAGATCGTCGCCGAGGAGCTGGGCATCCCCGCCTCCGACATCCAGGTCGAGGAAGGCGACACCGATACCGCGCCGTACGGGCTGGGCACCTACGCCAGCCGCTCGACACCGACCGCCGGCGCGGCCGGCGCGATGGCCGCGCGCAAGATCCGCGACAAAGCGCGCAAGCTGGCGGCGCACCTGCTGGAGGTGCGCGAAGAGGATCTGGAGTGGGAGCCCGGGAAGTTCTCCGTCAAGGGCGCGCCGCAGAAGTCCAAGACGATCCAGGAATGCGCGTTCGCGGCCTACACCAATCACCCGCAGGGCATGGAGGCGGGGCTCGAGGCGGTCCACTACTACGATCCGCCCAATCTCACCTTCCCCTTCGGCAGCTACATCTGCGTGGTGGATATCGACCGCGGTACGGGCGAGGTCAAGGTACGCCGTTTCGTCGCCGTGGACGACTGCGGCAACATCATCAACCCGATGATCGTCGACGGCCAGATCCACGGCGGCCTGACCCAGGGCCTGGCCCCGGCGCTGTACGAGGAGATCAGCTACGACGAGGACGGCAACATCTCAGGCGGCAGCTTCATGGACTACTACGTCCCGACCGCGGTCGAAACGCCGCACTGGGAGACCGAGAAGACCATCACCCCCTCACCTCACCATCCGCTCGGGGCCAAGGGTGTAGGCGAGTCGGCCACCGTGGGCGCGCCGCCCGCCATCGCCAACGCCGTGGTGGACGCGCTGCGCCATTTGGGCGTGACGCACGTCGACATCCCGATCACGCCCGAGAAGGTGTGGCAGCTGCTGAAGGCGAAGGGGGCGGCTGAGTAGCCGTTCGAATCAGGCATTCCTCCAGCGCATGCCTGGTATGCGCAAAGATCGTTGGTGCCGGTGCCATTCAGCGCCGATAATTCCGTTCATGCAAGCACACAGGCGCGGCCCTCGTGAGACCGCTCCTGCATGCGCGACAATCATACCTGAACGGAGCACACGATGGATCTTCGCGCAACCCCCAACCTGGTTCATTTGAGCGATACCGGGTGCGGCCGGCGTTTGCTGCACCTCACGCCGGCGGCCGGCTATCGAGTGGTCGCGGTGTCCGGCGAGGTCTGGATCACGCAAGAGGGCCGGATCGCGGACTACGTTCTGCGCCCCGGCGACGCCGTGACGCTGGATTCGCCGGGTGTGGCGATCGTCACTTCCTTCGGTCCGGCGGATATCGAGGTCATCGCACCGCCGGCCGCGGCCTCGCTCGAATGGCCGCCGTCGATCAGCTACGCGGTCGTCGAGCAGGCGCAGCGACGCGCGCACGAGCTGCGCGCCCAGGTCATGCACGAGCTGTTCGCTGCGGGCGCCGCCCGGCTGCGGAGCCTGGGTCGCCGCGTGTTGTCGCGGATCGGATTGCGCCCGGGAGCGCGGCCCCAGAGCGGGCCGGCCTGATTGCGCGCGCCGGCGGGAGCGCATGATCCCGCCGGCCGAACCGAGGTCTCACCGCCCCGCGCCCTGCTGCGGCGCGCCGCAGTCGAACTCCCCGTCGTAGAACACCACGCGCTCCGGGCTGTCTCGCGCTTCGAGATAGGCGTTCTGGATCGCATACGCCTCGGCTTCCTTGGCGCGTTCGCGTGCGCAGCCGCTGAGGTGCGCGAACTTGGCATGCCCCTGCTGCAGGTAGTGCACCAGCTCATGCAACAACGCCGCGCGGTCGCGCGTCTCGCGCACCGGATCCAGGTTGCCGGAAAGATAGATCCCCGCGCGCGGCAGGTATGCCGCGGTGACGTTGCACGGCGTATCGCAGATTTGCGCTTCGATCACGTGCTGGGGCACCACGTAGATCGGGGGTAAGGCGTCCGTCGCGCGGTAGTCGGAGAGCCCCTCGATCTCACTGAACAGCGCCCGGACCACGGGCTCGAGCAGCGCCGTGTCGGACTCGGGTTCGGCGTCCGCGTCCGCTCGTGCAAGCGACGGCGCCATCCCGATGCCGACGCAACAGAGCAGTGCCGGGAGCGCCGATCTCAGCCGGGAACGATGCACGCGAGCCGCTTCCCATTTGCAGGCAGAATGGTCGAATCATATACCGATCGGGGACGCAGCCTTGCGACCCCGTCGAGCCATTTCATGGAGGGGACCGCCATGGCGGATAGCACGCTTGCATTCGAGTCGATCGCCGGCTTGTCGGCTCGCATCCGCGCGGGTCGTCTCAGCCCAGTCGCCTGCGCCGAGGCGCTCTTGGCCCGGATCGCGGCGCTCGACGAGCGACTGCACGCATTCATCCGAGTCATGCCCGAGCGAGCTCTGGCGCAAGCGCAGGCGGCCGAGAGCGCGCTGAAGAGCGGCGCGGAGCTCGGTTTCTTGCACGGCATTCCCTACGCGGCGAAGGATCTCTTCGACGTGAAGGGGGTGCCCACCACCGCCGGCACGCGCCTGCTGGCGGACAACGTCGCCGCCCAGGACTGTGCCGTCGTGCGCAAGCTGGCCGGCGCCGGGATGGTTCTGCTGGGCAAGACCTACACCGTCCAATTCGCCTATGGCGCCGTGGGGATCAACCACGATCAGGGAACGCCGCACAATCCTTGGCATCCGGTGCCGCACGCGCCCGGCGGTTCCTCAAGCGGCAGCGCGGTGGCGGTGGCGGCCGGCCTGGTGCCCATGGCGCTGGGCAGCGATACCGGCGGATCGGTGCGCGTGCCCGCGGCGCTGTGCGGGATCGTGGGGTTGAAGACCACGGTGGGGCGCATCAGTCGAGCCGGGGTGTACCCGCTGTGCTGGACCTTGGACAGCGTAGGGCCGATCACCCGGTCCGTCGAGGACGCCGCGCTCGTCTACCAAGCGCTCCAGGGAACGGACGCGCAAGACGAATCCACGAACGGCATCGCATGGCACGATGCATCGCGTGGCCTGAAGGACGGCGTGAAGGGCCTGCGCATCGCCTTCGGCGAGACGCTCTTCTTCGACGATGTGGACCGCGAGGTGGAGAAGGCGGTCCGCGATGCCGGCGACGTCTTCCGATCGCTGGGAGCGCAGCTCACGAGCCTCGCGATACCCGAGGCGGCGGCGGCGTGGGTCGAGGAAAAGCGACCGCTGTTGATCGCTGCCGAGGCGTGCGCGGTGAACGCCGAGTTCCTCGACAAGCACGCGGACGCGCTCGATCCGGTGATCGGACCGCGCATGCTCGCCGGGCGAACGCTCTCCGCCCCCGACTACTTCGCCCTGCTGCGCCGCTATGCGGCGCTGCGCGAAAGCGTGCAGTGGACGCTGCGCGACGTGGACGCCCTGATCGTCCCGACCACGATGGCGGCCGCCCGGCCGCTGGCCGAGATCGACACCAGCTTCGAAAGCTACATGGACTATAACGTCAAGGTGCATCGCAACTGCGGGGTCGGGAACCTCCTCGACCTGTGTGCCGTCTCCCTGCCTTGCGGGTTCACGTCCCAGGGCTTACCGATCGGGCTCATGATCTATGCGAAGCCGTTCCACGAAAACATGGCGCTGCGGGTAGCCTACGCCTACGAGCAGGCGACCAAATGGCACACGCGCCGCCCCGATCTCGCCTGGGCGGAGATCGGCGCGGTCGGCCGCTAGCCCCGGAGTAACGACCGGGTCAGCGGAACGCCGGGGTGGACGCTGCCGCGCGCGCTTGCGCGGCCAGTTCGTCGACGTTGGCGCCGGTCAGGGTGCGCAGGAATGAGACCAGAGCGCGCTTCTCGGCTGCGTCGAGCTCCAGTGCGTACACCAGAGGATCCTTGCCGGGATTGTCGATTCCGCCTCTGTCGTAGAAGTCCACAACCGCTTCGAGGGTGGGCAACGATCCGTCGTGCATGTAGGGCGAGGTGAGCGCGACGTTGCGCAGGCTCGGCGTGCGGTAGGCGAAGCGATCGGCCTCGCGACCCGTCACCTCGAAGCGGCCTTGATCGGCCGGCTCGGCGCCGAACAGCTCGGCCACCGCCTGCACCGATACCCGCGTTTCCACCCCCGAGGCCAGGGGCACCGTGACCTCGCCCTGTCGCGCCGCGCGCGCCCATCCCAAGCCCGTGTTGTGGAAGCTGTGGTCGGTGAATAGCGCATGATAGCTGCCGAACGTGTGACAGGAAACGCAGTGCGCCCGCCCGGCGAAGAGCGCGAAGCCGCGCTGCTCCTCGGCGGTGAGCGCGCCGCTCTCACCGCCGTAGAACCAGCGGTCGAAGCGCGAGCCGCCGGAGACGAGCGTGCGCTGGTAGTCCGCTAGAGCTGCGGCCACGGTTTCCGTGGCAAGCCCCTGCCGCGGGAACGCGCGCTCGAACAGGTCCGCATAATCCGGCAGCGCCGCGATGCGCGCCACCACCGCCGCACGCGTGTCGTTGCCCATCTCGTCGGCGGCGAGCAGCGGCCGCCACGCCTGCGCTTCCAGCGAAGTTTCGCGTCCGTCGTGGAACAGGAACCGATGGAAGGCGGCATTGAGCACGGTGGGCGCGTTGCGGCGCAGGCTGCGCCCCTCGATGCCCACCGCCTTGGCCATCTCGACCGCCGCGAAGCCCTGCTCGGGCACGTGGCACATGCCGCAGGACATGGTGCCGTTGCGCGACAGGCGCCGATCCATGAACAGCTTGCGGCCGAGCGCGGCGCGCTCGGCCAGCGGGGAATCGGCATCAGGCGCGGCGGCAGGCAGCCCCAAAGCCGCCGCATCCGCCGCTGCGGCGGCCTGCGCCGCGGCGAGCGCACCGATCAGCGCGCCCGCCGCCAGCAATGTCTCGTGCACGCGCATCGCCGCACTTCAGTTCAACGCCACCCCGTCCTCGATGAGCAGCGTCTTGACATCGTTCACCACCACCTGGGGCACGAGATAGGAGGCGCTGTACACCTCGCGCACCCAGCCTGAGCGATCGATCAGGAACACCTTGAGCACGTGTGAGAGGTCGCCCGGTCGCCGGTCCTCTTCCCTCGAGGGACGCGACACGTCCTGCCCGAACCCGTCGAGCAGCGGCGCAACGTCGTTCTTCGACGCCGTGGTCAGGAAATGCCACGGCACCGTCCTGCCGTCCTTGGCGCTCTTGGCGTGGCCGCCGCCGTAGGCGCGCATCACGTCGGGCGTGTCGTGCTCCGGGTCGAACGACAGGCTCACCAGCCGCACCCGGCCGCGCGCCCCCGGGCTGGCTTCGAGTTCGCGCTTGATCATGTCCAGCGTGTAGAAGGCGAGCGGACAACCCTTCTCGTCGCTGCAGGCCGTGTACATGAGCGACAGCAGCGTGACCTTGTCGCGGGTGTAGGCGGAGAGCTGGCCGCGTTTGCGATCGCTGTCCACGACGCGGCCGTCGGGAGAGGCCATGATGCGCTCGAGCCGGTAGGTGCCGGGGGCCGGCGCCTTGAAGTCGGCCTTGACCGCGGCGACCTCGTGCGCCGCGGCCTCACCGCCGACGATCAGCAGCCCCACCAGGGCCAGCAGGCACCCGGCCTTCATCTCGGACGATGCGCTCACCGGCTCACTCCTGAGCAGCGACCACGCCGTCGGCGCCTTCATAGGCCGCCTTGATCGCGTTGGTGCCGAACTTCATGTGGTGGGCGCGGCCCAGGCGCTCCTTGTAGAAGTCCACCTCGAAGGCCAGCGTCAGCTCTTTCCCGTCCCAATTGAAAGCGCGCAGGAACTGCTCGTCGTTCTCGCCCTTCTTGTCCCAGTTGGCGAGCAGCGAAGAGGTGATGTACACGCGCGTGCCGTCCCAGCTCTGCGACACCATGTTGACCTGCTTGCCGGTGACCTTCTCGTAGGTCTGCTGCGGCTTCCCGGGGTCGCTCAAGTCAAAGTAACGCGTCTTGCCGTCCATGAAGGTGTTGACCCACAACCCCTTGCCGTTCGCGGCGATGCTGATGTCCACCGGCAGCGGGATCTGCGAGGGATCGCCGATGGTAGCGACGTCCTTGGCCTGCCACTCGCCCGCGGCGTCCTGCTTGATCAGCCAGATCTTCGAGGTCAGGGCCGTGGCCACCACCGCCCAGTTGTCGCCTTCGTTGAGCGACCAGCGGATTTCCAGCGGCGAGCCCGGCACGCTGAAGATCTTCTGCGGCTGCATGCTCTTCAGATCCCACAGGACCATGGTGTTGCCAAAGCGCTTCATCGCCTCCGCGTCCTGCACCAGCTTGCCGAGGTCCATCATGTAGTTGTTCCAGCCGGCGAAGCTGGAGGTGAGCAGCGCGTTCTTCTGCGGGTTGATGCCGATGTCGTATCCGTAGCCGTCGCCGCCGTCGCCGGCGGGCATCGGATAGGTGCGGATCAGGTCGCCCTTGTTGGTGAATACCGCCATCCCGGTCACGCCGCCGTGGTCGTTGCTGTTCGACAGGAACTGCACCAGCATGCGTCCGGGCATCGCGTAGAACGTGTGCGGGCCGACCAGCCCCGTGGTCTCGGGCAGATCCTCCAGGGTGCGCACCAGGCGCGGCCGGGCCGGGTTGCTGTACACGTCGAAGATGTAGATCCTGCTGTCGTCCAGGCCGCCGGCCCACAGGAAGCGCCGGTCCTCGGTGAAGCCCATGTGATGCGCCTCGCCGCGGCGCAGCACCGACACGCTGTGGATCACTTTGCCGTAGCGCGCCGACCCCGGATTGACGTCGATCGTCACCAGCTTGTCGGAGCCGTCGCCCACGCCTTGCGCACCGAGCGTCCAGACGTAGACGTAGTCCTCCTGCCCCTTGATCAGGTTGCTCATGAACGGCGAGTTGCAGGTCTCGTCCGCGCTCGCCTGAGGCGCGCCGAAAACGGCAATGGTCGCGAGCAGGGCCGCGGCCAGCGCGCCCCGCAGCGCGCGATCCCGCATGGTTGACTTCAACATAGGATCCTCCTCTCGTTGGTGCGGTGAATATGTGGCACTCGCGCTGAAAGCGGTGCCCCCACGATTGCATTATTGCACAGCCCTGCCGTCCGCCCAGAGTCTACTCAGCTGTTGTATCAAGGCGATTGCAGCGCCGCGCGGATTTGTATCCGGCTTGTATCGGTCAGACCGCGCCGCGCAGCGGCCGGAAGAACGCGCGGATCTCCTGCGCCAGCGCTTCGGGCTGCTCCAGCGCGGCGAAATGGCCGCCTTCGGGCATGACGCTCCAACGCCTGATGTCGGTGTACACGCGCTCGGCCACCGAGCGCGGCGGGCGCAGGATCTCTCTGGGAAACTCCGCGTAACCGGTCGGCACGGTCACGCTCGCACCCTCGGGGATCGGCCACGGCCCGTGCATGCGCGCGTAATACGGCCAGAACGACGAACCGATGGCGCCGCTCGCCCAGTACAGCGTGATGTTGGCGAGCATGTCGTCGCGGCTCACCGCGCTCTCCGGGTCGCCGTCGTTGTCGGTCCAGGTGCGGAACTTCTCCATGATCCAGGCGGCCAGCCCCGCCGGCGAATCGGTCAGCGCGAAGGCCAGCGTGGTGGGCTTGGTCCCCTGGATCCACTGATAGCCGGTCTCCTCCTTGAGGAATTGGTTGAGCTGCTCGACGAAGACCTTCTCCTCGGGCGTCGGGTCGGTGAGCATCTTCGGGTCCCGCCGCACCGCGAGCATGTTCAGGTGAATGCCGATCATGTGCTCGGCGAAGCGGTAGCCGAGACGCGAGGTGATGAAGGCGCCCCAATCGCCGCCCTGCGCGGCGAAGCGCCGGTAACCCAGCACGTTGCTCATCAGCGCGGCGAACACCTCGGCGATCTCCTCGACGCTGAATCGCTTCTGGCCCGGCTGGAAGGACAGGGTGTAGCCCGGCAGCGAGGGCGCAACCACCGTGAAAGCGTCCGCCGCATCGCCGCCGAAGCGCGCCGGATCGGCGAGCATGGGGATGAGACGATGGAACTCCCACACCGAGCCGGGCCAGCCGTGCGACAGCAGCAACGGCATCGGCCGCTGCCCCTTGCCCGCCTCGTGGATGAAGTGCAGGTCGATGCCGGCGAGCGGCACGGTGAACTGGCGCAAGCCGTTGAGCTTCGCCTCGTGTGCGCGCCAGTCGAACCCATCGCGCCAGTAGTCGAGCAGCCCGCGCAGGTACTCGACGCTGGTTCCCGTCGACCACGGTGCCAGCGGTGGTTCGTCCGGCAGCCGCGTGCGGGCGAGGCGCTGGCGCAGGTCATCGAGGACGCTGTCGGGAACTGCGAGCCGGTACGGTCTTGGCGAGGTTGGTTCCATGCTCGATGCTTCCTCCGCTAGCCCGGATATTTCATCAGGACGCGGATTTCTGGGTCGTTCTGGGCGGCCAGATCGGGCTCGACCGCCGCAGCCAATAGATCATTCTATTGGCAAGGCGGGCATGCCCGAGATGGCCGTCCAGAACGGCCCAGAAACCGCGTACCCCGGACCCAAATGTACCGCTGAGCATACGCGGTAGAAACGTTTGCTGGTGCGCCGATGTGTGCGATGCGGGGGCGGCTTGGTGAAATATCCGGGCTAGGGTGGACGCGATCGAGAAGATACCCGATGCGGCGCGGCTCGGGCTGCAGAACTCGCCGGTGGCCCGGATCGCAGATCGCGGTCGGTCTGCGCTCGGCTTGCGCTCAGCCCTCCTCCATGAACGGCAGCCGGCCGCGCCGGCCCAGCGAAGCCAGGAAGTGGCCCCAGGCGAGGCAAGTGAGGGTCACGAGCAGGAACCGCGCGAAAGCGCCAGTCGCGCTCTCGAACAGCATCGCGATCAGCCCCGCGACCAGGGCCACCGGCCAGCTCGCCGGCCCGAACGAAGCGCCCGCTTTCTGCGCGCGCACCGCCATCTCCAGCAACTTCTCCTTCGACGGCAGCACTTCCTCGGCCGAGCCCGGCGCTCGCCGGTGGATGATCAGCAGGAACAACGTCTTGAGCAGCGAGCGGCCGATCGTGTCGAAGGCGATCGCGTTGAGCCGCGCCACCCAGGCCGCGTAACCGAAGAAGAAGACCAGGATGTAGGGAACGTAAAGTGCAGTGCGCGCCGATTCCGACAGATCGCCGGGGATGCGGCCCACGAGCCAGCCGAGCGCGGGTCCGCCGAAGAAGACCGCCACCAAGACCGCGATCTGCCGCCACTGACCGATCGGCCGGTACAAACGACCATAGGGCGTATCCAGGAAGCCCCCGGCCATCTCCTCGATGTGCCTGTGCATGCCTGCGCTCCAACAAAACCGGCGTAGCCGGCTACCTGCCGCCCCGAAAAGCAAGCGCGATGCCGGGCGTCGGGAATCGGATCAGGCCTGGTGAGTTTGACGCACAGTAGGCGCTCACCTCGCCCAGTGTGTGGCGCGCCACAGCGCCGCGCGCTCGAGTTGAGCGCTGTGCTGGTAGAACGGCGGGTCCGCCACTTCCAGTCCTGCCGCCGTCGCGGCCTCCAGCACGATGTGCAGGTACTCGCCAAGGTGCCGGGCGGTATACGGGTTGGAGTCGTGGAAGGTGATGACCACGGGCAGCACACCATCCAGCGCCGGGATACGACCTTGCGCCGCGGCGGCCGCCGTCTCGCGCATGCTGGCCTGGAAGTGGCTGCGCCGCCGCGGGCTCGCGTTGAAACCGTGGATCTTGCCGTCACGCGCATTGATGTCTGTGAGCAGCAGGTGCAGGCCAGCCTCGGCGTAGAGCCGCACGGTGCGCGCATCGTGGGACCAGAACGGCGGGCGCACCAGCGCCGGCACGCGCCCGGTGATGCGCTGCAGGTCCGCCACGCCGTCGCGCAAGCTGTCGGTTAGGGCCGCATCGTCCATGCGCACATGCGATCGATGACCCTGCGTCGCGGTGTGCAGCGCGAGCACGTGGCCTTCGGTGTGGGCGCGCCGCATCAGCGCGCGGCCTTCGGGCGAGGCGCCGGCGCGGGTGTCCCCCGTCTGCACGCAGAACACCGCCTTGATGCCGCGTTGCACGTCGTTCACCGCCAGCTGATCGAGAACGGCCCGCGTCGGGTTGTACGGCTCGCGCGTGCTGGGACCGTCGTCGAAGGTGAGTAGGAATCGCACGGGCGGACCCGGCACGCGCTGCGGCTGCGGCGCGGAAGTGGCGCAGGCGGCACACAGCGCCAGTGCTGTATAAAGGGCGAAACGGCCACGCGCCGCCCTGGACCAGGGCGCCCCGTGAGCGAATCTGCGACGTGCTGCTTCCAGGCAAGACAGCGGGTTCCGAAGCCTTTCAGGAGACACCATCGGATGTGCGGAATAGCCGGTTACTTCTCTTCAAACGGACCTGCGCAACATGCGCTCTTGCGGGAGATGGGGGAGGCGCTGGCCCATCGCGGGCCGGACGATACGGGAGTCTTTACCAGCGACGCCGTCGGGCTGGCGCACACCAGGCTTTCCATCATCGATCTTGCGGGCGGGCACCAGCCCTTGTTCGCGCTCGACGGGGATCTGGCCCTCGTGGCCAACGGCGAGATCTACAACTACATCGAGCTCAGGCAGGAGCTGGAAGAGCGAGGCTGCCGGTTCTCGACCCATTCAGACTGCGAAGTCATCCTGCACGCCTATGCCGAATTCGGCGAGCGATTCCTGGATCGGCTGTGCGGGATGTTCGCCTTCGCCCTGTACGATCGCGCGCAGAGGTGCCTGGTCCTGGCCCGCGATCGCCTGGGCATCAAGCCGTTGTTCATGGCCTCGTGTCCCCTCGGCCTGGTGTTTGGCTCCGAGCTCAAAGCGTTTCTCCCCTGCTTTCCCGGCGGCATGAAGATCGACGAGGTCGGTCTCGTCCAGTTCCTCCAGAACCAGTTCAACACCGGCCCGACGACCATCTTTCGTGGCGTCGAGCGCATCCTTCCCGGAGAGGTGATCCGCATCGGGCCGGATCTTCGCGTGCAGCGCAGGCGGTACTGGTCCTCGCGGGCCATCGAGCCACGCGGCGTGGACCTGGCCGCTGCCGGGGAACAATTCGATGAGCTCATGGAAACGGTGGTGCGCCAGCACATGCGCTCCGACGTGCCCTACGGGCTGTTCCTGTCGGGCGGCATCGATTCTTCCATCCTACTGGCGCTGCTCACGCGTTACAACGACAGGCCGATACGCACTTTCTCCCTGGGATTCTCGGATGCCTCGATCGAGAGCGAGCTGCCGGCGGCCCTGGAGATCGCGCGGCGCTTCGCCAGCGAGCACACCGTGTTGAGCCCCGACCGAAAGCAGATGTTCTACCGGCTTCCGTTCTGCGTCTGGGCGGCCGACGATTTGATCCGGGACCATGCCATCCTGCCCACAGCGCTGCTGGCCGAGGAAACGTCGCGGGTCCTCAAAGTGGTCTTCACCGGCGAAGGCGGCGACGAAGTCTTCGCCGGATACGGCAGATACCGGCGCGCCTTTCCCTTGCGCTGGTTCGGGCGGCTACTCGCTCCCGGCTCCGGTGGATTCCGAACCCGCGGGACGTTCCGCGGGTCCTGGCCGCGCAAGCTGTTTCGCCCGGAACTGCTGTCCCGAGTGGCCGACGCCAGGCAACCGTTCGTGCGGGGATGGCGCGAGGCCCCGAGTTCCTGGAGCGACCTGCAACGCATGCAGCATACGGACATCGTGACGGCGCTGGCGGACGACTTGCTGGTGAAGGTGGACAGGATTCTGATGGGCTGGGGGGTGGAAGGGCGCGTTCCTTACCTCGATCACAGGATCGTGGAGTTCGGGCTGTCGCTTCCGGATCGGCTGAAAGTTCGCGGCAGAGAGGGCAAGGTCTTCCTGAAACGCTGGGCCGCTGGATTGCTTCCTGCCGAGCATCTGGCGCGACGAAAAAAAGGCTTCCACGTTCCCATCGCGGAATGGCTTCGGGGCGACATCCTGCTGCGTCTGCAGGAAGTGTTGCCCCGCCACGTCGCTGTTCAAAGCTGTTTCCAGGCCGCCGGAGTCCGGGACCTGATCGACCGGCAAGCGGCGAGAGGCGATGTCGGCGAGCTGGTCTGGGCGCTGTTGCAGTTCGCCGTGTGGTTCCGGATCTTCATCGAGAACCGGGGGCGGCGTCCGGCCAACTTCGAAGATCCCGTGGAGTTCATCGCCTGAGCGCAATGCCGCTCCAGGATCCGGCCCAATCCGTCAGGACAGGTAGCGGCGTTCGGTCTGGCTGATCCAGGCAGACAAGGCAAAAACCAGCGGCACCACCGGCTCCAGCCCTTCCTCGAGCGCGGCGGTGACGTGCTGCAGCGCGGGCGGAAGCCACAGCGCGAAGTTTCCGGCGAGCACGGCATAGGAGCGATCCAAGGCCTTGGTCAGCACGAGCAGTGCCGCGCTGACGATCAGCCATATCCCGCTGCGCGATCGCAGTCCGCCTTCCCGGAACAAAAAACGCACCGCGACGACCGCCGCATAGAGCAGCAGGGCGGTGAACAGCAGCGCAACCGGCCCCGCCATGAGCTTCTCGGCAAGCGGTGCAGCGCTGCGCCGGTAATAGCTGAGGCGCGAGATGCTCTCCTGCGTGAACGCCTTGTGCAGATCCGCCTCGCGCGCTGCGCACAGCAGGCAGAGGACCACGAACGCCAGCGTGCGCAAGGTGAACGGACGGATGCGATACGCCACGACAGCGGCCGCTGCGATCCATGCAACCAGCGCGCCCACCTCGAACGGACCCGTCTCCGACAACCACGGCGCGATCCAGGGGTAGGGGAGGAGAACGGCGCCGAGGACGAGCAGGCTGACATAGCCCAGGCACCCGAGCAGGAGCAGCCGATCCGAAGAGGCGAGCATGCAACGGTCTCAACGCGAATGGTTCGCACTATGGCATGAAGCCTGTACGACTTCCAGTTTGCGGTTCGCGGGCGTTGGGACAGCCGCGGTCGGTTCCGGCGCGTTTCATCCCGCGCCGAACCGGTAGCGCCGCATGAAGCGCCGGTCGATGCGGTCCTTCCAGCGCCAGACCCACGCGCCCTCCCAGGCCAGTGCCCCCCAGGACGCCACCGCGTACTTGTCCCCGGTGCTGATCAGATTGAGCGCGATGGGCTGCGGCAGATACGGCTCGAGCACCTGGCCGCTGACCAGCCGGCGCAGGTTGTCCGCCAGCGGCGGGCCCTGGCGCACGGCGTACACGCCCGACTTGGGGCGCGGGTGCTGCGCCATGCTGGCGATGTCGCCAACCGCGAAAACCTCCGGATGCGACAGCGATTGCAGCGTCTCGCCCACCAGCACGAAGCCCGCGGCGTCGGTCTTCAATCCCGCCTGCGCCAGCCACGCCGAGGGCTGCGCCCCCAGCGCCGAGAAGATGCAATCGGCCTGCAGGCGCACACCCGATTCCAGCAGCACGCCGTCGCCTTCCTGCCTCACGACACGGCTGCGAACGTGCACGGTAATCGCACGCTGCGCGAGCGTGCGCTCCAGGCGCTTGCGCACACCGGTGCAGTGATCGGGCATGATGGTATCGGTCATGGTGACCAGCGAGAACCGCACCGATGGCCGCGGCGTGAGCCGGCTCAGCCGATGCTGCATGGCGAGCGTGATCTCGACCCCGCCCGCGCCACCGCCCACCACGAGCAGGTCGAGCGGGCGCTGCCGCGCAAGCTGCAGCACGCGCTCCCACTCCTGCAGGTAGCGGTCCACCGGCTTCACCGGGATGCCCACGGCGGTCGAGTCGCCTTGCAGATGCGGCGAGGACGCCGCCCCGATATCGATCGAGAGCAGGTCGTAGGGCACCGACACGCCCGATTCGCAGCGCAGCAGCTTCGCCTCGAGGTCGAGCCCGATCGCCTGGTCGCGCAGAAAGCGCGAACGGGCGAAACCGGTCACCCCTTCCAGATCGAGATGGCACTCCTCGAAGCCGTAGTGGCCCCCGACCAGGCCGGGCAGCATGCCGGAGTACGGCGTGAAGCGGCCGGGACTGATCAGCAGCAGCTCGACGTCGGCGAGCGGCTGCATCCCGAACCGGCGCAACACCTCCACGTGGGTGTGGCCGCCGCCGACCAGGATTAGCCGCTTCACGCGGTCTGCGGCAGATCTCTGACGAGCCTGCCCAGGGAGGGTTCGCACGCCAGCCGATGCAGGTCTTCGAGCCGGTCCACGTCCCAGCGCGTCGGCAGCTCACGCCAGCGCCAGCGCAACGCGGTCAGGTGGTCGCGCGTGGCATCCAGCACCGCCGGCGTGCTCCAGGGCAGGTCGTGGAACAGCTCGGCGGCGTGGCGGGACAGACCGAGCAGCCAGTAGCCGCCGTCCTCGGCCGGCCCCAGCACGGCGTCGCTGCCGTTCGCCAGCGCGTCGCGCGCTTCGCGCAGGTCGTCGCAGCACATGGTCGGCACGTCGCTGCCGACCAGCAGGACCGCGCGCGCGCGCGCCAGGCCATGCGTCATCGCGGCGCTCATGCGCGCACCGAGATCGCCTTCGGGCTGCAGCAGCAGCGGAATGCCGAGCAGGCGCTCGCAGGTCTGCAGGAACGCCTCGTTCCGAGGCGCCGTGGTCCACAGCTCGACGCTGCCCACTCGCGCCATCGCCGCCGTGGCGAGCGTGTGCTGCACCAGGCGGCAATGCAGCTCGGTGGCCCCCTCCCGGCCCAGCGCGGGGATGAGCCGCGTCTTCACTTCGCCCGGCACGGGGGCCTTGGCGAACACTTGCACCAGGATGGGCTCGCCGCTCACGCCGTTCGCCCCCCGACCAATGCCGTGGTTGTCGTCACTTTGCGCACGGGGATCACGTGCGCTCGCCTTCATAGAGCCTGCGCAAGTGCGCCGGCGACGCGCCCAGGAAGTAGCGCAGCCGCAGCCACCACATCAACGCCATCGTGCGCCATACTCCGCGCCGCTCCCAGCGCCGGCCGGAGGTTATCACGCGCCGCGCCGGGCATGCCGGCGGCGCGTGACGGCGCAGCAGCCTGGTGAGCGCGATATCCTCCATCAGCTCGATGTCAGGGTATCCGCCGATGCGCCGGAACAACGCTCGATGCATGAAGATGCACTGATCGCCGGTGCAGATACCGGTGCGGCGCGAGCGCAAATTCATGGCGGCGGCGATCACCTTGAGCATCGGGTGGCGGCCTTCGATCACGACGTCGAAACGTCCCCAAGCGAGCGCGCCGCCCGCCAGCCGCTCGGCGATCAGCCGGTCTGCGCCCTCCGGAAGGCGGGTGTCCGCGTGCAGGAACAGCAGCACATCGCCGCTCGCGCGCTCCGCCCCGACGTTCATCTGCCGCGCGCGCCCGCGCGGCGTGTCCAGTACACGATCGGCGAGTGGCATGGCGAGCTGCATCGTACCGTCCCCGCTGCCGCCGTCCACCACGATCACCTCGTGCCCGCGCACGCGCAGCGGCTGTAGGCGTTCCAGCGCACCGACGATGCCGGCCGCCTCGTTCAGCACCGGCATCACGATCGACAGGCGGTGCATCTATCCTCGCATCCAGGCGTGATAGCGCTCCACCCAGCGCAGCAACCCCTGCGGCGCGTGGGCGCGTTTCCAGTTACCCGCGGCGTACTTGTTGGCCTCGGCCAGAGTCGGGTAGATGTGGATCGTGCCCAGGATCTTGTTGAGGCCGATGCCGTGCCGCATGGCCGAGATGTACTCGACGATCAGGTCGCCGGCGTGCTCGCCGACGATGGTGACCCCGAGGATGCGGTCCTTGCCCGGCACGGTGAGCACCTTCACCAGCCCGTGCGCTTCGCCGTCCGCGATGGCGCGGTCCAGGTCGTCTATGCCGTAGATGGTGACTTCGAAGGCGATGCCTTTGTCTTTGGCTTCGGTCTCGTTCAGGCCCACGCGCGCCACCTCCGGGTCGGTGAACGTGGCCCAGGGAATGACCGAGAAGTCGGCGCGGAAGCGCCGGAAGCGGCCGAACAGGGCGTTGACCGCCGCGTACCAGGCGGTGTGCGAAGCGGTGTGGGTGAACTGGTAGGGCCCCGCGACGTCGCCGCACGCGTAAATATTGGGATAGAGCGTGGCCATGTGCTCGTTCACCTCCACCGTGCGTTGCTTGGTCACCGGGATGCCGAGCTCCTCCAGCCCGTAACCGGTGGTGTTGGCCACCCGCCCCACCGCGACCAGCACCTGGTCGAAGGCGATGCGCACATCGCGCCCGTCGTGCTCCGCGACCAGCAGTTTCTCGCCGTCCTCGACGCGGAACTCCTTGGCCTTGTGGCCCACTCGCACATCGATGCCCTCTTCGCGAAAGCGCGCCGCCACCATCTGCGAGATCTCTGGGTCTTCCCGCATCAGGATCCGCGGCAGCATCTCGACCTGCGTCACCTTGGCGCCGAAGCGCGCGAAGGCCTGCGCCAGCTCGCAGCCGATCGGGCCGCCGCCCAGCACCAGCAGCCGTCCGGGCAGCACCCGCAGCGCCCACAGCGTATCGGAGGTGAGATAGCCGACCCGGTCCAGACCGGGAATGGGCGGAACGAACGGCTGCGCGCCCGCAGCGATGACGATGGCGCGGGTGGTCAACGTGCGCTTGCCCGCGGCGTCGGTCACTTCCACGCTCCACGGCGAGGCGATCTTCGCTTCGCCCTCGATGCACTCCACGCCCAGCGCCGTGTAGCGCTCCACCGAGTCGTGCGGCTCGACCTGACGGATCACGCGCTGCACGCGCTCCATCACCTCGCCGAAGTCGAACTGCGCCTGCGCCGAGCGGATGCCCCACTGCTGCGCGCGCCCGATCTGGGACAGCAGCTTGGCCGAGCGCAGCAGCGCCTTGGACGGCACGCAGCCGGTGTGCAGGCAGTCGCCGCCCATGCGGTGCTTCTCGATGAGCGTCACCTTGGCTTTGACCGCGGCGGCGATGTACGCGGACACCAGGCCGGCGGAGCCCGCCCCGATCACCACCAGGTTGCGGTCGAACCTGGCGGGCCGCGGCCAGCGCGCGTACACCTTACGCGCGCGGAGCCAGTCCACCGCTTTCTTCGCGATCAGCGGGAAGACGCCCAGCAGGGCGAACGACAGCAGCAGTCCCGGCGAAAGGATGCCGCGCAACGACTCGATCTGCGCGATCTGGGTGCCGGCGTTCACGTACACCGTCGTGCCGGCGAGCATGCCGAGCTGGCTGACCCAGTAGAACGTCGCCGTGCGGATGGAGGTCAGGCCCATCGCCAGGTTGATCATGAAGAACGGGAACAGCGGCACCAGCCGCAGCGTGAACAGATAGAACGGACCCTCCTTCTGCATGCCCGCGTCGATCGCACGCAGCTTGTCGCCGAACCGGGCCTGGATCGCCTGGCGGAACAGGAAGCGCGAGGCGAGGAAGGCCAGTGTCGCGCCGATGCTGGAGGCGAACGAGACGAGGATCGTGCCCCACAGCAGCCCGAAGATCGCGCCGGCCGCCAGCGTCAGCGGCAGCGCGCCGGGCAGCGACAGCCCGGTGACCGCGACGTAGATCAGGAACAACGCAGCCGCGGCCTGCCACGGATGGCTGCGATGGAAGGCATCGATCGCCGCCTGCTGCGACTTGAACCACTCCAGGCTGAAGAAGCGGCCGAGGTCGAAGGCGAAGAACGCCACAACGAGTGCCGCGAGCACGAGCAGCAGCGCCAGGCGGCTACGGGTCATGGCGATGCGGCGCTTGCGTTCAGGCGAGCGCGCCGCCGCAGCTCGACCCCTGCCCGGCGGTGCAGCCGAAACAGTGATCGGCCACGACGATGGGGTTGCCTTCCAGGTCCCGCCCGATCAAATCGGCGAGGTTGACGCGCGGGCGGCCGTCGACGCGCAGCGGCAGATGCAGCATCTGGTTGAAGTCGCAGTCGTACACCTCGCCCTGCCAGTCCACCGAGATCAGGGAGCGGCACATGATCGTTTCCAGGTTCTGGTCCCGGTGGCTGTCCCTGAGCAAGCGCATGTAGGAGCCGAACTGGCCCTTCGATACCAGCGTGCTGCCGAAACGCTGGATCGGCATGTTCGCGAGCGTGAACAGGCGATCGAACCGGATCCCGTGCTGCTCACCCAGGAATCTCTTGTAGTCCTGCTCGAGCCTGTCCTGCGCGGGAGGCAGCGCCGGGCCTTGCGGGTTGTACACCAGGTTGAGCGTGAGGCCGCTGCCAGGGCGGGCGTAGCCCAGGTCGTTCAGCTTGCGCAGCATGCGGATGCTCGACCGGAACACGCCGTCGCCGCGCTGCCGATTGACGTTGTCCTCCAGATAGCAGGGGAGCGATGCGGTCACCTCGACCCGCTGCGCGGCGAGGAAGGCGGCGGTGTCTTCCTGCCCCGGTACTTCCAGCACCGTGAGATTGCAGCGGTCGATGACGTGGACGTCCATCGACCGGGCCTCGCTCACCAGATGGCGGAAGTGCGGGTTCAGCTCGGGAGCGCCGCCGGTAATGTCCAGGTGGCGGATCTGCGCAGCGTGCAGGAAGCGCAACATCAGGTCCACGGTCTCGCGCTCCATCATCTCCTTGCGGCTGGGACCGGCGTTGACGTGACAATGCACGCAGCTCTGGTTGCACTTGTAACCCAGGTTGACCTGAAGGGTATCCAGGCGACGCCGTCGGATGGCGGGGAAGGTGGTGTGCTGCAGCAGCGGGAAGGTGGCGTGCATGGTCGCGGTCGCTCGGCTCTTGTTGCCAGTGTGACAGGGTCGCGGCGCACCTGTCGACGCTCGCCTGCTTGTTACGCCACCCGGGCCGGTTCGGATGCAGCCGCCAAGCCGAGTGGCGCCGCCGCTTCGCTCCTTCCGGGCCCGGCGACCTGCGCCGGACGGCTCAGCCGTGCTCGCGGATCAGCGTCCCGAGCAGGCGCTTGAGCTGCGCGGCGCGCCGGTCGCCCGCATCGATGGTCTCCTGGTACTCGGCTACGCGCGCGCGCAGCCGGGTGACGAACTCGAGTCCGGCATCGGTGATCAACACCAGCACCCTGCGGCTGTCGGCGGCATCCGCCGCGCGGTGCACCCAGCCGCGGCTCACCATTCTGTCGATGAGCTTGGTGAGCGCCGGATGATTCATCAACACCAGCTGCGCCAGCTCGCCCATGGAGCGGCCCCGCTCGTCGGACAGCACTTCCAGCACGCGCCAGTGCTCGATCTGCGCGCCTTCGGCCGCCAGCAGCCGCTCCAGCGCGGCCGATACCAGCCGGTTCGCCTGGGCCAGCAGATAGGTCAAAGAGGTCGTGATCGGCGGATGTGCCACGCGCGCTCCTGCCCGGAAGGATATTGGCCTATTATAAATGCCACGCCAGCCAATCGACCTGCCGGCGCGCCCTGGGCGGGCGAGCACGGCGGGCACGCATGCTCACACAAGCCGCATTCGATTCGAGGACCGGCCGCGGATTCGCCGGAGCGCCCTGGAGCGCGGGCACCGACCTGCTTGCCCGCTTCGGGGCGCAGCGCCTGCGCCGGGCGTTGCGCATCGGCCTGCTGGTGCCGACCAGCGGCGCGGCCGGCATCTGGGGCCCGTCCACGATCGCCTGTGCCCGGCTGGCCGCGCAGGAGCTGAATCAAGCTGGCGGCGTCCTGGGGCGGGAAGTGCAGCTGCAGGTGATCGATGCCGCGAGCGAGAACCGGGCATTGCCGCAGCAGTCGGCGCGCCTGCTGCGCGAGCGCGCGATCGACGCCGTCGTCGGCATGCACTTGAGCAGCGTGCGCAAGGCGCTGTTGCCGGTGATCGGCGGGCGGCTCCCCTACGTCTACACGCCGCTCTACGAAGGCGGCGAGCGTCATCCCGGCGTGTTCACGCTCGGCGAGACGCCCGCGCACCAGCTGGTACCGGCCCTCGCGGCATTGAGCGAGGAGAACCGCGCGCCGGTACGCTGGGCGCTGATCGGCAACGACTACGTGTGGCCCCGGGTGTCCCATCGCCACGCACGCCGGGCGCTGCAACGGCTCGGCTGCGACGTGGTGCACGAGTCGTTCCTGCCGCTGGGCAACCAGGACTACGAGCCCACCGTGGCACAGCTTGCCGCCAGCGGCGCACAGGCGGTGCTGCTGTCGCTGATCGGCCAGGACGCCATCGACTTCAACCGCGTGTTTGCGGCGCGCCGCCTCGGCGGCCGCATCCGCCGCCTGTCCTGCGCGATCGAGGAAAACGAGTTGCTCGCGCTGGATGCCGATTGCACCGAGGAGCTGTACGTCGCCGGCGCCTACTTTGCCGGGCTCGACACCGACGCCAATCTCGCGTTCAAGGCGCGCTACCGGGCGCTGCTCGGCGCGCGCGCGCCGACCCTCAACGCCCTGGGCCAGTCCACCTACGAGGGCGTCCACTTCCTCGGGTCGTTGCTGGCTTTGGGCGGGCGCCAGCCGGCTCGCAACGAGCCGCTGCCTTTCATCAGCGCGCGCGGCGCGGTCTGGCGCGGCAACGACAGCCTCACCTGCCCCGTTTACCTGGCGCGCGCCGAGGGCCATGCGCTGGTCGTCACGCGCACGCTGAGTCCCCGAGCCAGCTGAAGCGATGAATCTGTCCCTGCTCCTGCACGCCGCGGCGACGTGCCGGCCGGCCGCGCTCGCGGTGACGCAGGGCTCTCAGTCGTGGCGCTATGGCGAGTTCTCCCGGCGCGTGGCGGCCACGGCCGCCTACCTGCGCGGCCGCCTAAGCGCGCATCCGGGCGAGCGCATCGGCATCGCCATGCACAACGGCCCGGGCACGCTGCAGCTGATGTACGGTTGCTGGCATGCGGGGCTGTGCGCGGTGCCGATCAATGCGAAGCTGCATCCTCGCGAGTTCGCCTTCATTCTCGAGCATTCCGGCGTACGCGCCTGCTTCGCTTCGCCGGGCCTGTATCCCGGCATCCGGCGGGAATGGGCCGCGGATCGCGCGTCGCTGCTGGAAGCCGACGCGGCGCTGATCGAGCGCATGGCGGGCGAACCGCCGATGCCCGCGCACCAGGGGCAACCCGACGACCCAGCCTGGCTGTTCTACACCAGCGGAACCACCGGCCGGCCGAAGGGCGCGACGCTGACGCAGCGCAACCTGCTCTTCGCGACGCACGCCTACTACGCCGACATCGATCCGCTCGACGAGCGCGACACCATCGTGCACGCGGCGCCTTTGTCGCACGGCTCGGGGCTGTACTCGCTGCCGCACGTCGCCAAGGGTTCGCACAACGTCGTCACCGCCTCGGAGTCGTTCACTCCCCCCGACATGTTCGACGCGATCGAGCGCTACCGGCAGGTCTCGTTCTTCGCCGCCCCCACCATGCTGATGCGCATGGTGAACGACGGCGCGGCCGCGCACGCCCGGCTGGCCAACCTGAAGACCGTCATCTACGGCGGCGGCCCGATGCACGTGCCGGATCTCACTCGCGCGCTGGCGCTGTTCGGTCCGCGCCTGTATCAACTCTATGGGCAGGGCGAGAGCCCGATGACCATCACCGGTCTGAGCAAGCGCGATCACGAGCAGGCGCTCGCGGCCCACGATCACGCGGCGCTGGCGAGCGCAGGCGGCCCCCGCACCGGCGTGGCGGTGCGCATCGTGGACGAAGCGGATCGCGATCTGCCGGACGGAGAGGTGGGCGAGATCGTCACCCGCAGCGACTGCGTGATGCAGGGCTACTGGCAAGACCCGGCCGCCACCGAGGCCGCGCTGCGCGGCGGCTGGCTGCACACCGGCGACGTGGGCTGCCGCGACGAGCGCGGCTTGTTCACGCTGAAAGACCGCTCCAAGGACATGATCATCTCCGGCGGCTCCAACATCTATCCACGCGAGATCGAGGACGTGCTGCTGCGCCATGCGCAAGTGGCGCAGGCGAGCGTGGTGGGAGCGCCGCACACCGACTGGGGCGAGGAGGTGGTGGCCTTCGTCGTTCCCGCGCCCGGCGCCGGCGTGACCGCCGACGAGCTGGACCGGCTGTGCCTGGCGCACATCGCGCGCTACAAGCGGCCACGCCGCTACGTGTTCGTCGACGATCTGCCCAAGAACAACTACGGCAAGGTGCTCAAGACCGCATTGCGCGCGCGGTTGCGGGGACAGGCCACGGACTCGTGAAGTGCGCTCAGAACCTCCCAGCTCAGAACCCCCGCTCAAAACCCATCGGCCGGCAGCCGATCGGGGTCCGTGAACAGCGTGATGAGCTGGGGCGGCACGTCGCGTAGCGCTTGCGCGTAGCGCTCGGCATCGGCCGGTTCGCCGGTCACGTCGCGGATCACAATCGCCGCGATGCGACCGGGGAAGGTGCGCGCCAGCTCTCCGTAGACCTCCGGGTCCTGCTCGCCCGAGTCCCCGACGAGCACGAAGCGCCGCTGCGGGAAGTCTTCCAGCAGCTGGCCTATGACCTCCAGTTTGTGCGTGTGCGTACCGCTGCCCGCTGCGAAGATCTCGCGCTCCAGGTCGATGCTGCGCAGGTGCACGGTGCCCTGCGGAAACGCCTGCGCGTGCAAGAACTCCGCGAGCGCCGGGTAGAGCTGGTGCGGACCGCCCGACACGTAGTGAAAGCTCGCCGCCGGCTCGGCGGCGCCGCAGCGCTGAAGCCAGGCGGCCATGCCCGGGACGGCCGCGAACTCGCGTGCGAAGGTGTTGAGCAACATCTCGCGCCGATCGCGCACCTGTGTGTGCTTGATCGTATCGTCGATGTCGGACACAATGCTCAGCCCTGCTTGCGGCAGCCACAGCACGCGGCCGGCGAAATCGCGCGGATCCTCCTCGGGCATGAGCACCGCGTACTCGAGCCAGCGCGGGCCGTCGGACGCGTGCGCTGCCCCGCCGTTCGAGACCACGGCGCTGACGCGGCCGTCCGCGCCGCTGGCGGGCAGGGACAGCAGCGCTTCGCCGTCGAAGCGTATCTGCAGCACGCGGCCGCGCTCGGAATCGACCCGGAACAGCTGCGTGCGCGCGGTGAAGCGCGCGCTCTCCGTTTCGGGAAGCTCGCTCAGATCGAGGTCCAAGTAGTGCGCGAGCAGCGCGGTCGCGCCGGGACGGCGCTCCAGCTCGTGCACCCAGGCTTCGATGCGCGCCTGTCCGCCGCCCTCGGGCAGGCTGCGCGCCGTGCTGGGAAACAACAGCACTTGCTCGTCGCGCCGCAAGCCCTGCGCGCGCGCCGCGCAGCCGGCCGCAAGCCATAGCGGGGGCAACATCGCCAGGGCGGTCGCGAATCGTCGCCGGGTGGGGTTCATCGCCATCCTCATGAATCCCTCACCTCCCTCTCCCGCGAGGCGAGAGGGGCGGGTGTGTCACGCCGAGGCCGCAACGCGCACCCCCAGCTCGCGCATCATCTGCTCGCGCATCGCGAACTTCTGCGGCTTGCCGGTGGCGGTGACGGGAAAGGCGGGCACGAAGCGGATGTGGCGCGGCACCTTGTAGTGGGCGATGCGGCCCTGGGACCAGCTGCGGATCTCTTCGTCGGTGGCGGCGGCGCCGGACTTGAGCACGATCCAGGCGCACACGTCCTCGCCCAGCTTTGGGTCGGGCACGCCGAACACCTGCACCGCCTGGACCTTGGGATGCCTGGAGAGGAACTCCTCGACTTCGGCCGGGTACACGTTCTCGCCGCCGCGGATCAGCATGTCCTTGATGCGTCCGACGATGCCGCAATAGCCGTCGGCGTCGATCACCGCCAGGTCGCCGCTGTGCATCCAGCCCGCGGCGTCGATCGCCTCCGCCGTGGCCTGGGCGTCGTCCCAGTAGCCTTGCATCACCAGGTAGCCGCGCGTGCACAGCTCTCCGCGCTGCCCCACCGGGACGGTGCCGCCCTGCTGGTCGACGATCTTCGCCTCCACGTGCGGCTGCACCCGGCCCACGGTCGTGACGCGACGCTCGAGCGGGTCGTCGGCGCTCGACTGGAACGACACCGGGCTGGTCTCGGTCATCCCGTAGGCGATGGTGACCTCGCGCATGTGCATCTCGGCCACCACTCGGCGCATGGTGTCCACCGGGCAGGGCGCGCCGGCCATGATGCCGGTACGCAGGCTGGAGACATCCAGCCCGCGCAGCGCCGGGTGCTCGAGCATCGCGATGAACATCGACGGCACGCCGTGCAGGGCGGTGCAGCGCTGCGCGGCCACCGCGCGCAGTGTCGCCTCGGGGTCGAAGGTCGGGGCCGGAAACACCATGGTGGCGCCGGCGGCCACGCACGCCAGCACGCCCAGCACCATGCCGAAGCAGTGGTACAGCGGCACCGGAATGCAGACCCGGTCGCGCTCGGTGAGCCGCATCGCCTGTGCGGTGTAGCGCGCGTTGTTGACGATGTTGTAATGGCTCAGGGTGGCGCCCTTGGGCGCGCCGGTGGTGCCGCTGGTGAACTGGATGTTGATCGCGTCGTCCGGGTCCAGCGCCGTCGCCACCGACGGCAGCCGCGCGCGCTGCGCGGGCCCGGCGAGCTTCCTGAACGCGGCGAAGCCCATCGCGCCGGCAGGCAGCGGGCCTTCTCCGAGCAGGATCACGTGCCGCAGGCGCGGTAACCGCTCGCAGCGCAGCCGCCGGTCCGGCGTTGCGCGCTCGATCTCGGGGGCCAGTGCGCGCAGCATGGCGAGGTAATCGCTGGACTTGAGCGCGCGCGCCATCACCAGCGCCCGGCACTGCACCTTGTTCAACGCATACTCCAGCTCCGATTCGCGATAGGCGGGATTGATGTTCACCAGGATCGCACCGATGCGCGCGGTGCCGAACTGCAACCCCACCCATTCCTCGCAATTGGGCGCCCAGATGCCGACCCGGTCGCCGCGCTTGATGCCGAGCGCGAGCAGCCCGGCCGCCACCTCGTCGGCCTTGCGCTGCAGGTCGTACCACGACCAGCGCGTGCCCGTCGCGGTGAACACCACGGCATCGCGCGCGCCGTGCGCCGCCACGGCTTCGTCCAGCAGCGCGGACACGGTGACGAAGCGCAACGGGTCGTCGGTCGGCCCCGCCACATAGGAGCGGCCGCCCTGCGGGCGCAGGCGCTCGTCGCCGCTCCGCAGTAGGAAGTCCGAAGTGAAGGGGTTGCGGTTCACATGTTGCGCCAGTCGCCCAGCTGCTCGAAGGCGTGCGCGGCGCGGTAGATGGTGGACTCGTTGTAGTGCCGCGCCACCAGCATCATGCCGATCGGCAGGCCCTGGCTCATGCCGCACGGCACGCTCATCGCCGGGTGTCCGGTCACGTCGAAGGCGCAGGTGTTGCCGAGCATCTCGAAGCCGCGCTGGCACCACAGCGCGAGCGGGGCGTTCTGCGGCGGCAGCGGCGTGGCCTTCATCGGCAGCGTCGGCATCAGCAGCAGGTCGTAGCGCGCGAGCACGTCGTCGTAGGCCTTGGTCAGCGCGCGCGCCAGGTTCTGCGCCTTGGCGTAGAAGTGGCCGCGGTAGTGGCGGATGAAGTACTCGCCGATCAGCATCGAGATCTTGAGCGTGCGCGACAGCTCGTTGGCGCGCGCGCGCCAGTTGGCATGGGCGTCGAGCAGGCTGGTGGTGTACAGACCCTTCCAGTTGAAGCCCATGCCGTTGCCGGCCATCATCTGCGCCTGCAACCCTTCCAGCGCGATCGGGGTCCAGATCGCCGGGCCGTCGAGATGCATCGGGATCGACACGTTCTCCAGCGTGGCGCCCAGCGCGCGCAGCCGCTCGGCGGCCTCGCGCACCTTCTGGTCCACGTCGGCTTCGCTCTCCGGCCGGGCGAAACCTTCGTTCACCACGCCGATGCGCAGGCCCGCCACGCCGCGCCCGAGCGCGGTGGTGTACTTGTCCACGCGCACGTTGTACTGGCGCGGGTCGAGGCCGTCGGCCCCGGCGATTACTTCCAGCAGCAGCGCGTTGTCCGCGACGGTGCCGCTCATCGGACCGGTGTGGTCGATGGTCGCCTCGATCGGCATGACGCCGGTATAAGGTACCAGTCCGTGCGTGGGTTTCATGCCGTAGCAGCCCGACCAGCAGGAAGGCATGCGGATGGATCCACCCTGGTCGCCGCCGATCGCCATGTCCACCTCGCCCGAACCCACCAGGGCGCCCGAGCCCGAGGAGGAGCCGCCCGCGGAGTAGCCGTACTTGAAGGGGTTGTGCACCGGCCCCATGGCCGAGGTGTGGCTGCCGCCGGACAGGCAGAAATACTCGCAGTGCGACTTGCCGACGATGGTGCCGCCCGCATCCAGGATGCGCGTCACCACCGTGGCGTCCACGTCGGGCACGTAGCCTTCCAGCGTCGAGGCGCCGTTCATCATCGGCACCCCGGCCAGGCACACGTTGTCCTTCAGGACCACGCGCTTGCCGGAGAGCGGCCCGTACGGCGCGCCGCGCACCTCGCTTTTCACCGCCCAGGCGTTGAGCGGATTCTCCGATGGCCCCGGCCGGTAACCCGGCGTGCGCGGATAGCGCACCGACGGCAGGTTGTCGGGCAGCTGCGTGAGGCGGTCGTACGCCTGCAGAGTGCCTTCCATCACCTCCAGGTATTCGCCGATCTCGCGCTCCGACATGCTCATCTGCAGGGAGGCGACGATCTCCTTCATCTGATCGAGGGTCGGGCGCTTGACGCTTGCCATGGTGGTACCCGTAGTAGTGGTGACGCCTGCCGCCGCGGGCGGTGGCGGTGCAGCGAGAGACTCGGTGCGCGCGGGTGCGGGCACCGTTGAAATCGTCGCCGCCGGTGTACCGAGTACGCCAGGCGGCGCCGGACCGACGCGCGGCCCCGCGGCGGCACCGCGCGTGCCGCGCGTGGCGCCCAGCCCGAGCACCGAGGCGAGCTGCCCGCCGCCGAGCGCGGCCGTGTCCAGCATCTGCGCGATGCGGCCCTTCTCGAGGACGGCGATGCGGTTGACGACGTCGAGCACCACGTCGAGGTTCTGCTCCACCACGATCATGGTCAGGCCGCTCTCGGCGCGCAAGGCGGACAGCATCTGCCCGATCTCCTGCACGATGGAGGGCTGGATACCTTCCGAGGGCTCGTCCAGCAGCAGCATCCAGGGGTTCGCCACCAGCGCACGGGCGAGCGCGAGCTGCTGCTGCTCGCCGCCCGACAGCGCGCCGCCGCGGCGGTCGAGCAGTTGCGACAGGCGCGGGAACAGGGCCAGCACGCGGTCGAGCGCCTCCTGCTCGCTCTCCTCGCTGTCGCGCGTCCAGGCGAGCCGCAGGTTGTCGAGCGTGGTGAGACCCGGGAGAATGCCGCGACCCTGGGGCACGTAGGCGAGTCCGAGTCGGCTGCGCGCGTGCGCCGGCTCGCGCGTTATGTCCACGCCGTCCACCGAGATGCGCCCCGAGGTCACCGGCAGCAGGCCCATCAGCGCCTTGAGCAGCGTGGTCTTGCCCATGCCGTTGTGGCCGACGATGCCCAGCGCCTCGCCGGCCTGCAGCGCGAACGACACCCCGTGCAGCACCGG
>DATBMG010000002.1:0-19266 GCA_036554965.1 Burkholderiales bacterium
CCTTTCAGCACCGGGTTGTAGGAGCGCATGCTGATGCTGTCCGGGTAATGGAACAGCGCCTTGGTGAGCTGCACGTCCTTGGGGATGTCCACCAGCACCGGGCCCGGCCGGCCGGACTTGGCGATGTAGAACGCTTTCTTGATGGTGACCGCCAGCTCGCGGGCGTCCTTCACCAGGAAGTTGTGCTTCACGCACGGCCGCGTGATGCCCGTCGTATCCACTTCCTGGAACGCGTCCTGGCCGATGGCGTGCGTGGGGACCTGGCCGCTGATGATCACCAGCGGGATGGAATCCATGTGGGCCGTGGCGATGCCGGTGACCGCGTTGGTCAATCCCGGCCCGGAAGTGACCATGACCACGCCGACCTTGTCGGTGGCGCGCGAGTAGCCGTCGGCGCCGTGCACCGCGGCCTGCTCGTGCCGCACCAGGATGTGCTTGACCTTGTCCTGCTTGAACATCTCGTCGTAGATCGGCAGGATCGCGCCGCCGGGGTAGCCGAACACGAACTGAACGCCCTCCTCCTGCAGACAGCGGATGGCGATCTCGGCGCCGGTCAGCTCGACCTGCGACGTCACTCCCGGGGCGGTCATTTCCATGGTTCTTGTCCTTGGCTGGTCGCGGTTCCCTCGTGGGGCCTCGTTCCCGCAGGCCGCCGTAAGGGTGGGCTCCCGGAGCGGCAAGGGGAACTTATCAAGATACCTGCTCGACCGGCACCGGTCAATGAAACCCCGCATAAAGAGGCAGTTGCCTATCGGCTCCCCCCGGGGCAGACGCAAGGCCACCGGGGCGGCGGGGAAACACCCCGAGGGCCGGCGAAGATCGTTACATCAGAGGCGGGCGCGGATCCAGTCGCGCCACTGCGCGAACAGCGCCGGGTCGCGCGCGGCGATCACCGAGCGCTGCCACAGATCGTCGGCCCAGAAGTCGTCGTGAGTGAGAGTGCAGGCGCTGCCGCCCGCTTCCTCGAAGATGAGCGAACCGGCGGCGTAGTCCCACAGCCGCTGACCGCCGTGCAGGTACAAATCGAAACGCCCCGCGGCCGCGTAGCACCAGTCGAGCGTGCCGGCGCCGAAGTTGCGCTGCGAGGAGAACGGCGGCGAGGCGGCGAGTGCGCCGGCCAGGCTCACCGGCAGGCGCTTGAAGTCCACGCCCGCGATCGCGCTGCGCAGCCGGGCAACCGGCGCGCGCAGCGGCAGCGCCTCGCCGTTGAGATAGGCGCCGCCGCCGCGCTCGGCGTAGAACGCTTCGTCGGCGATCGGGTGGTACACCACGCCGAGCACGCTGCGCCCTTGCTGCATCAGCGCGACCGAAACAGCGAAGTACGGCACGCCGTAGACGAAATTCGACGTGCCGTCGATCGGGTCCACGCACCACAGGCCGGCGTCGCCGGAAAGCCAGCGCTCGGCCTGCAACGCCTGCGTCATCTCCTCGCCCACCACGGGCACGGGACGAATCTCGCGCAGCGCGCGCACCAGCGCCTCCTGCGACGCAAGGTCCGCATCGGTGAACAGGCTGCCGTCCGCCTTGCGCTGGTGAGCCACGCGCAGGAAGCGCGGCATGATCTGGTCGGCCGCGACGCGCTTGACCGCGGCGATCACGCGCTCAAGCATGTTGCGCGACGGCTTGCATGGTGTATCGGAACCGGACCCGTTCCCTTCCTCCAAAGACAACGGGGACTGCTGATTTTCGAGTTTGCCTTAAGGGCGCACTCAGGCGCGTCTCCACTTGATCGAGCAGCCCATGCTGGCGATCTGCTCTTTCGGTCCCTTGCCGGTGCGCGCGATCTGCACCATCGCCTCGAACAGCTCGCGCCGGGCGTCGGCGACCGGCGCGGTGCGCGAGGCGTCGAGCCGTCCGCGATACTGCAGCTGCAGATCGGCGTTGTAGCCGAAGAAGTCCGGCGTGCACACGGCCCCGTATGCGCGCGCGACGTCCTGCTTTTCGTCCCATAGGTAGGGAAACGGGAAGTGCAATTGCTGTGCCACACGCTGCATGTTGTCGAAGGAATCCTCCGGGTAGTCGGTCGGATCGTTGGCGCTGATCGCCACGGCGCCGATGCCGTGCGATTGCAGCTCGGTGCAGTCCCGCACGATGCGATCGATCACCGCTTTGACGTACGGGCAATGGTTGCAGATGAACATCACCAGAAAGCCGTTGCGCCCGCGCACGGCGGCCAGTGTGTAGCGCTTGCCGTCGGTGGCGGGCAGGTCGAAGTCGATGGCCGGACGGCCGAAGTCGCAGATCGGTGCGGTAGCCATGTCGGGAACGCCGGTGTGATCGCGCTGTCGCAGCGACTGCGCGGATGGCAGAATCCTATCATGAACCGACCTTCCGACTTGGCATGAACCGACCCTCCGACCCGGAGCAGCCCCGCGTGCCGCGCCTGTTCTGCCCCGGCGACATCACCGCCGGCGCCCTGCTCGAGCTGCCCGACCCGGCCGCGCACCACGCCGTGCGCGTGCTGCGGCTCGGCCCGGGCGACGCGGTGCGCCTATTCAATGGCGCCGGCGCCGAATGGCAGGCCGAGATCGCCGGCGTGCGCAAGAGCGGCGTGTCGGTGCGCGTCGGCGCGCGCCATGAACGCGACGTCGAAGCGCCGCTGCACGTGGTGCTGGCGCAGGCGATCAGCGCGCGCGAGCGCATGGAGCTCACTCTGCAGAAGGCGGTGGAGCTGGGAGTAGCCCAGATCCAGCCGCTGGAGACCCGCCGCAGCGTGGTGCGCCTGCGCGAGGAGCGGGCGAGCCGACGCGTGGAGCACTGGCAGAACCTGGTGGCCGCCGCGTGCGAGCAGTGCGGTCGCAACCGTGTCCCGCCGGTGCATCCGATCGACAGTCTGCCGGATTGGCTGAGCGCGCTCGGGCGCGACCCGACGCAGGTGAGGCTTATGCTGTCGCCCGGGGGAGCGCTGCGCCTGCGCGAGCTGCCGGCGCCCCCGAGCGTGATCCTGCTGGCCGGCCCGGAGGGCGGGCTGGCTCCCGATGAGCGGGAGCTGGCCGAGCTGTTCGGCTTCCGCGCGGTGCGCCTCGGCCCGCGTATCCTGCGTACCGAAACCGCTGCGCTGGCGGCGGTCGCCGCCATGCATGCGCTGTGGGGAGATTTCTGATGAAAGCCGCTGCAATCCTGGGTGCCCTGCTGCTCCTCGGGCTCAGCGCCGCGCAGGCGGCGAAGATCTACAAGTGGACCGACCCGCAAGGCAAGGTGATCTATTCGGACAGGCCCCGACCCGGCGCGGTCGAAATCGAGGTGCCGACCGAACCGGCCGGCATCGTGCCCGTGCCCCCGCGGGACGCCGCACAGCCCGGCCAGCCCGCTTCTCGGCCCGCCGCTTACCGGACGCTGAAGGTGGTCTCGCCCGCCGATCAGCAGGTTCTCGAGAACATCGGGGGTTTGGTCAACGTGTCGCTGTCAGTCGACCCGTCGCTGCAGGTCGCCGAAGGGCACGCCATCCGGCTGCGCCTGGACGGGCGGACGCTCGACACACGCTACCCGGGCGCCGAGATCGCCCTGTCCAACGTCGAGCGCGGAGAGCACACGCTGGCGGCCGAGGTGGTGGATCGCGCGGGCGCGGTTCTCATCGTCAGCGCGGCAGTGGCCTTCACCTTGCATGAACCCTCGTCTCAAACGCCAGCGGGTCCTGACATCTACCCCCCGGCGACCCCTGCTCAGCCCTATCCGCCTGTGTATGACCCGGCATATCCACAGCAACCCCAGCAGGGGCGACCCAAGCCCACCAACCCCTACCGGCAGCAGCAGCAACCGCGCTAAGCCGATCTGTCACAGCCTGGACCGCCAGGCGCTGCTCCACATCGGCAAGAACGCGTCGGGATCGAACGGATGCGCCTGCGCCGCCTCGGCGATGAACTCGCCCACGCCCAGCCCCGGCCGCGTCGGCAGATCGTAGCCGCCGTCGCGCGGGCGCGGCGCGTGCTGCACCAGATCGAAGCGCCACGCCGGCGAGTACTCGCAGAACGACTCCTGCATGACGAAGTTGGTGGTGCACGCGTCCAGCTGCACGCATGCCGCCGTCGCCACCGGCCCGAACGGATTGTGGAACGATACCGGCGTGTACGCCGCGTCGGCGATGGCGGCGATCTTCTTCGCCTCGAGGATGCCTCCGACGTGGATCGGGTCGGGTTGCAGCACGCCGATCTCGTTGCTGGCGAGCAGCGCCTGGAGATGATACTTGGTGTAGCAACGCTCCCCGGTCGCGAGCCGCGTGTTGATCGACCGGCCGATCTTGGCCAGCGCCTGCACGTTCTCGGGATCGCACGGCTCCTCGAACCAGTACAGCTTCGACGGCTCCATCTCGCGTGCGATCGCGATGGCCGAGCCGGGGCTGAAGCGGCCGTGGCAGTCGATCAGCACATCCAGGTCCGGCCCCACCGCATCGCGCACGCACGCCACCATGTCCACCGCAGCGCGGATCAGCTTCGCGTCGGGATCGCGGCCGGCGTCGGCAAAGGGGTCGAGCTTCAGTCCGCGATAACCCTTGGCCGCCACCGCCGCCGCGGCTTGCCCGATCTCGCGCAGGCCGGCGCCGGCCCCGTACCACGCATTGGCGTAAGCCGGCAGCCAGTCGCGCACGCGCCCGCCGAGCAGATCGTAGATCGGGCGGTCGAGGGCTTTGCCGACGATGTCCCACAACGCCATCTCGATCGCCCCGATCGCCGAATTGAGGATCGGCCCGCCGCGCGCGAACTCGTTGCGGAACATGTCCTGCCACAGGCGCTCGATGCTGAACGCGGACTGGCCCATCGCCACGCGCCGGGCGAGCTGCTGGATCGCCGCCTCCACCGCCCGCGGCTGGAACTCGCAGGTGCCCTCGCCCACGCCCTGGATGCCGTCGTCGGTGAACACGTGCGCGAACACCCAGTTGGTCCACTTGGCGCCGACCACGTAGGTGTCGATACGCGTGATGCGGCAATCGCGGCGCTGAGTCATCGGTATTCTCCGTTACCCCTCACCCCGACCCTCTCCCGCAAGGAGAGAGGGCGAAGTCAATCCTTGTCCAATCCGCCGGTCACGTTGAGCCGCTCGGCGGTCATGTAGTCGGGTGCATCGACGGCCAGCCACTCTACCGCCTGCGCCATCTCCTCGGGCGTGCTGCGCCGACCCAGCGGGATGCGCGCGGTGCGCTCCTCGCGAAAGCGCTCCAGATCGGTGCGCCCCTCCAGCCGGCAGAATGCTTCCTCGGTGCGCATCTGCAGGGGCGTGTCCATCATGCCCGGCGAGAGGCTGTTCACGCGCACCCCCTGCCGGGCGAGCGCGACCGCCGCGGTGCGGGTGAGCGAGTCGACGGCCGCCTTGGTGGCGCCGTACGCCGCGTAGTTGGGCAGCGCCATGCGCGCCGCCGCAGAGGTGATGTTGATGATGCGCCCGCCGCCGCGCTCGGCCATCGCGCGCCCGGCCGCGGCCGTGGCCAGCGCCACGGCGCGCACGTTGACGCGCAATGCGGCATCCCAGGCGGCCGCGCTCATCTCCAGAAAGGCCTCCGCCGGGGCGACCGCGGCGCAGTTGACCAGAACGTCGAGGCGGCCGGCCGCGCGCAGCGTTTCCTCGACCAGCGCCACCGGGCCGTCGGCGCTGGCGAGATCGACGACCACGGGAAAGGCATTTGCGCCATGACGCGCGCAAGCGGCCGCCACGCGCGCCGCACCTTCGGCGTTGATGTCGGCCACCGCCACCGTCCAGCCGCGCGCGGCCAGGCGGCGGCACACCGCTTCGCCCAGGCCCTGGGCGCCGCCGGTGACCGCGACGACCTGGGCAGCGGGGTCGGCTGGCATAGCCGTCTCAGGGTGGGCGAAGGGCCGCTGTGTGTCAAGCGGGCAGCACTCGGGGAAAAGCGGCAGCGTCCCTTATACTTCGAATTTTTCTGACGATACAGGGAAAGACGACATGGACATCCGCGACAACACCTTCATCGTGACCGGCGGCGGGTCTGGCCTGGGTGGTGCCACGGCCGAGATGATCGTCGCCAACGGCGGCAACGTGATCGTGGCGGACATCAGCGCGGCCGGCGAGGCGTTCGCCGCCAAGCTCGGCCGGCAGGCGCGCTTCGCGCAGACCGACGTGTCCAACGAGCAGCAGGCCAAGGCGGCGGTGGATCTCGCCCTGTCCGCCTTCGGCGGCTTGCGCGGCCTGGTGAACTGCGCCGGCATCGCAGCGGGTGAGAAGACGATCGGCAAGGAAGGCCCGCACTCGCTGGCGAGCTTCACGCGCGTGATCACGGTCAATCTGATCGGCACGTTCAACATGATCCGCCTGGCCGCCGACGCGATGTCCCGGCAGCCCGCGCTCGCCTCGGGTGAGCGCGGCGTGATCGTCAACACCGCCTCGGTCGCCGCCTTCGACGGACAGATCGGACAGGCCGCGTATTCGGCTTCCAAGGGTGGAGTGGTCGGCATGACCTTGCCGGTGGCGCGCGACCTCGCGCGCAGTGGCATCCGCGTGGTGACCATCGCCCCCGGCATCTTCGAGACGCCGATGCTGAAGGGCATGCCGCAGGAGGTGCAGGACTCGCTCGCCAAGCAAGTGCCGTTTCCCTCGCGGCTGGGCAAGCCCGCCGAATACGCGGCACTGGTGCAGCACATCGTGCGCAACGAGATGCTCAACGGCGAGACTATCCGGCTGGACGGCGCGATTCGGATGAGCCCGAAGTAGCCGCCACGCATGACGCCATGACCCCGCAGGAATGACAGAAGCGCCCGAACAGTTCGTCCACTGGTTCCGTTCCGCGGCGCCCTACATCCATGCCTTCCGCGGGCGCACGTTCGTGATCGCCTTCGGCGGCGAGATGGTGGCCGAGGGCAAGTTCCAGGGGCTCACCCACGACCTCAACCTGCTCGCCAGCCTGGGCGTGCGGCTGGTGCTGGTGCACGGCGCGCGCCCGCAGATCGAGGCGCGGCTGGCCGCGCGCGGCTCGCCGCCACGCTACGTGCGCGGCGTGCGCGTCACCGACGAAAACGCCATGCACAGCGTCAAGCAGGCGAGCGGCCAGCTGCGCGTGGAGATCGAAGCGCTGCTGTCGATGGGCCTGCCCAGCTCGCCGATGGCCAACGCCGAGATCCGCGTGGCCGGCGGCAACTTCGTGACCGCGCGCCCGCGCGGCGTGCTCGACGGAGTGGACATGCAGTACACCGGCGAAGTGCGCAGGATCCACGTCGAAGCGATCCGCCGCCGGCTGGATGCGGGCGAGCTGGTGCTGCTGTCCCCGCTCGGCTACTCCCCGACCGGCGAGATCTTCAACCTGACGGTGGAGGACCTCGCCGCCGAGGCGGCGATCGCGCTCGCCGCCGACAAGCTGCTGTTCCTCACCGAGCAGCCCGGTGTGGCCGATTCGGACGGGAAGCTGCTGCGCGAGCTGACCGTTTCCGAGGCCGAGGCGGCGCTGCGCCAGCGGCAGGACCTGCCGGAAGATGCGCGCCTGTACCTGCCGGCCGCGGTCAAGGTGTGCCGCGCGGAGGTGTCGCGTGTCCACCTGCTGTCGCGCCACCAGGACGGCGCGCTGCTGCTGGAGCTGTTCACCCACGAGGGCGTGGGCACCATGGTCACCCGCGATCCCCTGGAACGGCTGCGCGAGGCGCGCATCGACGACGTCGGCGGCATCCTGGCGCTGATCGCGCCGCTGGAAGCCGACGGCACCCTGGTGAAACGCTCGCGCGAGCTGCTGGAGATGGAGATCGGCCGCTTCGCGATCCTGGAGCACGACGGGGTGATCGTCGGCTGCGCGGCGCTCTACCCGTTCGCGCAGGAGCACGCCGCGGAACTGGCCTGCCTGGCGGTGCATCCCGACTATCGCAACGGCGGCGCCGGCGACCGCCTGCTGCGGCAGATCGAATCGCAGGCGCGCGCGCAGTCGGTCCGGCAGCTGTTCGTGCTGACCACGCGCGCCGCGCACTGGTTCATCGAGCGCGGCTTCGCGCAGGTCGAGGTGGATGCGCTGCCGCAGCAGAAGCAGCAGCTGTACAACTTCCAGCGCAACTCGCAAGTGTTTGTCAAACCCCTGGCGTGACGCGCCAGCCGGGGACGCGGCCGTGCCGCCCGCTGTCTCTTCCGGGCGGCGGCCACGGGTACGCCCCTTGCTAAGACATAACGTTCCGACGTGCCAGCGCTGCGCCTGTGACCCCCCTCGATTCTCCCTCGGATGCATGCGGCACAGCCGCGCCGGCGCAGCGCATCGGTCGTCGGCTGGCGGCGCCTGCTTCGCTCCTGTGGGTCGCCGCGACCCTGTGTCTGATCCCTGGCGCCGGCGCCCAGACGCCGCCACTCGAGTTCGGGCTGGCCCCTTACATCAGCGTGCGTCCGATGATGGCGCTGTTCGAGCCCATGGCCGCCTTCCTCGAGAAGCGCCTCGAGCGCCCGGTGCTGCTGGTCACCGCGCCGTCCCTGCGCGAGTTCGATGCGCGCGTGCTGGCCGGGCGCTACGAGCTGGCCATGCTCGCGCCGCAGGTCGCCCGGCTGGCGCAGCGGGAAGCGGGCTACGTGCCGCTGCTGCGCGTGTCCGACGACCTGTACGGGGTGTTCCTGGTGCCCGAAGAGAGTCCGCTGCGCTCGCTACGGGAGCTGGGCGGCGCCCCGATCGCCTTTCCCGATCGTCTTACCGAGACCGCCCACCTGGGCAGGGAGGTGGTGGCCGCTCTCGGGCTGGCGCCCGAGCGGATCGTGTACGCGCCCGGGTTCCAGGATTCGCTGCCGATGTCGCTGCGCCGTGGCGAGCACGAAGTGGCGCTGATGAACGGTTCGGCCTTCCACCAGATGAAACCCGACCAGAAGGAGGGCCTGCGCGTGCTGGGGGAAACCCAGCGCATCGCACACGTCATGTTCCTGGTCCACCCCAGCATGCCGGCGGCGCAGCAGGCGCTGATCCGCGACGCCATCCAGGAGTTCTGGACCACCCCCGAGGGGCAGCGATTCAGCGCCCAGAGCGGCCTCACCGGCGTGCGCCCCCCCACCGAAAACGAGCTGCGAACGCTGGATCCGCTGGCACGCGAGCACAAGCGGCTGCTGGACGAAGCGCGCAAGGACGAGGGCGAAGCGCAATGAACCTGCGCCCGCCACCGCGTTCGCACTAGCCGAGAGCTCGCTTTGCAGAACCCTTTCCCCCGCTCGCTGCGCCTGCGCCTGGTGGCGGCCACCATCATCGTGGAGGTGGTGACCCTGGCGGTGCTGGTCGCCAACAGCCTGCGGGTCAACGACCACGCCTTGTCGGAGCAGGCGCAGACCTGGGTGAGTAGCACCACCCCGTTGCTCAACGCCGCGCTCGTCGCGCCGCTGGCGCAGCGCGACTACGCCACCGTGCTCGAGCTGCTCGAGGAGATGCGCAGCGAACACGCCCTGGTGTACCTGATGGTGCTCGACCACGACCACTCGGTGGTTGCGGCCTCGGGGCGCGAGGCGAGCGCCCCGCTGCAAGGGCCCGACAGTTCGCTGCGCGAGGCGGGTGAGGATTCGGTCTACGACACCGTGGTGCCGCTGACCCTGGGCGGGCGCCGTTACGGTACCCTCGCCCTGGGCGTGTCGACCTCCTTCCTGCAGCGTACCCAGCAGCAGCTGCTGATGCAAAGCGTGCTGGTGTCGAGCATCGGCGTGGCCGCCTCGCTGATGGTGCTGACGCTGCTGGCGCTGTGGATCATGCGGCACCTGCGGCGGCTCACCAGCGCCGGCGCGGCGGTGGCCGCGGGCGACTTCTCCGCGCGCGTGGAGGTGACCTCGGAGGACGAGGTGGGCGCGGTGTCGGCGGCGTTCAACACCATGGCGGCCGCGGTGCAGGACAAGATCCGCGCGCTCGCCGAAGGCGAGATGCGCCTGTCCGAAGCGCTGCGCGAGCTGGAGAAGGCCAACGCGGTGCAGCGCGAGTACCTGACGCAGGCGGCCGAGGAACGCGCGCGGCTCAACGCGCTGCTGGCCGCGATGCAGGTCGGCATCCTGCTGGTCGATCGCGACAACCGCGTGATCTACTCCAACCCCGCGTTCGAGCGCGTGTGGCTGCTGGCGCGCACCCGCGTGCGTTTCCTGGGCGAGGACGCCGCGGCGGTGCTGGCGAAGACCACGGGCGGCGCCGGCCAGCCGGAGCTGGCCGAGCTGGCGCAAGCGGCCAAGGAAGGTCAGCCGTCCGCGCCCCTCGAGATCGCGATGAGCGACGGGCGCCTGATCACCCGCACCGGCTACCCGGTGCGCGACGCCACCGAGCAGCCGATCGGCTACCTGTGGCTGTTCCAGGACGTCACCCGCGAGCGGCAGACCGCCAACCAGATCCTGTACCTCGCCGAGCGCGACCCGCTCACCGGCCTGTACAACCGCCACCGCTTCCAGGAGGAGCTGTCGCGCATGCTGGGCGGGGGGGAGCGCCGCCGCCGGCGCGTGGCGCTGCTGTTCTTCGACATCGACGAGTTCAAGCACGTCAACGACAGCTTCGGGCACCGCGCCGGCGACGCGCTGCTGATCCGCGTGGCCGGCGAAGTGTCGGCGCAGGTGCGGCGCAACGAACTGTTCGCGCGCCTGGGCGGCGACGAATTCGCGATCCTCGCGCCCGATATCTCGGACCAGGAAGCGAGCGTGTTCGCCGAACGCATCGTGCGCGCCATCGGACGCATCCCGTTCAGCTTCGAGGGCAACCACCTGCGGCTCACCTGCAGCCTCGGGGTGGCGATGTACCCCGATCATGCCCCCACCGCGGAGGACCTGATCGCCCACGCCGACGCGGCCATGTACCAGGCCAAGGAGGCCGGCAAGAACACCTGGCGCGTCTACAGCGAGCACAGCTCGGGTGCGTCGCGCCAGATGATCGAGCGGCTGTCCTGGAACGAGCGCATCGAGGACGCCCTCGAGCACCATCTGCTGCGCCTGCATTTCCAGGGCGTGTTCGCCTGCAGCGACCTGTCGTTGCGCCACCTGGAGGCGCTGGTGCGCATGGTGGACCGCTCCGCTCCGGATCAGGTGATCATGCCGGGCAGCTTCATCCCGGTGGCCGAGAAGACCGGCAAGATCCTGGATATCGACCGCTGGGTGATCGCGGCCAGCGTGCGCACGCTGGCGCGGCATCCGCAGGTCAGCGCCATCGCGCTGAACATCTCCGGGCGCTCGCTGTCCGAGCCCGGCCTGCCGCAGTTCATCATCCAGCAGCTCAAGCAGCAGGCGGTGCAACCGGCGCGCCTGGTGGTGGAGCTGACCGAGACCTCGGCGGTGTCCGACCTGCACGACGCCCAGCGCCTGATCGACGCGTTGCGGCGCGCCGGCTGCAAGGTGTGCCTGGACGACTTCGGCTCGGGCTTCTCCTCGTTCACCTATCTCAAGCACCTGGACGTGGACATGGTGAAGATCGACGGCCAGTTCATCCGCGACCTGCCGGCGGACCGCAGCAACCAGGTGTTCGTGCGCGCCATGGTGGACGTGGCGCGCGGGCTGCGCAAGTCCACGGTGGCCGAATCCGTGGAGGACGCACGCACGCTGGACATGCTGCGCGCCTTCGGCGTGGACTACGCTCAGGGCTATCATCTGGAGACGCCGCAGGAGCGGCACCCGGCGCTGCAGGTGCGCGAGACCATCTAGCGGCGCACCGGCACCCGGCCTTGTGAGTTCTTGAACCGCACTCGGGGGGTGGTACGCGAAGCGTGGCGTACGTCGCCCGCGCCGCGCCGATTCGCGCGATAATTAGCGCTGCACCCGTTGCAACGTCCCGGTAACAATCCCTCACTCGGTTCTAGGAGACATAGCCATGCCGCGCACGGTCCGTTGCGTCAAGCTCGGGCGCGAGGCCGAAGGGCTGGACTTCCCGCCCTATCCCGGCGCGCTGGGCCAGCGCATCCACGAGCAGGTGTCCAAGGAGGCCTGGCAGGGCTGGCTGGACCACCAGAAGCGGCTGATCAACGAGATGCGGCTCGACCTGTCCAATCCGAAGTCGCGCCGCTATCTCGCCGAGCAGATGGAGAAGTACTTCTTCGGCTCGGGCGCCGACGAGGCGTCCGGCTACGTGCCCCCCTCGCGCGCGTGACGCGGCGCTACGGCGCACAACAAGCACAACCGCCATGGGCAAGCGTTCCCTTCCGCAGCACTACCTGAACCGCGAGCTAGGCCTGCTGGAGTTCAACCGCCGCGTGCTGGCCCAGGCGGCCGACGCCGCCGTGCCGCTGCTCGAGCGGCTGCGCTTCCTGTGCATCGTCAGCAGCAACCTGGACGAGTTCTTCGAGATCCGGGTGGCCGGCCTCAAGGCGCAGATCGAGGTCGGCGCCGACGCGCCCGGCCCCGACGGCCAGCCGCCCTCGCGGGTGTACGGCGAGGTCGCCAGGGGCGCGCACGAGCTGGTCGCCGCCCAGTACCGCCTGTGGAACGACGAGGTGCTGCCCTCGCTCGCCAAGGAGGGCATCCGCTTCTTCCGGCGGCGCGACTGGGACAGCGACCAGCGCGAATGGATCGGCGCCTACTTCTCGCGCGAGATCCTGCCGGTGCTCACGCCGATCGGGCTCGACCCGGCGCATCCGTTCCCGCGCATCCTGAACAAGAGCCTGAACTTCGCGGTACAGCTCTCGGGCAAGGACGCCTTCGGACGCAGCTCGGGCATCGCGCTGGTGCAGGCCCCGCGCGTGCTGCCGCGCGTGATCAAGCTGCCGCCCAAGCTCGCCGGCTGCGACCACGGGTTCGTGTTCCTGTCGTCGATCATCCATGCGCACGTCGGCGAGCTGTTCGCCGGCATGGAAGTGGTCGGCTGCTATCAGTTCCGCGTCACGCGCAACAGCGACCTGTTCGTCGACGAGGAGGAGGTGAAGAACCTGCGCACCGCGCTGCAGGGCGAGCTGCCGCAACGCCACTTCGGCGACGCGGTGCGCCTGGAGGTGGCCGACCTATGCCCCGCCGACATGAGCGACTTCCTGCTGCAGCAGTTCGGGCTTACGCCCGAGGACCTGTACCAGGTGAACGGGCCGGTCAACCTGGTGCGCCTGATGCAGATTCCCGACTGGGTGGCGCGCCCCGATCTGAAATATCCGCCCTTCACGCCCGGCGTACCGTCCGGCCTGGTGAAACAACCCGATCTGTTCGAGGCCATCGCCAAGGGCGATATCCTGCTGCACCACCCGTTCCAGTCCTTCAAGCCGGTGATCTCCTTCATCGCCCAGGCGTCCAAGGACCCGGAGGTCGTCGCCATCAAACAGACGGTGTACCGCACCGGGGCCGACTCGGAGCTGATGCGCATCCTGATCGACGCCGCGCGCCGCGGCAAGGAGATCACCGTGGTGGTGGAGCTGATGGCGCGCTTCGACGAGGAGGCCAACCTGAGCTGGGCGGCGCAGCTCGAGGAGGTGGGCGCGCACGTGGTGTACGGCGTGGTGGGGCACAAGACCCACGCCAAGCTCGCAATGGTGGTGCGCCGCGAGGGCGACCGGCTGCGGCGTTACTGCCACATCGGCACCGGCAACTACCATTCGCGCACTTCGACGCTGTACACCGATTTCGGCCTGTTCACCTGCGACGAGGAGGTGTGCGCCGACGTCAACGACGCCTTCATGCAGCTCACCGGTCTGGGCAAGGCCGGCAAGCTGCGCCACCTGTGGCAGTCGCCTTTCACGCTGCACTCGCAGCTCATCGCGGCGATCAAGCGCGAGGCTGACGCCGCCAAGTCCGGCAAGAAGTCGGGCATCGTCGCCAAGATGAACGCGTTGCTCGAGCCCGAGATCATCGACGAGCTGTACGAGGCCTCCAAGGCAGGCGTGCGCATCGATCTGATCGTGCGCGGTGTGTGCGGCCTGCGCCCGGGCATCTCCGACCTTTCGGAGAACATCCGTGTGCGCTCCATCATCGGGCGCTTCCTCGAGCATCACCGGGTGTTCCATTTCGTGAGCACCGGCAACACCTATCTGTCCAGCGCGGACTGGATGGATCGCAATTTCTTCCGGCGCATCGAAGTCTGCCTGCCGGTTCTCGATCCCAAGCTGAAGAAGCGCGTGGTGGAAGAGGGGCTGAAGAAGTACCTGGAAGACAACACCCAGGCCTGGGAGATGGATTCCGAGGGGCACTACGAGCGCTGCACGCCGGGCAAAGGCGAGGCGCGCAACGCCCAGCTCGAGCTGCTGCAAGAGCTCGCCAGCGCGCAGCAGCCCGAGCTCGAGATGCAGGCGTTCGAGAAGCTGCGGCCGCGCCGCAAGGCGAAGGCGGCGGCCTAGCGCCCGAGCGCTGTACCGGCCGCGTCCATGCAAACCGACGGTACGCCGGGACAAGCCCTGTCTTCCCCGCCCTCTGCCGCGCCCGCGGCGTTGGAGGTCGAACTCAAGCTCGCCGCCTCGCCCGAGGACGCCGCGAAGTTCGGCCGCTTGCCGCTGGTGAAAGGCGCGACCACCGGTCGCGCGGTCACCCGTCACATGCACAGCGTGTACTACGACACCCCGGATCTGACGCTGAAGGCGCAAGGCATGGCGCTGCGGTTGCGGCGCGAAGGCACGCGCTGGGTCCAGACGCTGAAAGGCGCCGGGCGCGTAGAGGGCGGCCTGCACCAGCGCGAGGAGCACGAGGTGCAGGTGCCCGCCCCGCTGCTCGACTACGGGGCGCTCGCCGCCTGGGGCATGAATGGCGTGCTCGCCGACCCCGAGCAGCGCATGCGGTTGCAGCCGGTGTTCACCTGCGATTTCAAGCGCACCATCCGCCACCTGGCGCTGAGCGACGGCACGCGCTTCGAGTTGTGCACGGACCGCGGTACCATCGCCGCGGGAGAAGGGATCGACCCGATCAGCGAGATCGAGCTGGAGCTCAAAGCGGGGTCTGCCGACCGGCTGATCGACTTCGGGCTGGTGCTGCTGGAAGAGGTTCCCCTGCGGCTCGAGCCGCGCAGCAAGGCCGAGCGCGGCTACGCCTTGGCAGAGAAGCGCGCCGAAGCGCCGACCAAGGCTGGCGCGCCCGCCCTGCGGGCGGGCATGAGCGTCACCGACGCGTTCCGGGCGGTGGTGTTCGCGTGCGTTGCGCATTTGCAGGCCAATCAGGCCGGCGCGATGGCGGGCGCCGACATCGAATATCTGCACCAGGCGCGGGTGGCGCTGCGCCGGCTTCGCTCCGCGTTCAGCGTGTTCAACCGCGCCTTCCCCCGTGCCGCGCTCGAGGATCTGCTCGGTGAGCTGCGCTGGCTCGGCGAGCAGCTGGGCCCGGCGCGGGATTGGGACGTGTTCACCTGCACCACGCTGCCGCGCCTGGCCGGGACGTTCGGCGACGATGCCGCGATGCGGGCACTGCGCGAACACGCGGATAGGCTGCGCGCGGTCGCGCGCCGCGACGCGGTCGAGGCGCTCGCCGCCAAGCGCCACACCGCGCTGCTGCTGCGCCTGAACGGCGTGTTCTACCGCACGCCGTGGACCGCAATCGACGATCAGCCCGCGGCTGCGCTGCGCGCCGAACCGCTCGGCCAGTTCGCTGCCGAGGAGCTCTCGCGCCGGCATCGCAAGACGCTGAAGCGCGGGCGCAAGCACGCCGAGCTCGACGCTTCCGGCCTGCACCGCCTGCGCATCCAGGTCAAGAAACTGCGCTACGCCGCCGAGTTCTTCTCCTCCCTGTACGAGCGCAAGGCGGTGCGCGGTTACACCGCGGCGCTCGCCGGGCTGCAGGAGCTGCTCGGCACGCTGAACGACGCGGCCACGGTCGAGCGCCTGTGCGAGGTGCTGCGCGAAGATCACGACGAGGCCGCGTTCCGCGAGGCGCTGGGCGCGGTGCGCGGGTGGGCCGCCGCCACCGCGCACGATCACCTGGAACAGCTGCCCCAGGCCTGGAAGCGCTTCCGCGACACCAAACCGTTCTGGTAGGGCCGTTCTGGTAGATACGCGCGGCCCGGTGCGCTCGGCAGCGCGCGATCAACGCGGAATCGCGGCCAGGACGCGCGCGGCGGGGTCCGAACGCACCGTCCCGACCCGCGTCACGGCGTACACGTTGTTCGTAACTTCGGGCCACCCAGGCCCCCGGATCTCCCTCAGGCGGCGGGCGGCGATCTCCCGGGCGACCGCGTGCCAGGGCACGATGGCAAGCCCCCGCCCGGCGGCGACGAAGGCGGCCACTTCCTCGATCTCCGCGCAGTGGGCCACGGCACGGATGTGCGCGGGCATGGTGGCGAACACCGCCTCGAACCAGCGCGCATACACCAGCCCGCTCTCCTCGTAGGTGACGAAGCTCGCGTCGGCCACCCACTTGCGCGAGGGCCGCGCGGGCGCCCAGCGGCCCGGCGGCGCGATCAGGATCAACCGCTCGCGGTACACCGCGCTGAAGGACAGCACGTTGGAGGGTCGAATCGAGTACGAGAAGCCGAGCTCGGCGCGGCCCTCGGCCAGCGACGCGAACACCGCTTCGTCGCTGCCGAAGTGCAGATCGACGATCGTCTCGCGCAGCCGCTCGCTGGCCAGAATGGGAGTGAGCACGTAGCGGCCGAAGCTGGAGCCGCTCGCCACGCGCAACACGCTGGGGGCCGCCGCCCCCGCGCGGCTGCCGGCTGCGCGCAACGCCGCCAGCTCGCCCAGAAAGCGCTCGCAGCTGTCGAACAGCTTGCGCCCCAGCGGCGTGGGCTGCACCCCGCGGCCGACCCGTTCGAACAGCGCGGCGCCCAGCCGCATCTCGAGCTGGCCGATCTGGTAACTCACCGTAGATTGCGTCACGTGCAGCTGGCGGGCGGCCGCGCTGAAGCTGCCGGTGTGGATCGCCGCGACGAAGGCGGGGAGGTACTGGAGACCGCGCGCCATCCTCGTAATATATCGAATTTATCGATGCTATGCATCGGAACATTTCGCTTTATTCGATCCTAAGCCGGCCGTAAGTTCACCTAAGAAACCGGCTCGAGTGGGGCAACCATGAGCACTGCAGGGCATTACATCGAACGTGAGTCCGTGCTATGCGCGCACAACTACGCGCCGCTGCCGGTAGTCGCGGCGCGCGCCGCCGGCTGCACCGTCTGGGATACCGACGGGAAGCGCTGGCTGGACATGATGAGCGGCTACTCGGCCGTGAGCTTCGGCCACGCGCACCCGCGCCTCATCCGCGTGCTGTGCGAGCAGGCCTCCAAGCTCGCGGTGACCTCCCGGGCGATCCATTCCGATCAGCTCGCGCCCTTCGCCGAAGCGCTCGTCGCGCTGGTGGGTCTGCCGCGCGTGCTGCCGATGAACACCGGCGTCGAGGCGGTGGAGACCGCCATCAAGGCCGCACGCAAATGGGCCGCACTGGCCAAGGGGATACCCGAGGGTCGCGCCCAGATCGTCGTGTGCGAGGGCAATTTCCACGGCCGCACCACCACCGTGATCGGCTTCTCGTCGCACGCGCAGTACCGCTTCGGCTTCGGTCCCTTCGACGGCGGCTTCGTGGCGATTCCATTCGGCGACGCGGCCGCGCTGGAAGCGGCCATCAATTCGCGCACCGCCGCTTTCCTGTTCGAGCCGATCCAGGGCGAAGGCGGCATCAACGTGCCGCCCGCGGGATGGCTGCGGGCGGTGCGCGAGATCTGCTCGCGCCACCGGGTGCTGATGATTGCCGACGAAGTGCAGACCGGCCTGGGCCGCACCGGCGCCGTGCTCGCCTGCGATCACGAGCAAGTCCGCCCCGACGGGCTGTGCCTGGGCAAGGCGCTGGGCGGAGGGCTGCTGCCCGTGTCGGCGTTCGTGGCGACCGAAGAGCTGATGAGCGTGTTCCAGCCGGGCGATCACGGCAGCACTTTCGGCGGCAACCCGCTTGCCTGCCGCGTGGCGCGCGAGGCGCTGGCCGTGCTGATCGAGGAGAAGCTGCCGGAGCGTGCCGCCGCGCTCGGCAGCGAGGCGCGCGCCAGGCTGCAGGCGCGCAGGCATCCGGCCATCGCCGACGTGCGCGGCCGGGGCTTGCTGATCGGTGTGGAGCTGCGGCGCGAGCTGGATGCGGCTGCCGTGGTGCACGAGCTGGCGCAGCACGGGGTCATCACCAAGGACACCCATCGCAACACCGTGCGCCTGTCGCCCCCATTGGTGGTCGAGCCGGCCGAGCTGGAATTCGCGACCGACGCGCTGTTCCGGGTGCTGGATGACGCGCAGCGCAACATCCAAGCGCCGCGACGCGCGGCCTGACGCCATGCGCGCCCGGAACTCGCCGCCTGCCGCCGGACCGATGCCGATCGAGCTGATCGGCGCCGAGATCGGCGAAGGCGCCTCCGATCAGGGCTGCCGGGCCGGCCCGCGCGCGCTGCAGCGGTTCGGCCTGGCCGAGCGCGTGAGCGCACGTTGGGCCGACATCGTGAGCTCCGATCCGGCGCTGCGCGCGCACGGCGCGCTGGCGCTCGCGCACGAGTTCTCGCTGCGGCTCTCCGCAAGCGTGCGGCAAGCGATGCTGCGCGGCAGCCTGCCGCTCGTCGTGGGCGGAGATCACTCCTGCGCGGTGGGCACCTGGGGCGCGGCGGCCGAAGTGCTGCGTCCACGCGGGCGCCTGGGGCTCGTCTGGGTGGATGCCCACCTCGACAGTCACACGCCCGAAACCTCCGACACGAAGGCGCTGCACGGGATGCCGCTCGCCGCGCTGATGGGCCACGGTCCGCCCGAGCTCACGGCAATCGGCGCGACGCTGCAGAAGATCGATCCCCGCGACGTGGTGATCATCGGTACGCGCAGCTACGAAGCCGGTGAAGCGGCGCTGGTCGAACGTCTGGGCGTGCGTGTGATGCACATGGACGAAGTGCGCGCACGCGGCTTCGCCGACTGCCTGGGCGAGGCGGTGGCGCTGGCGAGCGCGAACACCGCCGCGTGGGGCCTGAGCTTCGACCTGGATGCGCTGGATCCCGCCGATGCACCCGGGACCGGCACCCCCGTGCCGGGCGGGATCGCCCTACGCGAGGCGGTGGCCGGGACCGCGATGTTTGCCCGCGACCCGCGCCTGGTCGCCGCGGAGATTGCCGAATACAATCCGTTCCGTGATCCCGGGCGCAAGACCGCAGCCGCGGTCGTCGCCATCGCGGCCGCGCTGCGCGGGACGGACAGTTCGCTCGCCAAGCCGCGCCGCGCGGCGTGAAGGCGCCGCTTGCGGTCTGCTTTCCCGGATCATCGCTTGGCGGCCCGCATCGGGCTACCATGCCACTCTATGGACCTGATTCTCTGGCGACACGCCGACGCCGAGGACGGCAGCCCCGATCTCGCGCGCGCGCTGACGCCCAAGGGCCATAAGCAAGCGGCGCAGATGGCGCGCTGGCTGCGCGAGCATCTGCCGGAGGACACACGCGTCATCGTCAGCCCCGCCCGCCGCGCTCAGGAAACTGCGCAAGCCCTGACGTCCGATTTTGAGACGACCGAGGCGGTCGCTCCG
>DATBMG010000048.1:0-7364 GCA_036554965.1 Burkholderiales bacterium
CGCCGTGGGCAGGGTCTGGAGCTGCTTCTCGACCTGCGCCATGGTGTCGCGCGCGAGCTGCTCGGAGTTGGTGAGCAGGATCGCCGGTGAGGTCGGTCCATGCTCGGCTTGGCCAAGCAGATCGGTCGCACACATTTCGCCGTCGCAGCTCTCGTCGGCGATCACCAGCGTCTCGGTCGGCCCGGCCAACAGATCGATGCCCACGCGCCCAGCGACTTGTCGCTTGGCCTCCGCTACGTAAGCGTTGCCCGGGCCAGCCACCATGTCGCAACCGGGAATGCTGGTCGTGCCGAGCGCCATCGCGCCGATCGCCTGCACGCCGCCGAGGACGAAGATCTCGTCGGCGCCGGCCAGGTGCATGGCGGTGACGATGGCGGGCGCGGGCCTGCCCCGGAATGGCGGCGCGCAACCGATGACGCGCTTCACGCCGGCCACTTTCGCGGTGAGGATGGTCATGTGCGCAGAGGCGACTAGCGGGTACTTGCCTCCGGGTACGTAGCAGCCGACGCTGTTCACCGGGATGTTGCGGTGACCCAGGATCACCCCCGGCAGCGTTTCCACCTCGACATCGCGCAGCGCGTCGCGCTGAATCTGGGCGAAGTTGCGGATCTGCGCCTGGGCGAACTTGATGTCGTCCACCTCGCGCGGCGACATGGCGCGGATGCAGACCTGGACCTCGGCGTCGGACAGCTTGAAGCCGGGCGGATCCCAGTTGTCGAACTTGCGCGAATACGCGCGCACCGCTTCGTCGCCGCGCTGCGCGATGTCGGCGAGGATCGCCTCCACCGTCTGCCTGACCTGCGCGAGGTCGGCGGCGTCGCGCTCGGCGCTGATGCCGGTCTTGAGGAATCGAATCATGGGTTGCTCGGCTCTGCAGGATGGACGGTCGAGAAGCGCGATTCTACGCCCGGGCCGCGGAGCGCGCCGCGCCGCGCAGTGCAAGGCGCACGCGGATGCCGCCGCGGTTGCCCGCGCCGCGCGCCTCGGCTAGCATCGCGGCTCCACCGGATGGCCGCGCAACCGCCCGCGGCGCAATCGCACTTCGTTTCATGAGCAGACAGCCCGGCCAGCCGCAACCGCCCGACCCGCCGCCCGACCCCCGGCGCTGGCTCGGCCTGGCCGGCATCGGCACGGGCGTGTTCATGTTCACGCTCGATGCGAGCATCGTGAACGTGGCGCTGCCGACGCTGGCGCAGGCGTTCGGCGCCCCGCTGGCGACGGTGCAGTGGGTGCCGCTCGCCTATCTGCTGGTCATCACCACGCTGGTCATGGGCGCCGCCCGCCTGGGCGACGTGCACGGCCGCAAGCGCGCCTACCTGTCCGGCATGATGCTGTTCATCGCCGCCTCGGCGCTGTGCGGGCTGGCCCCGGGCGTGGGCTGGCTGATCGCGTTCCGCGCGCTGCAGGGGCTGGGCGGCGTGTTCATCTCGGCGCTCGGCGCGGCCATCATCGCGCAGATCTTCCCGCCCGGGGAGCGCGGGCGGGCGCTCGGGGTGATCGCGTCCTGCGTCACGCTCGGGGTGGCGCTCGGGCCGACTGTGGGCGCGCTGATCATCGATCTCGCGGGCTGGCGCTGGATGTTCCTGGTCAACATCCCGGTAGGCATCGCCGCCACATCCATCGTTGCGCGCGTGGTGCCCGATTTCGAGCCCGCGCCCGCACGCCTGCCCTTTGACTGGCTGGGCACGCTGCTGGTCGCGGCGGCGCTGGCGAGCTTCGCGCTGGCGCTCACCTTCGGCCAGCGCCAGGGCTTCGGCGCGGGGCTGCCGCTCGCGCTGTTCGCCCTGGCGCTGGCGGCGCTGCTCGCCTTTCTGCTCACCGAAACACGCGTGGACGGCCCGATCCTGGAGCTAGCGCTGTTTGCCCACCCGGCGTTCTCCGCCGGCCTGGCGATGAGCGGCCTCGCCTTCACCGTGCTGGGCGCCGTCAGCTTCACCTTGCCGTTCTTCCTGCAGCTCGGGCTGGGGCTGCCGATCGCCACCGTCGGCCTGCTGATGGCGATTTCGCCGGTGATCGGCGGCATCATGGGGCCGATCGGCGGCGCGCTGTCCGATCGGTTCGGGCCGCGCTGGGGGGCGGTGGTCGGCCTGACGCTGATGACGCTGGGCTGCATCCTGCTGATGGCGCTGGACGACAGCGCTTCGATCCTGCGCTTCGCGCTCAGCGTGGCGCCCATCGGGCTGGGCATGGGCTTCTTCAACTCGGCCAACAACAGCGCGGTGCTGAACGCCGTCCCGCGCGCGCGGCTCGGCATCGCCTCGGGACTGCTGTCGCTGGCGCGCACGCTCGGCCAGAGCACCGGAGTTCCGGTCGCGGCTTCGCTGCTGGTGATCTTCGCCCTCGGTCATGCCGAGGCCGTGGACCACGCGGCGCTGCTCGATCTCCCCCCGATCTCGCTGGTGCGCGGCACCAGCGGCGCCTTCGCCGCCGCGGCGGTCGCCGGCTTCCTCGGCCTGTGCGTCGCGGTGTGGATGCTGGCCTACGAGCGCAAGGCGCGCCCAGCGGCGTAGGGAAACGAACGAGACGAGCGCCTTTCTGTCCCCGGATCGCGCTTCGCTCCATCCGGGCTACGCATCGGGGCGGGCCACCCGGTGGCCGGCGAGTCAACTCACGTCGAAGCGAATGCCCTGGGCGAGCGGCAGCTCGCGCGAGTAGTTGATGGTGTTGGTGGCGCGCCGCATGTAGGCCTTCCAGGCGTCCGAGCCCGATTCGCGGCCCCCGCCGGTGTCCTTCTCGCCGCCGAAGGCACCGCCGATCTCGGCGCCGGAGGTGCCGATATTCACGTTGGCGATACCGCAGTCGGAGCCGGCCGCGCTGAGGAACGCCTCGGCTTCGCGCAGATCGTTGGTGAAGATCGCCGACGACAGGCCGTGCCGCGCGGCGTTGTGCAAGACGATGGCCTCATCCAGCGTGTCGTAGGGCACGGCGTACAGGATCGGCGCGAAGGTCTCCTCGAGCACGACGTCGGTCTGTGCGCGCATCGCCGCGAGCGCCGGGCGCACGTAGAACGCCTTCGGAAACTCGGCTTCCAGGCACCGCTCGCCACCTGCGATCCAATGCGCGTCGGCGCGCGCGCGCGACAGCGCCTGCTGCATGGCCTGGTACGCGCGGCCGTCGATCAGCGGCCCGACCAGAGTGCCGGCCGCCAGCGGGTCGCCGATGCTCACGCGCTGGAACAGGCGCTGCAGGCGCCCGAGCAGCTCGTCGTACAGGCTGCGGTGCACGATCAGCCGCCGCAACGTGGTGCAGCGCTGCCCCGCCGTGCCCACCGCGGCGAACAGAATGGCGCGCTCGGCCAGGGTCAGGTCGGCGGACGGCGCGACGATCGCGCCGTTGTTGCCGCCCAGCTCGAGGATGGTGCGCAGGAAGCGCGGCGCCACCTGCGCCGCCACGGCACGTCCCATGCGGGTCGAGCCGGTGGCCGACACCAGGCGGATCTGCAGCGCGTCCAGCAACGCCCTGCCCTGGTCCGCGTCGCCGATGACGAGCTGGTTGAGATGCGCGGGCGCGGACTCGTAACCGGCGCAGGCACGCTCGAACAGCGCCTGCATCGCCAACGCGGTGAGCGGGGTGCGGTCCGAAGGCTTCCACACCACGCTGTCGCCGCACACCAGGGCGAGCGCGGCATTCCAGGCCCACACCGCGACCGGGAAGTTGAAGGCGGTGATCACCGCCGTGGGCCCGAGCGGGTGCCAGGTCTCCATCATGCGATGGCCCGGGCGCTCGCTGGCGATGGTCAGCCCGTGCAGCTGGCGCGACAGGCCGACCGCGAAGTCGCAGATGTCGATCACCTCCTGCACCTCGCCCAGGCCCTCCTGCAGGATCTTGCCGCTCTCGATCGACACCAGGCGCCCGAGCGGCTCCTTGTGTGCGCGCACGATCTCGCCGAACCGGCGCACCAGCTCGCCGCGCCCGGGCGCTGGGACGCCGCGCCAGTCGAGGAAGGCGCGCTCGGCTTGCAGCGCCTTGGCCGCCACGGACGCGGCATCGTCCGGCCGCACGCCGCCGATGCGCTCGCCGTCGATCGGGCTGGTCGCGACCACGCCATCGGCGCTGTCGCCCGCGGTTGCGCCCAGGGACTTCAGAATCGCTTGGGTGTCGGCATGCAGGCTCATGTCGCTCCTCCCACTACTCCTGTCGTGCTTGCCACCGGCCTCCCGGGCCGGCGCAATCTACGCCGCGGCCGCCTCGTAGGCGCGGCCGAAGCGGTTGCCGAGGAATTCCGCCAGCGGCACGTCCTCCTGCCGCACGAAACCCGCGCGCTGCAGCCGCCCCTGCGCGAACAGATCGAGCACGGCGCACACCCCGCTCGCGGTGGTGATCTGGATAGCGGTCATCTGCACCCCGTCCCAGCTCTGCGCATACACCTTGCGCGCGAAGGATTGCTGGGTGCGCTGGCCACCCCTCAGGCCCGAGGCGGTGACGAATACGACCACCACGTCTTGCGCCGTGGCCGGGATGGCCGCCTGCAGGATGTCCTTCATCATCTCGCGCTTGCCCGCCAGTCCGAAATCCTGCAGCAGCAGCTTAGCGATGTCGCGGTGGCCCGGGTAGCGGATAGTCTTGTAGTCGAGATACTGCACCCCGCCCTCTAGCGTCTCGGCCAGAGTGCCCAGCCCGCCGGACGTGTTGAACGCCTCGTAGTGCACGCCGTCGAGCGCGAAGGTCTCGTACCCCTCCAGCGGCGGCAGCTCGATGCGCCGCCCGCCCACGATCGCCTCGCACGGATGGCAATACTCGTTGATCAGCCCGTCCACCGACCAGGTGAGGTTGTACTTGAGCGCATTGGCCGGGTATTGCGGCAGTGCGCCCACGCGCATGTGCAGCCGCTCCAGCTTGTCGAACCCCTGCGACAGCGCGTAGCCGGCGATACCGATGAAGCCGGGAGCCAGCCCGCACTGCGGCATGAACGCCGTGGCGGCATCGGCGGCGAGCGCACGGATCTCGCGGGTGGCGGCCACGTCCTCGGTGAGGTCGAAATAGTGCACGCGTGCACCGTGCGCGGCATGCGCCACGCACCCGGCCAGGTGGAAAGGCAAGGCGTTGACCACCATGTCGTAGCCGTGCAGCAGGCGCGTGAACCCGCCGTTGTCGACGTCGAACTCGCGCCAGTCGAACGCGCTGCGCAGCTCGGCCGCGACCTCGCGGTCCGCGACGGTGACATCGTAGGTGGGCTGTCCCTGCGCATGGGACAGCAGATGGGCGATAGCGCGGCCGATGTGGCCGGTGCCCAGGACGAGGACCTTGTATGCCATGGGGCAGCCCTCCGGCGCTGCCCGCGCCGCGACGCAGCACAGGCAGGCGGGAACGAATGCGGACCCTCCCTCGCCGCCATTGCGCGAGAAGACGGCCCGTAACCCGCACAGCCCCAGCAGAAAACGTGCCCAAGGTGGGCAGCCCCGCCTATCCCTCGATCAGCACGATGTCCCAGAGCGCCAGGTCAGCTTCTGGCTGCTCCGCCGCCGTGGGCGGCAGACCCGGGCAATCAGACTCTCCTTGGTTCAGGGAGCTCTGCGGCAGCCGGGGCCTTACTCGTCACGCTCGCCTGCAGCGCGGCGGCCGCCGTCGAGCACCAGCGACACGGCCAGCTCGTTGGCATCGGCCTCGCTATCGTCGGGCTCGTACCACTTGTCCTCGTCCTTGTCGTCGCGCCCCAGCACCGGCAGCGGGTCGATGTGACGCCACGCCGGCGTGCTGGCGATCAGCGTGCCGAGCAATCCGCTGATCCGGCTCGCCCACCACACCACGCCCACCGAGAGCGCCATGCCGCCGAACTTCACCGAGTCGAGCAGCACCTCGAGCTCGTTGCGGATCTGCTCATCCGCGCCCTCCTTGAAGGCCGAGGTGACCACCCAGTCCCCCGGCATCGATGGCGTGAAGGACAGCTCTGCCGGCAGCATGTTGAGCAGCTCCACCTGCGGTTCGACCGAGGGCCGCGCCTCGTACCTGTTCGGGTTGGATTCCGGCGGCGGCGCCACCTTCAGCGGCACGCGCGCCTCAGCCGCCGCCAGGCGCACCGAGATCTCGGTCAGGTCGTTGAAGTTGGCCAGCACCCGCCCCGGGGAGAAGCCCGCGTCGATCAGCGCGGCGCCGGGCTCTCCGGTGGCGGGCGCGGCCTCCGCGACCGGCTCGGGCGCCGGCGCTGGGGGTTCGATCGCAAGCGACGGGGGTGGCGGCGGCGGCGCCGACGGCGGTGTGCTTACGGTCAGCGCTGTCGGGTTGAAAGTCACGCTCGCGGCAAAGGGACCGATGGTCAGCCCACCGTCGCTCACCCGCACGTCATAACCCGGGACCGCGGGATTGCCGTCGTGCACGAAGCGAACCTGCCCGGCCAGCACCTCGGCCTGCGTGAAGCTCGTGACCGCGACGCCCGGCGCACTGATCAGCTCGAACCGTCCGTTGGCGACGTTTCCAACCAGGAAGCTCAAGGTAGCGGCGGGATTGTCCACGTCGGTGGCGCTCAAGATGCTCGGATTGAGCAGCGCGCTGCCGCCCTGATCGATGGTCAGCGCGTTGGCCCCCAGCACCGGTGCATCGTTGACGGCCGTCACGTTCATCGTGTCGGCGACCGCAACGCTGGTGGCCGCACCTGCAGCATCCGAGTCGGCATCGGTGACCTGCCAAGCAATGGTGCGGCTGGCGCTGGTAGCCGTCGGATCTTCGCTCGTCGAGCTGTAGGTCACCGAGCGCAGCGCCGCCTGGTAGGCGGCCAAGGTGTCGGTGCCGCTGAGCGTGAGCACTCCGGTACCGGCGTTGTACACCCCGCTGATGCTGGCGGTGTTGGTGAAACCCAGCACGTCGCCCGCGGTCAAGCCGGCGCTGATGGTCACGGTGGCCCCGGCGATCTGCGTGTCGTCCACATCGCTCACAGTGATCGTGTTGTCTATCACCACCGCAGCCGCGTTCTCGGTATAGCCGGTCACCGCACCCGCAGTGGCCACCGGCGCATCGGCCAGAGCGGTCAGGTTCACCGTGCTGGCCACCACCGCACTGGTCTGCGCGCCGGTGCCGTCGGAGTTCGCGTCGGTCACTTGCCAGCTGATGGTGCGGCTGGCGCTCAATGCGCTGGGATCGTCCGAAGTCGAGCTGTAGGTCACGCTGCGCAGCGCCGCCTGGTCGGCGGCCAGGGTATCGGTGCCGGTGAGCGTGAGCACTCCGGTACCGGCGTTGTACACCCCCGTGATGCTGGCGGTGTTGGTGAAGCCCAGCGCGTCGCCCGCGGTCAAGCCTGCGCTGATGGTCACGGTCGCCCCGGCGATCTGCGTGTCGTCGACATCGCTCACAGCGATTGTGTTGTCGATCGCCACCGCCACCCCGTTTTCGGTGTAGCCGGTCACCGCGCCTGCCGTGACCACCGGCGCATC
>DATBMG010000131.1:0-1711 GCA_036554965.1 Burkholderiales bacterium
GCGCGCCAGCTTTCCGCGCAAGTCATGGAGCGCTATCCACGCACCGCCTACGGGTCGATGGCGGCGCTGGTGGCGGCCAAGATCAGTTTCGACGCGGGCGATCTGAAGAGCGCCGGCAGCCAGCTCGAATGGGTGACGGAGCACGCGCGCGACGAGGAGACCGCGGCGGTGGCGCAGCTGCGTCTGGCGGCCGTGCGCCTGGACGAGCAACGCTACGACGATGCGCTCGCCGCCCTCGGCGAGAAGCATCCGGAATCCTTCGACGGTCTGTACGCGGATCTGCGCGGCGACGTTCTGGTGGCGCAAGGCAAGATCGAGGAGGCCCGGGCGGCTTACCGGCAGGCGTTGGAGAAGTTGCCGCCCGGCAGCGGCTCTTGGCGGCTGGTGCAGGCCAAGCTCGACGGTATCGGCGGCGGCACCTGAGGCGGCTGCGCATGAACCACCTCGCGCTGCGATCCTGCCGGCGGGCTGCCTTGCTCGTGCTCCTCGGCGCGGCGGTGGCTGCGTGCGGGGGATCGGATGTCGTTAAGCCCGCCGAGCTGGTCGACTTCAAGCCGTCCGCGAAGGCGCGGGTGGCGTGGCGCGCCTCGGTGGGCGAGGCCAAGCCCTTCGTGTTCGCGCCGGCTTTCTACAACGGCTCGGTCTACGCCGCCTCCCGCGCCGGACTGTTGGCGCGGCTGGACGCCGCCAACGGCAAGCAGATCTGGCGCGTGGATACCAAGGAGAAGCTGTCCGGCGGCGTCGGCGCGGACGCCGATCTGGTCATGGTAGGCAGCCCCAAGGGGGCGGTGCTGGCGTACAGCACGGACGGCAAGGAACTGTGGCGCGCGCAAGTGACCAGCGAAGTGCTGGGCGCGCCGCGCGCGGCTGCGGGGATCGTCGTGGTGCGCAGCGCCGACGGGCGCTTTTTCGGGCTGGACGCGGCCACCGGCGCGCGCAAGTGGGAATATCAGGTCACCCTGCCGCCGCTGCTGCTGCGCGCGCACCCGAGCGTGACCATCGTTGGCCAGCAGGTGCTCGCCGGCCTGCCGGCCGGGCGCGTGCTCGCGCTCGACCTCGCCAGCGGCACGCCGGTCTGGGAAGCCCTGGTGGCACAGCCCAAGGGCGACAACGAGCTCGAGCGCATCACCGACATTGCCGCGGCCCCGGTGCTGGTGGAGGGCGACCAGGCCTGCGCCGCGGCCTATCAGGGCCGCGTCGCCTGCGTGGATATCAACAAGGGCGCGCTGGTCTGGGGACGGGACGCCTCGTCCGCCGGGCGCCTGGGTGCCGACCCGCTCACCGTGTTCGTCACCGAGCCGAGCGGCATCATCCTCGCGTTCGACAAAGAGTCGGGCGCCACCGTCTGGAAGCAGGACAAGCTGCTCAACCGCGGCGTCACCGGGCCCACGGTGGCGGGCGATTTCGTGACAGTCGGCGACTACCAGGGCTACGTGCACGTCCTCGACGCCGAGGAAGGCGGGTTCGCCGCGCGCATCGCCACCGACGGCAGCCCGATCGGCGCCGAGCCGCTGCGCGTCGGCGACAATATCGTGGTGCAGACGCGCAAGGGTGGAGTGTTTGCCATCGCAGTGAAGTGATCGGAAAGCGTGACCGGTACTGCGTGACCGAAAGGCGTGACCGAGGAGCGTGACGGAGTTGCAGCCCAGTGCATCGGACAGAATTCCGGCCTCGTCTTAGGCCCTTGCGATCATACCTAGCGCTCCCATCT
>DATBMG010000132.1:0-13417 GCA_036554965.1 Burkholderiales bacterium
ACCCTGCTCGGGGTGCTGGTGCTGGGCCGGAGCTTGGTGCGCGGCGGCGCCGCGCGCGCCGCCGCGCTGCCTCCGCTGGCGATGGAGCGCGGCTCCTAGCCCTTACTGGTGGTCTTGCGGATCTCCTTCTCGTCGGACCACTCCAGCAGGCCGTTGCGGATGTTCCACATCTGCAGGTTGAACTTGTAGTAGACGTCCTTCACGTCCTTGGCCTGCTTGACGATGGAGGTGATGTTGCCCTCCAGCCGGTATTGGGCACCGGTCATGCGGCCCATCTCCGCCGCCTTGTCCTTGTCGTACAGCTCGCTCTGCTGGCGCTCCAGCTCCTCGACCTGCTGCTCCATCGCCGCGGCGTCCACCGCGAAGCGCACCTTGCCGCTCTTCTGCAGCTCGGCGCGGATGCTGTCGGTGATCGCGCGCGTGTCGATGTACTCGCTGGTCTTGTTCTTGACCTCCTGCACGGTCACGACCGGCAGGTTGCTGCTCGCCACCACCGGCGCCTGCAGCAGCGAGCGCGTCATCGACTCGGCGATCATCTGCAGGTCGGTGGAGCCGAACTGATTGGTCACCGTCTCCACGCCTTTTTCGTCGCCGTAGCGGACCTGCTCCTTGGCGCAGCCGGCCAGCGTCAGGCCGGCGGCGAGCGTCACGACCGCCAGGCGGCCGATGCAAACGGGATGGCACATGCGGGTTTCTCCTTTGCGCATAGGCGAGGACCTCAGTCCTGCGCCATGAAGACGATGCGGAAGTCTACCGCCTTGGGCGTGGGCGCCACGGCCGTGACCAGCTGGTTGGACTTCTCGTACATCAGGATCGGCTTCCAGGCCTCCTCTTCGGCGGCGCGCATGCCCTCGCGATCGATCCAGCGGAACTTGTAGGCCACGCGGCGCGTGTCGGAGGCGTCGTTGTTGAGATTGGCGTCGATCTTGAGCAGATCGCCGCTCATCGTGCAGCGCAGCTCGGTCACCGCCACGTTGGTGCGCGGGCCTTCGCGCGCGACCTTGGACTGAACCAGATCCTCCATCGAGCCGACCTTCGTTTCCCCGATCGGGCAACCGTAGGCAAAGCCCTTCTTCTCGAAGCCTTTTTTCGCGCCGCAGCCGGCGAGGGCGAGCAGCGCGCACGCGCCGGCGAGCACGACGAGCGCTCGGATCTTCATGGCGAAACCTCCTTCGGGTTGGGTTGATTCGCATTGGCCGGGAGCGCGACGGTATGTGTGTCGTCGGCACCGTCCGCCGCCGGAGCCTGGGGCAGCATGGCGAACAGGCTGCCTTGCAGGAAGCGCAAGGCGATGAACGCATGACGCCCGGATAGGTCGACCTGCACGCTACGCTCTCCAGCCGGGGTGGTGAGCGACAGCACCCGCCGTCCGCGTGGGAGCCTGCCGCGGGCCAGGTAGATGTCGGCCGGCAGGCTGCGCCAACCGCGCTCGTCGGCCTGCTCGGTGGCCAACGTGCCGACCATCAGAGCCAACGCGGCCAGCCCCAGCAGCCCGGCCTCAGTGTCCTCGCCGCGGTACCGCTGCTGCTCCGCGGCGCGCTGCGCCTGATACTGCGCTATCGCCTTCGCCGTGGAGCGTACCACGCTGCGTAGCACGATGCCGGGCATCTCGTCCTGCAGGGCGCGCCGCGCCATCGCGTCCACGCTGGTGATGCGGGCCGCCCGCAGCGGCTCGCCGAAGTCGACGCGCACCTCGTCCGGCACCAAGGCCTCGCCGCGCGCCTGCATCACCGGGAACGCCACCGCCACCAGCACCAGCTCCCCGCTCACCGGGATCGGCAGCGCGAACCGCTGCGAGTGCCGCGCTGGAACGAGTCCGGACTCGATGACCACCAAGGTGTCGGTCAGGCCGTCGTCGGGTGCCGCCACGCGCCGGTCCAATCCGGCGAGCGATTCCTCCAGCAATCCCACGCCGGGTTGCAGCTCGATCGCCTGGCGGTAGCCCGCGGCGGCCAAGCTGGGCTCGCGCAACGCCTCGTATACGAAGCCCGCAAGATAGTGGCTGAGTGCACTCTGGTAGCTGTTCTTGAGCGCATTCACCTCGGCGTTGTCGATTTCCTGCACCGGGTAGCCGTCGATCTCCTTGAATGCGGGCGGGGCCGCCCCGCGCTTGCCCGCTTCTTCCTGCACCTTCGCGTATTGCCGCGCGCGCACCTCGGCGATCAGGGCCTCGCGCTCGTGCGTCTGCTTGATCGCGACGCGCGCGTTGTCGAAGTCGCCCTGGCCGAGGAAGTTCATCGCCATGCGCGTGGTGAGCATCACCTTCTCGTAATCGTGGCCCTCGTAAGGCCGCAGCCGGTCGTTCACTATGTAGCTGCCGGCGCTGCCCAGCAGCTTGTCCGGGTCGGTCTTGGCCATCCGCTCCCATTCCTGGACCTTGGCGTCGGCGGCGCTCCAGGCGCTCTGGCTGTGCCTATAGTCGGTCTTCAGCCGCAGCAGCTCGCCGCGCTCCAGGTAATAGAGCAGGTCCCTTCGGTCGCGCTTCTTGTTGTTGGCATCGAGCGTCTTGAGCGCCGCGTCCACCCTGCCCTCGGCGGCCATCGCCAGGGTCTGGCTCAGCTCGGCGTCATAGCTGCGGAACGTGGCGCAGCCGGGCAGCAGCGCGGTTGCCAGGATCACACCGGCTCCGCGGAGCCGGCCCCGTCCGGACGGCGCGCGCCGCTCAACTCCCCAATTGCCGAGCAAGGTCGATGAAATCCGATGCGATGATATCGAAGCCTGCATTCGCGGCCGGTTGCGAAGCACGGGCCGTGCCGTGCTCGCGCGGCCGGGGCACGAAGGCGGTGCACAGTCCACAACGGCGTGCAGCGACCAGGTCGTCGGGGTGGGCCGCCACCATCATCACCTCGCGCGGCCTCAAGCCCAGCAGCGCAGCCGCCCCACGGTAGGTCTCCGGGTCCGGTTTGTAGCGCCGGAACAGCTCCGCCGAGAGCACGCAATCCCACGGCAGGCCGGCGTGCTTCGCCATGTTGGTGAGCAGCGCGACGTTGCCGTTGGACAGCGTAGCAATGACGTAGCGAGTCTTCAAGCGGCGCAATCCGCGCACCGCATCCGGCCAGGGCCGCAACCGGTGCCACACCCGGTTGAGGTGTTCTTTCTCGGCTGCCGTCAGGCCGCGAATGCCGAACCGGGGCAAGAGCTTGTCCAGGATCTCGCGATGCAGGGCGTCGAGGTTCGTCCATGGCAGCTTCCCGCGGCGCACGCGGTCCATGGCCGGGCGGTAACCGGCCCGCCAGGCGTCGGCGAAGGCGGGCCAGTCCACCTCCAGCCGCCGCGCGCGGCCCAGCGCCCGTCCCTCGCGGACGATGCTGCCGCGCCAGTCGACGACCGTGCCGAAGACGTCGAAGGTCAGCGCCTTGACCGCATCGCGCGCGCTCAATGCACCAGCACTCCCCAGGGCAGCTCGCCGACCGGGATTTCCTTGATGTTGCGGTTGCTCTCGGTGTCGATCACCGACACCGCGTTGCTGCGGCCGCTGGCTACGTAGAGCTTCTTGCCGTCCGGGGTGATCGCCATGTTCCAGGGCCGCTTGCCCACCGGAATCGTGGCGATGACCTGGTTGCTGGCTGTGTCGATGACCGACACAGTGGCGTCCCGGCCGTTGGAGATGTACACGCGCTTGCCGCTGGGATGCACGGTCACGCCGTTGGAGAATGTCCCCGCCTTGATCTCCGCCACCACTTCCTGCTTGGCGACGTCGATGGCGAACACCTTGCTGTCGAATTCGCAGGCCACGTAGGCGCGCGAGCCGTCGGGCAGGAAGCCGATGCCGCGCGGGCGCTTGGCCACCTGGACCGCCTTCACCTGCTTGCGTGCCGCCACGTCGACGATGTCCACCTGGTCGGCTTCCTCCGCGCTCACGTACAGCCACTTGCCGTCCGGGCTGAACACGGCGTGCTCGGGGTTCTCGCCTTTGGTCTTGACGTTGAACACCGGCTTGCCGGTCGCGGCGTCGATGAAGGTGACGCCGTTGGCCAGTTCGCTCGCCACCACCACCCACTTCCCGTCGGCGGACGCGCCCACGCCCTCGGGCGATTCCCCGAGGTCGATCGTGCCGATCACTTCGTTGCGCTTGAGGTCGATGACCAGCAGCGCGTTGTTGGGCTGGTCGCTCACGTACAGCGTGTCCCCCACCGCGGCCAGGCCGCGCGGTTTCTTGCCGGCCTTGATGGTCTTGATCACCTGGTCGGTGCCGGTGTCGATCACCGAAATGGTCCCGCTGGCCTCGTTCGGCACGTAAGCGAGCGGCGCCGCCGCCGCTCCCAGCGAGAATACAGCGAGCGTCGCGGCCATCAGGCGCACAGCGTGCATCATCGTGAATCTCCTCTGCGGTTGTCGGGTCGCCGGGGACACGGCGTGGCGGCCCTCTAGGAACGGCGCACTGCGCCCGGCGGTTGACCGGGGCGCAGTGCGCGTAAGGATAAACGAAGCTGGGACCGCCGGCTCGGTCGTCGATGCCGCCGGCTCGGTCGTCGATGCCGCCGGTTCAGTCGTCGATGCCGCCGGCCGCGGCCGTGCGGGCCGGCCTGCCGAAATCGTAGCGCACGCCCACGAAAAAGCCGCGCGGGGCGCCGGGCGTGCGGAACTGCTCGTCGGCGGCGTTGGCGGCGTCGAAGGCGAAGGCGGGGGCGGGGAAGAAGTTCTCGCCCAGCACGCCGAACACTTCGTACTCCTCGTCCAGCAGGTTTGTGATCCGGCCGAACACCTGCAGCTGGTCGGTGAGCTGCCAGCGCGCATCCATGTTGACCACGAAGTAGTCCGGAACCGTCCCGTTCACGTCCTCGTTGTTCTCGTCGCCGCGCGCGTACTGATCGCTGGCGTAGACGAAGTTGAGGCCACCGAAGATGCGCGGCGTGAAGGCGTAATCGGCGCGCAGCTTGAAATTGTGCTGCGGGATGCCCGGGATGCGATCTCCCGACTCGACCTGGATGCGGTCGTTGGCATCGGCCTGCGAGTTGTTCGGACTCGCCACCAGGAACGAGTCGCGGAAGGTGGCGTCGACGAAACCGTAGGCCGCGCTGAGCGCCAGTTTGCCCAGGCGGGTCTGCAGTCCGATCTCGACGCCCTGGCGGCGCGTGTCGCCGACATTGTCGAAGAAGCCATTGACCCCGCTCACCGTGATGAACTGGATGTCGTCCTGCAGGTCGGTGCGGTACGCGCTCACGCTGTAGATGGTGTTGGCCGTGATGGCACCGCGCGTGCCCAGCTCGAAGGTCCTCGAGATCACCGGATCGAGCGGCGGGTCGGCCAGGAACGCGTTGGGTAGCTTGCAGGGATCTGCCTCGTCGGCGCAAGTCAGCTCAGCGGGGGTGGGCACGCGCATGCCTTCGTTGTAGCCCACCCAGGTGTTGAAGCGGGCGTCGGGGTTCCAGTTCAGGCCGATCGCCGGATTGAAGCGCGTGAAATGATGCTCGCCGTTCAAGTCGTCGTCGGACGGGTCGCCGCTGCGGTTGCGGATGGAGACCTCCGCGCGGTTGAAGCGGCCGGACAGCGTCAGGTGTGTTTGTGCGTTGATGGAGAACGTGTCCGTGGCATAGATGCCGTAGTAGTCGTTGTCGGTGTCGATGTCCGTCTCCAGGTCGAAGGGACCGGTCGCGACGGTGCCGCGGTCGGCGCTGAAGTCGGCGATCTGCTCGAACTGCGTGAAGCGCGTGCGCCCGGCGTCGTAGCTCACCCCGACCGTGAACTTGTTGTCGCGCGCGAAGAGTTGCTTGAGCAGCGTGAGCTGCAGGGTTCCGCCGAAGCCGTCGGTGTCGATCTCGCTGGTGTCGTTGGAGCCCTGCGGCTCGGCCGGCGAGCCCCCCGCGCAGTTGCCCGGATTGATGGTGATGTCCGCGCACTCGTCGTTCACGTTGCTGCTGAAGTTGTCGCTCTTGAACCGGCGGTAATAAACGTTGCCGGCCAGGATCTTGTCGCTCGCGAACACCTTGGACAGGCGCAGGTTCAGAAAGTCGAGGCGGTTATCGGTGATGTCCGGGAAGGTGTAAGGCACCTCGCGGTTCACCTCCAGCAGGGAAAGCGGCGAGGTCTGCGTCCCCTCGAGACTGTTGTCGGCGAAGGAGTAGAACAGGTCGGCGTCGAAATCGGCGGTCTCGTAACCCACCTTGCCGAACAGCTGGCGGATCTCGCTCGAGGAGTGGTCGCGCCAGCCGTCCTCCTCGAGATAGTTGCCGAGCACGAAGAAGTCCCAGTTGCCCTTCTGCCCGCCGAACTCGACCGTGGGGTTGATGCGCCCCCAGGAGCCGCCTTCCAGGCTGAGTGAGCCGCCCGGGTACTCCTTGCCGCTCTTGGTGTTCACCGACAGCGCGCCGCCCAGGGTATTCAGTCCGAACACCGGGTTCGACCCGGGGATCAGGTTCACGGTGGAGATGGCCGCCTCCGGGATCAGGTCCCAGTTGACCGTGTCGCCGAAGGCCTCGTTGATGCGCACACCATCCATGAACACCGACATGCCCTGCGGAACGCCCAGCAGGGGCGAGGCGCTGAAGCCGCGGAAGTTGAGGTCGGGCATGAACGGGTTCGCCTGGCCCGAGTTGATGTTGACGCTGCCGATGTTGCGGTCGAGGAACTCGGACAGATCGCTCGCCTGCTGTGTCTGGATGGTCTCGCCGGTAACCGCCTGCACGTTGCTCGGGACCTGGTTCACCGGCGTGCCGACGCCGGGCAAGGGCGTGGTTCCGACCACTTCGACGGTGGGCGCCTCCAGCACCGCCGCAGGGTTCTCTTCCTGGGCGAGCGCGGACCCCTGCGGCCCGGCGAGGTGCAACGCTGCGGCGAGCAGGACTGCGCCGGCTCGCGGACCGACCTGATGCATGGATTGACCTCCCCCGTCGCTGATTGTTATTCGGGATGGATTGCCGTCGCGGCGAAAACGAGGCGCATGCCAGCGACATCGTCCCCAACCGCTCCGAGTCGCTCCCCTCCCGACCGCGGCCGGATCCCGACGCTTGCGACTCTATGCAACCGATTCCCTGCCGCACGAGGGAGCGATTCCCGGGGACACCCGGGAGTTTTTCCCGAATCCCCGAAGCAGCAGCCATCCCGTTGTCGGGGGTGCAGCGCAAGCGGCGCCGTCTAGCGGCGCGGTTGGCGGTCGATGGCGAACCTCACCCCGACCCACGCGGCGCGTGGCGCACCGGGGGCGAAGAAGGTCTCGCGCGTCCAGTCGTCGGGGTCGGTCTGGAACTGGTTGTTGGCGTCGAACGGGTTCTCCGCCAGGATCGCCGCAGTCTCGTACTCGGTGTCGAACAAATTGTCGACGCGGGCGAACACCTCCCAGTTGCGTGCGAAACGGTAGCGCCCGGTCAGGTTGAACACCGCGTACCCGGACACCTCGCCCGAACCCTCGAACGTCCGGGTCTCGCCGAACTGATCGGTGAAGGTGCCGGCCTTGTGCCGATTGTTCTCGTTGCCGCGCGCGAACTGCTCGGAGAAGGCGGAGACGTCCACGCCCAACGTCAGGCGTTCGGTGGGGCGGAAGTCGACGCCGAGCTTGAACTGATGCTCGGGGATGCCGGGGATCGTATCGCCGGAGCTGACCCGGATTTCGTCGTCGCCGACGCAGTCGGGCGAGGTGCCGCGCGAGCTGTTGTTTTCGCTCAGCAGGCAGGCGCTCGACTGGAAAGTCGCGCGGATGTAGGCGTAGTTGGCGAACCACTGCCACTTGCCCATGGTGCCGGTGAGGCCCAGCTCCACGCCCTGGCGGCGCGTCTTGCCGAAGTTGGTGAAAAAGCCTTGGCTGGGGGTGCCCTCGCTGACGAACAGGATGTCGTCGTAGTTGTCGGTGTGGAACGCCGACACCACCCATCCCAGCCGGTCGGACCAGCGGCCGCGCGCGCCCGCTTCCCAGGTGCGCGCAGTGACCTGTTCCAGGAAAGGGTCAGCCTGCATCGCGTTGGGCAGACTGCAGGGATTGTTCGGGTCGGCGCAACCGAGCTCGATCGGGCTGGGTGCCCGGGTGCCCTGGCTCCAGCCGGCGAACAGGACCGTGCCGCCGGCCAGGGCGTGCGTGACGCCGATGGCGGGGTTGAGGCTGTCATAGTTGTGATCGGCGTCCAGATTGGGCGGGTTCGGCGTCAGCAAGTCGGTGGTCTTGACCGTGGTGTAGTTGTAGCGCGCGGACAGCGTGAGATGCGTTCTCGCCGCGACGTTCCAGGTGTCGGTCAGATAGACCGACCAGGTGGTGGTCGACCCCTCGAGCTCGTTCTCCTCCTCTTCCGCCTCGGTTTCGACCACGCCGCGATCCTGGTCGAACACGCCTTCGGCCGCACTCTGCTCGAAATCGGCCTCGCCGCGGTCGACGCTGGCGCCGAACGTGGTCCGGTGGCGCTCGGTCAGCCGGGACAGCTGCACAGCGGCGCCGTACCCCTCCTCGTCGGTCCGGGTGCGATTGTTGACCGCGAACTCGGTGCATTCCACGAGGGGGTCCTGGCCGTTGTCCACCGCTTCTTCGAAGCAGTCCTCGTAGTCGTCGTTGGCATCGCCGTTGAGCGTGTCCACCCGGTTGCTGCGGTAATAGACGTTGCCGCCCAGCTGCAGCGTGTCGCTCAGCACCCGGCTGCCGGTCAGGTTCACCATCCACATCTCCTTGGTGGTGTTGTCCGGCACCGTGAACACCTGCTCGCGGCGCCGTTCGAGCATGCTCTCGGGCGCCACGCCGTTGCCGGTGAGATCGGTGTCGCCGTAGGTGAAGCTCAAATCCAGGTCGCTATCCGCGGTCTCGTGCCCGATCTTCGCGAAGAACTGCTTGACCTCGCTGGGCGAGAAGTCGCGCCAGCCGTCTTCCTCGAAATAGCTGGCGCTGAAATAGTAGTCCTTGGTGTCGGTGTATCCGCCGTGCTCGGCATCCACCGCCCAGCGGTCCCACGAGCCCCCGTACACCTGGATCCCGGTGTTCGGGTAGTGCCCCCCGGTCTTGGTGCGCAGCGACAGCGCGCCGCCCAGCGTGTTCAGCCCGAACACGGGGTTCGAGCCCGGTATCAGGTTGATCGTCGAGATCGCCTGCTGCGGGATCAGATCCCAATAGACCACGTCGCCGAAGGGTTCGTTGAGGCGCACGCCGTCCATGAACACGGACAATCCCTGGGGGGTGCCCAACAGGGGAGAAACCTGGAAACCGCGGTAGTTCAAGTCTGCTTGATACGGGTTGCCGGCGACCTCGTTCACGTTGACCGACGGCAAGCTGCGTGTCATGAGGTCGGGCAGGTTGATCGCTTGCCGATCCTCGATCTGCTGGTCCGTGACCGCCTGGACATTGGAGGGCACCTGCTCGACGGGCACGCCTAGGTTGGGCAGCGGGGTGGTACCGATCACCTCCACGGTGGGCGCTTCCAGCGAGACGGGTTCCTCCCCGAGAGCGGCGCTGGCTGGAGCGATGACTGCGTACGTCACGAACAATGCGCGCCGGTAAGTGCGGCGGTTCATGGTTCTCCCCCTCCTTGATTGTTATTCGGGATGCGTTCGCGTCGCGGCGAAGACGGGGCGCAGCGCAACGCTCAAGCCGAGCGCAACGACCACCTGGAGATAGACGATCAGAAGCGGCAGGAACAATGTGCCGCCGAGCAAAGACAGGATCGGATCGCTCATCGCATTCGCTCGCAGGAGGCATGACCCGGGCAGGATTCCGGTTTGCGCGAGGCAAGCTACTGCGGCGCGTTCGCCCTTGGGAGGGAGGGCGTCCCGGCACGCTCGGGAATGCGTCCCGAGGGGCCGTGTGGCACTACCTGGTACCCGGGAAGTTTTCCCCTGCCCGCCCCCGAGGGCTCCGCGATCGGTCGTCCCGGGGCATACTGTTCCCTCGCCCATACCGAGATGGACCTTCGAGATGCCGCCCGTTGAGGGCCAAGCGCCACCCGGCAACCCGAGCGCAGCGATCCGCGATCTGCTGGTCGTAGCGGCCGTCACCGGACTGGCTTTCGTCCTGTCCTCCGTGCTGGAGCTGCGCGAATGGCTGACTGAAGTGACGCACCCCCTGGAGCACTACCAGATGGACGAGCTGCCGCTCACGTTCGCGGTGCTTGCCTTGGCGCTCGCCTGGTTCGCCTGGAGGCGCTGGCGTCATGCCGAGCAGGAGCTGCGCCTGCGCGTCCAGGCGCAGCGCGAACTGTCCGATGCGCTGGCCGAGAACCGTCTGCTTTCCCAGAAATACCTGATGCTGCAGGAGGAAGAGCGGCGCAACCTGGCGCGCGAGATGCACGACGAGCTGGGGCAGTGCTTGAACGCGATCAAGCTCGATGCCGTGTCGATGCGCGACATGGCCCAGGGTCGCCACCCGGAGGTGGAGACCGCCGCCAATTCGATCATCGACCTTTCGGGGCACGTATACGACGTGGTCCGCGGCATCATGCAACGCCTTCGACCGGCGGCGCTGGACGCACTGGGCTTGCACGACGCGGTCGGACACCTGGTCGGCCAATGGCGCAGGCGCCATCCGGATGTGGACTGCCGTTTCGAAGCCGGTGGGGAGCTGGCGGACCTGGGAGAGGTGGTCAACATCACCGTCTATCGTCTGGTGCAGGAGTGCCTCACCAACATCGCCAAGCACGCGCACGCCGGGGCCGTCGCCGTGTCGCTGCAGCGTACCTCGCCGGGGGAAATACGCATCAGCGTGCGCGACGACGGTCGCGGGATGGACCTGAACGCCAAGCGCTCGGGGCTGGGTCTGGTGGGATTGCGCGAGCGGGTCGAGGCGCTGAATGGCCACCTGTGGTTGAGGAGCGCTCCCGGGCAAGGCCTGGAAGTCGTTGCCTCGTTACCCGTCCCGCTCCGGCAAGGTGATCCGGCGTCCGCTCGCATGCCGGCACAACGCAGCGATGCCGAGGAACCGGCAGCGGCCGAAAGCGCGGCGAATGGAGGCCGGGCCGGATGAGCGTGCGCACGCTGCTGGTGGACGATCACGCGGTGGTGCGCGAGGGCTACCGCAGGCTGCTCGAGCGAACGCCCGACATCCGTGTGGTGGCGGAAACCAGCAGCGGCGAGGAGGCCTATCGTACGTTCTGCGAGCTGGCTCCCGACGTGGTGGTGATGGACATCAACCTGCCTGGCACGAGCGGAGTGGACATCACCCGGCGCATCGTGGCGCGCGATGCGCAGGCCCGCGTGCTGGTGTTCAGCATGCACGAGGACGCCATGTTCGCCTCGCGCGCGCTGGAGGCCGGGGCGAAGGGCTACGTCACCAAGGCGAGCGCCCCGGAAGTGCTGGTAGAAGCGGTTCGGGCGGTGGCCGGCGGCCGGGTCTACCTCAGTCAGGACGTTGCGCAGCAGCTCGCGCTGCAGACCATTCCCGGCCACCAGCTCCCGCTCAGCAACCTGTCCGCCCGCGAGTTCGAGGTGTTTCGTCTGCTCGCCGAGGGCCGCTCGGTGGTGGAGATCGCGCAGATCATGTGCCTGTCGCAGAAGACCATTGCCAATTATCAATCGAACATCCGGCAGAAGCTGGATCTCACCAACGCCGCCCAGATCGTGCGCCTGGCGATGATCCACGGTCTGCTCGACAAGGACCTCCAGTAACCGTCCGCGGGTCCCGGGATCGGCCGACCTCGGGATGGATTCCCGCCCTGCGACGGAGCGATTCCGCTGGCCAGGCGTCGCCCGCCGGCTATCCTTGTACCCGCAACACAGCATCGATTCACTTGGGTGACTTCTCCGCCATCGATTGGGCCGGTTCGCCGGCCCGTTTTTTTTGCTCTGCTACAATGCGCCGCTTCGCGCTTGCTCTAAGCGCTGATGGGCGCGCGGGATGAAGAGCGATCGGATGCGCAACGAGTCACGCCGGCGTTGGTTGGAAGCGGCTGTCGCCGCGGGCATTCTGCTGCCCGGCGGGATGGCCGCGCTGATCGGCCGCGCGCTGGCGCAGGGCGCCGCGAAACAGGGGGTGCAGCGCCTGCGCGGCACGGTGCAGGTGAATGGGCAGCCGGCGAAGAAGGGCACGCTGGTCGCGCCCGGCGACACCGTCACCACCGGCGCCAGGAGCTACGCAACCTTCGTCGTCGGCGAAGACGCCTTCCTGGTGCGCGGCGACACGCAGCTCGAGTTGTTCGGCGCAGGGACGCTGGTCAACGTGTTTCGGCTCGTCACCGGGAAGCTGCTGTCGGTGTATTCCAAGGGGCCGCCGCGCGAACTGCGCGGCGCGACGGGAACCATCGGCATCCGCGGCACCGCGGCCTACATGGAGACCGGGGCCGAGCGCACTTATTTCTGCCTGTGCTACGGCGAGGCCGAGATCGTTCCGACCGCTGCGCCCGAGCAACGGGAATCGGTGCGTACCATCCACCACGATCAACCGCGTTTCATCTACGCCGCCGGCCGGGAGCGCGTGATCGAGCGGGCGCCTGTGATCAACCACCGCGACGCCGAGCTGATCCTGCTGGAGTCGCTGGTCGGCCGAGCGCCGCCGTTCGTGGACACCGACGAGTACAGGTCGGGGGTGCGCTATTGAACGCCGCCGACCGCTCACCCCCAACCCCTCTCCCGCAAGCAGAGAGGGGAGGCTAGTCCGCCATCCGCTCGTCGATCAGCTCCACCCAATGCCGCACCGGCAGCGCGGTGCCGCTCTGGATGTGCGCGAGGCAACCGATGTTGGCGGTGGCGATCAGCCGTGGCCCGCCGGACTGCAGCGCCTCCACCTTGTTGGCGAGCAGCTTCTTCGACAGCACCGGCTGGAGGATGGAGTACGTGCCCGCCGAGCCGCAGCACAGGTGCGCATCGGGGACGGGCGTGAGCGCATACCCGGCGGCGGCGAGCAGCGACTCGGCCACGCCGCGGATTTGCATGCCGTGCTGCAGCGTGCAGGGCGAGTGGAAGGCGATCCGTTCGGGCGCAGCGCGGGGCGCGATGCGTGCGACGAGCGCAGATCGCTCCGCAGCCAGCACCTCGGTGGCGTCCCGGGTAAGAGCCGAGATGCGCTTCGCCTTCTGCGCGTAGCGCGCATCGTGCGCAAGCAGATGGCCGTACTCCTTCACCATCACGCCGCAGCCGCTCGCCGTCATGACGATGGCTTCGACACCCTGCTCCACGTGAGGCCACCAGGCGTCGATGTTCCCGCGCGCGTAATCGAGCCCCTCGTCCTGGGCATTGAGATGGTAGGACACCGCTCCGCAGCAGGCGACCCCCTCCGCGGCGATCAGCGAGACGCCGATGCGGTCGAGCACGCGCGCCAGCGCAGGGTTGATGGTGGGTGCGATACCCGGCTGCACGCAGCCCTGCAGCACCAGCATGCGGCGTGCGTGGCGCGCGGCGGGCCACGGCGTGGCGCGGCTCGGCTTCGGCACCTTGCGCCCGAGGGCGGCGGGCAGCAACGGCCGGGCGAGCTGGCCGAGCTTGAGCAGCGCGTTGAACAGCCTCGGGTTCGGGATGACGGTGCGCAGCGCCTTGCGCTTGAGCGCTTCGCCCAGCGGACGGCGGACCCTTCGCTCGACGA
>DATBMG010000164.1:0-11797 GCA_036554965.1 Burkholderiales bacterium
GTGGCCCACCGCCACCGCCATCGAGTTCACGTGTCCCGGTGTGCCGGTCACCGCCTGCGCCAGCATGCGGCCCTGCAGATCGAACACGCCGGCGGAGAGGTCGCCGGCTTCGCGCACGCTCGCGCTGAACGCGGTGCGCACCAGCGTTTGCGCCTGCTCCTCGACCACGCCGATCAGCCGGTTCCACATGATCTGCGCGCGGATGCGCGCCAGAGCAGCGTCGCTTGTCATGCCCGCTGCTCCCGGCGGGGTTTGCGTTCCAGGACCAGGTAGCCGAGCGCATTGACCGTGGCGTCGAAGGCCGGCGCCACCACGGTCGTGGTCTCGTCCTCGACGATGAGCGCCGGACCGTCGATGCGCGCCCCGGGCGGCAGGTCCGTGCGCCGGAAGAGCGCTGCCTCGAGGAACTCGCCGGCGCCGGGGTCGAACACCCGCCGCCGTCCGCTCGGAGTGGGATTGGTGATGCCGAGCAAAGGCGCCGCTGGTGCCGGCGGCGCCACTTGCTCAGCGACGCTGACCGCCCAGCTCAGCACCTCGGCATCCAGCCCCGGGATGACCCGTCCGAACTGCAGGCGGTACTCGCGCTCGAAAGCCGCCTGCAGCCGCTGCCGATCGCCCACATCCAGCGGCCGCGCTTCGAGGGGCACGGCGATCTCGTGGCCCTGGCCGACGTAGCGCATGTACGCCGTGCGCGTCTCTGCGAGCGGCGCTCCGCCCGCGCTGCCTTGCACCACGCCAAGCGCTTCTTGCCGCATGGCCTCGAGGTGAGCGTTCACCGCCTCCGCATCGAACTGCGGCACGCGCTGGTAGAGGCTGCGCGCGACTTCGTAAGCGACCGGCGCCGCCAGCATGCCCACGGCCGAGCCCACGCCGGCGCCGGTGGGCACGAGGATGCGGTCGATGGCGAGCTTCTCGGCGATGCGTGCGGCATGCAACGGCGCCGCGCCGCCAAACGCGACCAGCGTGCGCTCGTCGAGATTCTTGCCGCGCTCGACCGCATGCACGCGTGCGGCACTCGCCATGTTCTCATCGACCGTCTCGCCGATGGCGAGCGCTGCAAGCCGTGTATCGAGCGCAAGCGGTCCGCCGATGGATCGCTCGATCGCCGCGTCGGCGGCGCCGGTATCCAGGATGAGGCTGCCGCCGGCGAAGGCGTGCGGATCGATGCGGCCGAGCGCCAGATCCGCGTCGGTGACGGTCGCTGCCCGGCCGTCTTGGCCATAGCATGCCGGACCGGGCACCGCCCCGGCGCTGTCCGGCCCGACGGCGACACGCGCGAGCGCATCCACCCTGGCGATGGAACCGCCGCCGGCCCCGATCTCCACCATCTCGATCACCGGAATGCGCAGCGGCAGCCCGCTGCCCTTGAGGAAGCGATAGGCGCGCGCCACCTCGAAGGCGCGCGAGGTCTGCGGCTGCCCGCCGTCGATCAGGCAGATCTTGGCGGTGGTGCCGCCCATGTCGAACGACAGCACGCGTTCCAGTCCGCACTCGAGCGCGATGCGGCTCGCCAGGATCGCGCCACCGGCGGGGCCCGATTCGACCAGCCGGATCGGAAAGCGCCGCGCGGCGTCGAGGCCGATGACCCCGCCGCCCGAGGTCATCAGCAGCAGCTGCCCGGCAAAGCCGGCGTCACGCAGCGCCCGATCGAGCCGATCCAGATAACTCGCCATCAGCGGCTGCACGTAGGCGTTGGCGCAGGCGGTGGACAGCCGCTCGTACTCGCGCAGCTCCGGCGACACCTCCGAAGACAGGCTCACCCACAACCGAGGCAGGCGTTCGAGCAGGATCTCCCGCACGCGCTGCTCGTGCGCCGGGTTGGCGTAGCTGTGCAGCAGCCCGACCGCGACGCTGGCCACACCGTCGCCCTCCAGCACCGGGATCAGCGCCCGCACGGCGCGCTCGTCGAGCGCGCGCAACACTTCCCCGCGCGCGCTCATACGCTCGGGAATCGTGTAGCGGCGGTGGCGCGGCACCAGCGGCTCGGGCTTGTCCAGGTTCAGGTCGTACTGCTCGAAGCGGTGCTCGTAGCCGATCTCGACCGAGTCGCGGAAGCCCTCGGTGGCGATCAGCGCGGTGCTCGGACCCTTGCGCTCGATCAAGGCGTTGGTGGCGAGCGTGGTGCCGTGGATCACCAATGCGATGTCGCCGAGCGTGCAGCCGGCCTTGGCGAGGACCGCGGTCACCGCATCCATCACGCCGCGCTCGGGGGCCGCGGGCGTGGTCAACACCTTCACGGTTACCGGGCCGCGCGCGGCGGCGAGCGCGACATCGGTGAATGTCCCGCCGATATCGACCGCCAGTCGAAGCCTGGGTGCCGGCGCCATGCGCCTCCTCGTACGGTCCCGCCGCTACCAGCTGTTGCGCAGCTCCCGCAGCTTGAGGAACACGGTCTTCGGATCTGGATCGTCGGGCAGATCCGGAAACGCTTCGCGCAGCCGCGCGATGACGGTCGGGCTGTGCAGGCGGAAGAAGGTGTTGATCTCCTTTTCCAGCGCCAGGGTGGTGACCAGTGCGCGGCGTGGGTCCTGCTGGCGCACTTGCGCCAGCAGCCGCTGCGCGGTCTTGTTGTCGGGTTCGCGATCGAGCGTGAATCCCAGGTTGTTGGCGATGTAATCGTGGCCCGGGTATACCAGGGTTTCGCCCGGCAGCTTCGCCAGCTGGCCGACGAAGGTGCGGTACAGCTCGTTCGGGTGACCGCCGTTGTGGCAGTTGCCGGCGCCGGCGTTGAACAGCGTATCCCCGCAGAACAGCGCCGGCGTGTCGGTGTGCGACAGCAGGCATACGTGACTCATGGTATGCCCGGGCGTGTCGAGTGCTTCCAGCTCGACGCTCTTGCCGACCTTGATCGTGTCGCCGGCGGTGAGCCCCCGATCGATTCCCGGGATGCGCTGCGCCGCGTTCTGATGCGCGAGCAACCTGGCGCCGGTCGCCGCGATCATCGCGCGATTGCCGCCGGTATGATCGCCGTGCTCGTGCGTGTTCAGGATCTGAGTGATCTCCCAACCGTTCTGCTTTGCTGCGGCGAGGCACTTCTCATGATCCAGGGGGTCGACGGCCAGGGCCTGGCCCGTTTCCGGGCAGACGATCAGATAGTTGAAGTTGCGATACGAGTTGGCGGTCCAGATCTGGTGGACGATCACGGCGGTTCCTTGACAAGCGGCTCGCGCCCCGGTTCGACGCGAGGGTGCGGCTTCAGCGCTTGATGGGAAAGAATGACACCGGCTGCATCAGCTGGTTCTGCTGGTGTTCCAGCGCGCCGAGCTTCGCGCTCTCCTCGACGAAGGCCATCCACTCCGGATCGGCCTGCATCGCTGCGCGCCGGCGTTCGCGGTCGGCCGCGTTCTCGTAAGCCCAGATGTGGATGTACTGGTTGACGTTACCCGTCTCGGTGACGAGATAGGCGAAGGGCTCACCGAGGTGGCGGGTTTGAGGCCCTTTTCCCAGGCGCTCGTAGAGCGCGAGGTGCTTCTTGATGGTCCCGGGACGGCAGGTGTAGATGCGCACATCGAGCAGCATGTCTTCCTCCAGTGTTCCTCTAGGGGGTTGGCGACGGCCGGGCGGGCCGCGGCCCGCTGCGGGTTCGTCAGTGTAGTGGCATTTTGCCAGGGCCGCCGCGCCCCGACGGTTGGCGCAGAGCCAGCCGCGGCTCTTCCACACGCCGGATTGGCACAGGCTCGCGGAATACCAAGGGCGATCCAGGCGCTACAGGACTCTAGAGCGGCGGATTGGAGCCGTTACTGACTGAGCAACCTGTGGGGGCCTCACGGCCCCCGGAGCACCTCCCGAGGACTCCCTCGACGGATCCAATGACCGTAACCTCGCACCAGAACGCGCTTCCGCCCGGGACCGTGCTCATGGAGTACCGACTACTGGGGCTGCTCGGGGCCGGCGCCTTCGGCATCACCTATCTGGCGCGGGACACGCACCTCGACAAGGATGTGGCGATCAAGGAATACCTGCCGAGCGCGTTCGCCACCCGCGGGCACGACAGCAAGGTGGTTCCGATCAGCGAGCAGCAGACGCGGGACTTCCGCTGGGGTCTGGACCGCTTCAGCCAGGAGGCGCGCACGCTGGCGCGCTTCAGCCATCCGCACATCGTGCGCGTGAACCGCTATTTCGAGGCCAACGGCACCGGCTACATGGTGATGGACTACGAGCGGGGTGACCCCCTGAAGGCGGTGTTCCAGGCGCGGCCGTTCCCGCCCGAGTCCACGCTCAAGGCGATCATCGGGCCGCTGCTCGACGGCCTGGAAAAGGTCCACGCTGCGGGGTTCCTGCACCGGGACATCAAGCCGGACAACATCTTTCTGCGCCAGGACGGCGGTCCGGTGCTGATCGACTTCGGGTCGGCGCGGCAGGCAGCCGGCGAATCCGGTTCGGCTCTGACCACGATCGTGACCCCCGGCTATGCGCCGTTCGAGCAGTACACGACTTCCAAGCAGCAGGGACCCTGGTCCGACATCTATTCCCTGGGCGGCGTGCTGTTCTTCCTGGTGACCGGGCACAGCCCGCCCGACGCGATCACGCGAATGAAGGGCGACACGCTCGGCGAGCGGCTCGCGCAGGCGCGCGAGCGCTACAGCCCCGCGTTGATCGAGGCGATCGCCTGGTCGCTGGCGATCGAGGAGAAGTCGCGGCCGTGCGACGTGGCGACGTGGCGCAGGGCCCTGTTCGGCTCGGCCATGCCGGAGCGCAATGCGCCGCCGTCGTCGATCGGCCTGGAAACCGTACGTGTGGAACCGCGCGTGCCGACCAGCGTGCTGCGGTCCGATGCTCCTGGCATGACCACGGTGCACCTGCAGCTCGCGGACGCCTCCATCCTGCTGCTGGAAGCGGGGGCGGGCGCGTCACGCGCTCGGCCCGGCGCCGCCGTGCGCCGGCCGCGAGGCGGGGACTGGGCGTTCGGCTACCTCCTGCTGATCGTAGTCACCGCCGCGCTCGGCGCCTGGATCGGCAAGCTGCCGGCGTTCCAGGAGACGCAGATGCTGGAGGGCAAGCTCAACGCTGCCGTCCTGGCGCAACTGCTGGGAGCGGGCGGCGCCATCGTGTTCCTCTGGCTGCTCGCGCGCAGCGTAGCGCTGCGGTTTCAGGCCGAGGGCGGCGTGCGCGCCGTGCTCTATGACCTGGCGATGCCGATCGTCACGCTCGTCTCTCAGGCCATCGCCTGGATCGCGCTGCAGAAACTGCTGGGGCCTGCGCTGGAAGAGGCGCTGAGCCCGGTCTATGCCTGGGGCTTCCTGCTCGGCACCTGCGCTTGCGCAGTCTGGTTCAGCATGGCCGTGTTCAGTCACGCCGAGCCGTTGCGCAAGCTCCTGCACGGAGTTCGCTGCCCGCATCCTGGTCCTGGCGAGCTCGCTGCCGGCGACCCCACTGCTGGCGACCCCGCCGTCGGTAACCCGGGCGGCTTGGCGGGTATCGGATTGAAGGAGAGGTGATGGGATCGTGGAGCTGGATGATCCGCTACGCGGTAGTGCTGCTGGTCGCCGTGCTGCTCGGCACGGCCATCGCCGAGCTGCCCGTGTTCAAGGTGACCACGCTGGGGACGCCGAAGCTCCCGGCTTCCGCGCTGGCCAGGTTCCTGGGCTACGGCGGCGCGCTCGTCATATTCTGGCTGCTCGGACAACGCACTGCCATGGAGCTGCGACGCGTCGGGGGTGGCGCCGCCCAACTTGGGTTCCTGATCCTTCCGCTCGCGACGCTGATCGTGCTGAGCGCCGGGTACGACATCGGCCTCGCCATCCTGCGTCCTTTCCTCGGCACCGGCTACAAGAACGGCTACAACTGGCTGTTCGTGCTCGGGATCTCCGCCTCGGCCCTGTGGTTGGTGGTGGCCCTGTACCAGCGTTCCGAAGGGCTCGTCGAACTGTTGAAGGTCGCGCGAGCGCACGTTCCCACGGTGGGCAGGAAGTGCGAGTCCTGCGGCACCGTCCTGCCCGACGAGGCGAAGTCCTGCACCGCTTGCGGAAAGGAACCCGTGGAAGTGGACGGCGCGCGCACACCGGCGTCGTAACCCCGTCTAGAATTCCACGCGCAGACGCCCCGAGCATGGGGGTCGCCGGCGCGCCGGCAATCGTGAGATCGGCGCGCCCACCGACGCAGGAGACATCGCATGAAAGTGTTCGTGACCGGGGCCTCCGGATACATCGGCGGATCGGTGGCCGCGGGGCTGCGCGCGGCCGGCCACACGGTGAAGGGTCTGGTGCGATCCGAGCAGCGCGCGCAGCAGGTGCGCGAGCTGGGGATCGAACCGGCGCTGGGAACGTTGAGCGACGCCTCGCTGCTGGCGCAACTGGCGCGCGAGGCGGATGCGGTGGTGAACGCCGCCAACTCGGATGATCGCGGCGCAGTCGAGGCGATGCTCCCGGCGCTCGCCGGCAGCGGCAAGGCGTTCCTCCACACCAGCGGATCGAGCATCGTGGGGGACATGGCGGCGGGCGCGCGAAGCGACAAGGTGTACCAGGACGACACTCCGATCCAGCCGCTGCCGGGAAGGGCGGCGCGCGTCGCGATAGACCAGCTCGTGCTGGCCGCGGCGAAGAACGGCGTGCGTGCCGTGGTGATGTGCCCGACCATGATCTACGGGCGCGGGCGCGGCGCCCACCAGGACAGCGTTCAGGTCCCCCGCCTGATAGCGCTGGCGAAGAAGTACGGCGTGGGTCGCCACGTGGGGCAGGGCGAGAACATCTGGTCCAACGTCCACATCGACGACCTGGTGTCGCTGTACCTGCTGGCCTTGCAGAAGGCGCCGGCGGGCGCGTTCTACTATGCCGAGAACGGCGAGAACTCGTACCGCGAAGTCGCCGCCGCCGTCAGCCGCATGCTGGGTTTCGGAGGACGCACGCAGCCTCTGTCCATGCAGGAAGCGGTGGCCGAGCTGGGCGAAGCGGCCACCAACTTCAGCTTTGGTTCCAACAGTCGCGTGCGTGCGGTGCGGGCGCGGCGCGAGCTGGGCTGGAAGCCCCAGGGGCCGGCGCTGCTCGACGAGATCGAGCGCGGCGCGTATGCCGAAAGGTAGGTCGGCAGCGCCCGCCGAACGCAACGGGCAGACGAGCGCAGCGGCAAGCACCCGCGACGACCGTGCCGGTTTCCACGCCGAGCTTCAGCGCCTGAAAGAGCACTTCGAAGCGATGAAGCCCGAGCTGGAGGTCACGCTGCGCGATCCGGCTCTGGACCTCGAAGGCTACGTGGTGGTGTGGAACACCGGCATCAGCGCAGGCGGTCCGCTGCCGGGTTGCGCGAAAGGCGGCACGCGCATCACTCCCAGCGTGTCCCTGGACGAGGTCAAGATGCTGGCGCGCACCATGGCGCTCAAGAATGCGGCGGCGGGGCTGCCGCTGGGCGGCGCCAAGTCAGGCCTCAAGCTCGATCCTTCGGCGCCCGGTTTCGAGAAGCGGTATCGCCGCTTCGTCCGCCTGTGCGCCCCTTTGCTTCACGAGAACGGCGGCCCGTTCGGCGGGTTCGGGTTCGACATCGGCGCGCGCCCCGAGCATGCATTGTGGGCCTGCGACGAGTTGAAATCGACCCGTTGCTTCACCGGAAAGCCGGCGCACCTGGGCGGCACGGACTACGACCGCCAGGGGATCGCCGGGCTGGGCGTGGCGGTCGCAGGCGCCACCATGCTGCAGATCAAAGGCGATTCCCCGGCGCGAGCGAGTTTCGCCGTCCAAGGCGTGGGCGCGATGGGCGCGGCGGTGCTGCGCTACTTCAGTGAGACGGGGGCGCGTCTGACGGCGTTGAGCGATCCCAGATATGCAGGGACCTGGACGTTCCATGCCCCGCTTTCCGCCGATCTGCATCGAGCGCTCGTCGAGCAGGACGGGGAAACCGCGAGACCGCTGCTGGCGAACGAGGGGACCCACGTCTCTCGGGACCCGCAGGATGTCTTGTACCTGGGGGTCGACATCCTGTTCCCATGCGCCGTGCAGGACGTGATCACCGAGCACAACGCGCCGCGCATCAAGGCGCGCTACGTGTGCGAGGGCGCCAACGGTCCCGTCACCGAGGCCGGGCGCGCGACCTTGCACGCCGGTGGCGTCGCCCTGGTACCCGATTTCATCGCCAACCCGGGGGGCGTCATCGCCGCCTTCGTCGAACTGACCTCGAAAGCCGCCGACAAGGCCGAGGAAGCCAAGTCCCTCACGCGCGAGAAGATTGCCGCCAACGTGCGTGAACTGTTCGCCATCGCCGAGCGCCATCACGCCGAACCGCAGCACGCGGGCCTGTACATGGCACTGGCTAAAATCATGGAGTCCTCGGGCAGCGCCGGGTGAGCGGCGCCCTTTCCGGTCAGCGGTGCGGGGCCAGAGTCGCTCGCCAACGCTCGCTGACCTCTCCGATCTCGTTCAAGACGTCGCCGTCCGACCTTCCGGAGGTGCGTGGAACGTGAAACCCGTGGTCGGCGGCCTCCAGCCAGTGCATCGTCCACCTGCCGGGGAGGCCAGCCACGACCTTGTCCATCAGGTCGCGCCGGCAAAGGCTGTCGCGCGTGCCGTTCAGGCACAGCACCGATACCTCGATCCGCGCCAGGTGAGCGTCGCGCAGTTGCTCGGGCTTGCCGGCGGGATGCAGCGGATAGGCGAGCAGCAGGAGCGCGTCGCACGCGAATCCCTCCGCCGCGAGCATCGACGCCGCGCGGCCGCCCATGGAACGCCCGCCGATGATGAGCAGATCGGCTTGGATTTCCCGGCGGGCGTGCGCCGCGACGGCCGCGAAGCAGTCCATGAGACGAGGCAGCGGGTCCGGAGCGCGCACCCCCTTCTCGCGGTACGGGAAGTTGAACCGGACCACGCCGATTCCGCGTCCGCGCAGCTGCTCGGCGAGCTTCCGCATGCCGGAATCGTCCATGTGGCCGCCGGCGCCGTGCGCGCAAACGAAGAGGGCTGCGCGGCCGGCCGCTGTGGCAGGTTCGTACACCGCGGCGGTGGTCTCGGTTCCCACCGGCACGCGCCATTCGATCCTATCTTGCACGTTCACCATCGCTCGACGAAACTGCTTCGTGTGGTGCGTCCGCTGAGAAGCGACATGGTACCCAAGGCCGGATTGACATCGCCTGTTTGCAAGCGTACAGATGGGCGCCGTGCAAGTCCCGGCCCCGGCGCTGCTTTCGCTGTGCACCATGATCCTCAGCCCCGCTTCGATTGGAGCAGAGGTTGCTCCTCTGGTTCTCGGCACTGCCACTGCGGGCGGGGGTTTCGCGGTGTATGGGCAGGCTGTAGCCGACACGCTTCGCGAAACCGATCCGGCGCTGGAGCTCAGGCTCCAACCGACCGGCGGCAGCACGGAAAACATTCCCCTGCTCGAAGCCGGAAAGCTGGATCTGGCCCTGGTCGAAGGGTCGACCGCGTACGAAGCGATGTCCGGCATCGGGCGCGCACCCGCCGACCTGCGCCTGGTTGCCGCCATGTATCCGAGCCCGGGCATGTTCGTGGTCCGCGGGGACTCGAGCTATCGGACGATCCGGGATCTGCGCGGCCAACGCGTCGTCTTCGGCGCGGCGACCTCCGGACTGGTGGTGCTGGCGCGCTACGTCCTCGACGGCCTCGGTATGGACCTGCGCAGGGATTTCGACGCGGTGCTGCTGGAGCGCGTCGCCGATGGCCCGCCGATGGTGCTGCGCGGCGAGGCCGCCGCACTCTGGGGCGCCGGCGTCGGCTGGCCGGGTTTCGCCGCCGTGGCACGCGGCCCTCGGGCCGCGCGATTCATCGGGCCAGAGCCGGATGATCTTGCCCGCATCCGCGCCAAGCACCCGTTCCTGGAGACCATGACGGTGCCCGCACAGTCCTACCCGGGGCAGGATCGCGCCATCACCACCGTCGGCACGTGGAGCCTGATTCTGGCCCGCCCCGGTTTGCCTGAGGAGGCCGCCTATCGGTTTGCGCGGGCCCTGCACCTCGGTCAGCCGGCGCTCGGACAGCGCTTGGCGCAAGCGCGCGAGACGACGCCGGCGAGTACGCTCGCTGCCGCTCACCGGCCCGACCTGCTGCACCCGGGCGTCGCGCGCTACTTCAGAGACATCGGCTTGATGCGGTAGCAGTCAAACGAGAGGAGGCCTTGAAATGATCGAACGCCACGTAATCGCCGGGCAGCCGGCGCCCGTCAGCCATTACTGCCACGTCGTCCGCGCCGATCGCCACGTGTGGGTCTCGGGGTCGGTGGGCATCAAGCAGGACGGCTCGATCCCCGAGACGACCGTGGAGCAGTTCCGCATAGCGCTCGCGAGCGTGGATGCGTGTCTGCGTCAGGTCGGCGCGAAGCCCAGGCATGTGGTCAAAGTCACGGTATTCATGACCGACATCTCCGAACGCCCGCTGATCAATCCGCAGCGCATCGACTACTTCGGGGACAACCGGCCGGCCTCGACGCTGGTCGAGGTGAGCAAGCTGGTCGATCCGCGGCTCAAGGTGGAGATCGAAGCGGTCGCCTACATCGACGACTAGGCGGTCTGCAGGTAGTGCCTTATCGCGAGCGGGTTCCGACGAAGTCGAGATAGACCTCGCCGCCGCCGGCCGCCGGGATCAGCCGCTTGCCCCGGTAGTCGCCGTCGCCCGCGACGCCCGAGAAACGTCCGCTGCCGCGCACGAAAGCGAATTTGCCCTCGATCAGGGTGCTGTTCTGTCCCGCCGGCGTCGTGCTCACGCCCTGATAGGACAGCGACAGCGACGCACCATCCTCGAACGCGTAGGTGACGTAGCCGCTGTGCGGGCCGGTCCCATCGGTGAAGTCGTGCACGATGACGATGCTGTGCGTCGCGACCTGGCCGTCGTCGAAGAAGCCCAGCCCGGAACCGCGGATGATGCCGACGACGTGCCGCGGAACGTCGCCTACCTCGACGGATTCGCCCTGAACGTAGTGGTGCGTGTGGCGCCAGCTCAGTTTCTGCATGCCCGGTCCGCCGTCGGTGAATGGGCGGTGCCGCGCGCTAGCGGAACACCAGCACCGGAATCTCGGCGTGGGCGAGCACCTTCTGCGTCTGGCTGCCGAGCAGCATCGCTTTCAGGCCGCGCTGCCCGTGCGAGGCCATGAAGATCAGGTCGCACCTGCGCTTCTTGGCCGTCTGCAGAATCGCATCGGCCGGGAAATCGCTGGTCAGGTGCACCGATTCGCAGGGCACGCCGGCCGTCTTGGCCGCGCGTTCGATCACCCCCAGGTACTTGAGCGCCACCTTCTCGATCATCTCGGCGTGCTGGTCCGGGGGCATGTACCCCACCGGCACCAGGTTCTTGTACACCAGCGGGGTGGGCGGCGGCGCCGCGAACAGCGCGGTGACGCGTGCGCCCAGCGCTGCGGCGAACGCGATGCCCGCCTTGGCCGCCTGCTCGGAAAGCTTGGATCCGTCGGTCGGGATCAGGATGTGCTTGAACATGTTCGTCCCTCCCTCGCTCATTTCACGTACGGCAGCACCCAGATGACCATGCCGATCGCGTAGCATACAGCGGCGGAGACCAGGGTGAACGGCACGCTCCAGGCCAGGAACTCGCGCAGCGACACCTTGCGCTGTTCCTCGCGCTGGCAGATGTTGAGCGCAGCGAACAGCGCCGGGGCGCCGGCCACGGTCAGGTTGCTGCCCAGGGTGCCGCACCACAGCAGCATCCACCACAGCGGCCAGGGCGGCACGCCGTCGTTCTGCAGGTCGCGGATGGTGTACAGGAAAGTGAGGATGTAGGCGTCGTGCTCGACGATGCCCACGATCGGCACCGTCACCCAGTACAGCAGCGTCGCGCCCAGGGCCAGGTTTTCCGTGAACAGCGGCCGGATGCGCTCGGCGAGCGCGGCCAGCAGATGCATCTTTTCCAGC
>DATBMG010000165.1:0-5513 GCA_036554965.1 Burkholderiales bacterium
GCAACCACTTGTGCCCGCGGCCCGCGGCGACGACGTTGAAGCCGGCGGCACGCGCCCCATCCACCAGGTCGCAGATCATCGCCGGCTGGTCCCCGTAGGCGAGGCTGTACACCACGCCCGCGGCGCGCGCCCGCTCGGCCAGCAGCGGCCCGCACAGTGCATCGGCCTCCACCGTCACCATGACCACATGCTTGCCCTGCCGGAAAACCTCCAGCACGTGCTCCACCGCGGCAATGGGATTGCCGGTGGCTTCGATCACGATGTCGATCGCGGGGTGAGCGACCAGGGCACGCCAGTCGTCGCCGATGTGCGTGCGGCCCTGCGCGGCTGCTTGGTCGAGCGACGCCGCGGCATAGCGCTCCGGCGGCCAGCCGACGCGCTGCAGGCTGGCGCGTGCATTCTGCGGCGACAGGTCGGCGATGCCGACCAGGTGCACCCCCGGCGTGTTGGGCACCTGGGCCAAGTACATGGCGGCGAACTTGCCCGCGCCGATCAGGCCCACACGCAGCGGCTTGCCTTGCGCATCCCGTTCGCGCAGCTTGGCGTACAGGTTCATCTCGCCTCCTTCAGGCCGCGAGCTGCGGCTGGAGCGCGGACTCGGGCGTGCCGTCCTTCCAGGGCAGCGGCACCGGATAGTCCTTGAGCAGGCAGTCGTCGGGCAGGCTCGCGAGCGGCGTGAAGTCGCGGTGCGCGATGTACTCCGGGCGCTTGAAGCGCCGGATGTGGTTCGACACGGCGCACAGGCTGAGGTACACGCTGATGCGGTTCCAGGGCGACAGGTTGGACGACGACGCGTGCACCAGGCAGGAATGGAACATCAGCAGCGACCCCGCCGGACCCTTGGGCGCCACGATGCCGCCGCGCGCCACCAGCGCGCGGATGGTGTCGTGGTTGATCACCCACAGCGGATAGCTGGTGGTGGTCACGTCGTGCGCGGCGTCGATCACGCCGAGCTTGTGGCTGCCCGGGATGAACATCAGCGGGCCGTTGAACTCGTTCACCTCGCCCAGGAAGATGGCGATGTTCATGGCGCGCGGTTCGGGCATCCAGTCGTCGGCCTTCCAGGTGCCGAAATCCTGGTGCCACTGCCACATGTCGCCGTCGAAGGCCATCTTGCCGTTGATCTTGAACTGGTGCATGTACAGCTCTTCGCCGAACACCTGCTTCACCGGCTCGAGCATGCGCGGATGGCGGGCGAGTTTGGCGAAGGGATAGCTGTACAGGTGCGCTGCGAAGTTGGTGCGCACCGCGTCGCTGCCCTTCTCGCGCACGTTCTCGGGCCGCTGCTGGGCGAACAGGCGCGGGACCTCCTCGATCAGCGGCTGCATCTCCTGCGGCGAGAACAATCCGGGAAACAGCAGATAGCCTTCGCGATCGAACTGCTCGATCTGCTGCGGGGTGAGCTTCATGCGCCTCTCCTCCTCGCGGGCACGCCCGCCGGTGCGCGGGCGTGCACAGTGCAGCAGGAATGATACGCGGCCGGCGCGCCGGTGTCCCGGCGCGGCGGCTGCGGCAGTCGATGCGCGGGTCCCGCCGCGCCTACCAGGTCTCCAGTTCGCTCGTGCGATCCTGGTAGACGCGTATCAAGCAGGGGACGTCGTTGCAGGCGTCGCGGACGGTGCGGCGCCAGCGCTCCTGGTCCTCGACCAGGGCTTCCTTGTCCTCCGCGCGGTAGAAGGCCGCGCGGAAGGCGATGGCCATGATGTGGTCGGCGAGGGCCACCTTGTCATTGGAGCACAGCAGCCAGTCCACGCCCGACTTGGGCCGGCTGCAGTCGATCGCCGCCGGCGACTGGCCGGCGGCAAGGCTCAGGACGCATGCGAGAACGATTCTGGACCAGGCGCTCATGGGCGACTCCCGGAACGGATGTGTCCGGAAAGATAACGACATCTTCCCGAGCAAACTTCAGTCCCGGTGGCCTAGGAACTCGCGGATCAGGCCGGCGATCCGGGCCGGCTGCTCGTGCACCACCCAGTGCGACCCCTCGGGAATGCGAATCACGCGCAGGTCTTGCACCTGGCGTTCTAGCCCCTCCAGGTTACCCAGCAACAGGGCGTGGTCGCGCTCGCCCCAGATCACCAGCGTGGGCACCCGTACCCGGAACGCGTCTGGCGCGAGGTCCGCGGGCGCACCGGAATCGGGCGGGTGCAGCGGAGATGCACGGTAATAGTTCAGGCCTCCGGTCAGCGCCCCCGGCTGCGACCAGGCGGCAAGGTAGGCGGCGCGGTCCGCCTCGGTAGCGGTGCCGCCGTTGGCCGCCCAGGCGTCCAGCGTCGAGCGCCGCAGGCGCAGGTAGTTGTCCGCCTCCAGTACGCGCTCCGCCTTGGCGCTGCGAAACAGATTCATGTACGCACTGGCCTGCTGCTGGGCGGGGTTGTCGCGCAGCTCCCGCGCGAAGATCACCGGGTGCGGCGCGTTGATGACGACCAGCCGGTCCAGCCGCTCGGGATGCAAGGCGGCGAAGCTCCACGCCACCGCCCCGCCCCAATCGTGTGCCACCATCGCGCAGCGCTGCGCGCCGAGGTGATCGAGCAGCAGCCGCAGGTCCTCGACCAGGTGCTTCGCGCGATAGGCCTCGACCTCGCCCGGCTTGCTGGAGAGGTTGTAGCCGCGCATGTCCGGGGCCACCGCCAGGTGGTCACGCCCGAAGTCCGCGAGCAGGTCCTTCCACTCGTACCAGAACTCGGGGAACCCGTGTACGAACACGATCGGCGGCCCCGTCCCGCAAGCGGCGTAGTGCAGCGTGATGCCGTTCGCCAGCGCCGCATAGCGCGATTCGATCGTTGTCATCTGCGCTCCAGCCGGGCTGTTACGCCGCTCGGTCGCGCTCTTCGTTCTCGGCTCACGCTTCTCGGTCGCCCTCGCCGGTCACGCCGTCGCCACCGGCGTGAGCCGCCCGTCGATCAGCTTGGGCACCACGTCCATGACGCTCAGCCGTGCGGCGAACTTGACCTCCTCGGTCAGCCCGCGCTCCTGCATCATCTGCCCGACCCGCGAGCGCAGCAGCAGCGGCTCGGCGCGCTCGCTGCGGTACAGGGCGCGCGCCGCCCAGGCGGCGTCGGAGAAGTCGTGGCCCTCGCCCAGCTCCGCGGCGAGCAGATCGACGAAGTAGCCGGCGCCGTACATGTCCTCCAGGTTCGGGTTGCCCATCGACCCCGAGCACACCATCAGCACGGTGCGGTCGCCGTGATGCCGAGCGATGTGCTCGACCACGGCACGCGCGTTGAGCAGCGCGCCGGCATACACGTGTGCGGCGGAAGCCGAGTCGTTCAGCGCCACCGTGCCGTTAGTGGTCGCATACACCACGGTCTTGCCGCGCAGCTCGTGCGCCGTCAGCGCCATCGGCGTGGGGGGTGCAAAGCCGGCAATGGTCTCGGCGAACAGCTCGCCGGCAAGCACGTAGCTGCCGTCCTTCAGCGTCTGGGCCCGCTCGCGCGCGTGGTCCTCGTTGAGCGTGGGAATCACCTCGGCGGCGCCGTCGGCCAGCGCCGAGATCATGGTGGAAGTGGCGAACAGCACGTCCAGCACCACCGCCACCTTGCCGTCGAGCTTGACCATGTCCAGGTCCTGCCGGCGAAACAGGACGTGGATCTTGTGGTTCAGGCGCACCAGCATCTGGGGAAGCTCCGAAAGAGTATCTGGCGCGCCCCCGGAGTGCGGCGCTGGAACACAGCGGTCTTGCGTATCCTCAGAAGCGGAACAGCACGCTGATCGATAGGAAATCCAGGTCGTCTTCGCCGATGTCGTTGTACCGTTCCCACTCGATGCGGCCGCCCCAGCGGTTGCTGAAATGATACTGGAAGCCGACTCCGTAGACCGCATCCACGCCCTCGTCGAGCGTGCCGTTGTCCACGCACACCTGTTGCCCGCCCGACACGGTGCAGGTCTCGACGGAACCCACGCTCCAGAAGGCCAGACCCAGCTTGGCCAGGAGCTCTGCGCTCCGGCCGATGGGCAGGATGCCTACGCCCTGCGCGGTCAGGCCGTACTTGTCGAACTCACCGCCGTTGCCGATGCCCAGCGTGCCGCTGCCGTACGTGCCCAAATACACGACTGCCGCTTCGGCGGCAAAGTATCTGCCGGCGCGGTAGCCGCCGAAGAATTTCCCCCCGGCCTCGGTCTCGTCGAAGTCGTGGTCGTCCGCTGCGCCGATGCCACCACCGATGTACCAGCCCTTGTCCTTTGGCGCGTCACCATCGGCGCAGAACGCCAACGGGGCCGAGCACAGCGTCGCGGCGAGGATGGTCGCGCTGATCAGCCATCGTATCGGGTTCATGGTCGCCTCCTGCGACAATTAGAAGATTCAACCGTATCACGTGCCACGGGAGGGCTCAAGGCAGAGCGATCGCCCGCTCGCGCAACAGCATCTAGCGCGCCCCCGGAGTGCGGCGCTGGAACATGCCGGTGCCTTCCATGGTCATCGCCAGCTCGCCCTTCTGGTTGAACACTTCCCAGCGCATCTTCACCAGCCCCATCTCCGGGCGGCTCTGCGAGGCGCGCGACTCGAGCACGGTGCGCTGCGCGCGCAGCGTGTCCCCCGACCGCACCGGCTTCAGCCAGCGCACGTTGTCCACGCCCGGCGCGCCGAGGCTGGCGGACCGGTTCAAGTACGAGTCGCACATCATGCGCATGACGATCGCCACGGTGTGCCAGCCGCTGGCGATCAGGCCGCCGTACATCGAGCGCTTCGCCGCCGCTTCGTCGATGTGGAACGGCTGCGGGTCGAACTGCCGCGCAAAGGCCAGCATCTCGTCGCGATCCATCACGCGCTCGCCCATGGCGAAGGTGTCGCCGGGCTTGAAGTCTTCCCAGTAGTACTTGGCAACGGCCATCTGGAACCCCTATGCGAGAGTGATCGTGCGGTGCTGCTACGCTCTAGGGCGCCGGCGGTTCGATCCAGTTGTGGAGCGCGAGACCGCCGTCGACGACGACAGTCGTGCCGGTCACGTAAGCCGAGAAGCGGTCGCACAGCAATGCCAGCGCCATGCCGGCGATGTCGTCCGGCGTGCCCAGCCGGCCCAGGCTCGTGCAGCGCGTGAGACGCTCGATGCCGGCGAGCTTCGCATCGAACCCGCCGCCGGGAATCGCGCCCGGGGCGATCGCGTTCACGCGAATGCCGTGCGGGCCGAAGACGCGCGCGAGTTCCTTCATCACCATCGTCTCTCCCGCCTTGGCCGCACTGTAGTGCGGCAGATTGCGCGGCGACTCCGCGTGCAGCGACGTCAGGTACAGCATTCGTCCCTTGATGCCGCGCTCGCGCATGTGCTCGCCGACGTCGCGCCCGAGCTGGAAGCCGGCGCGCAGGTTCACCGCCAGCATGCGGTCCCAGGTCTCGTCGCTCACCGCGGCCACGGTGTCGGCCTCGAGCCGGCGCGGGCTGGCGCTGTGCACCAGGATCGACAGCGAGCCCAGCGCTTCCAGCGTCGATGCGAGCAGCTGGGCGGCGGCTCCGGGTGCGGCGAGATCGGCGGCGAAGAAGCGCGCGTCACCGCCGGCGGCGCGGATCTCGGCTG
>DATBMG010000206.1:0-18821 GCA_036554965.1 Burkholderiales bacterium
CAGATGCTGATCGACGGTCAGCTTCTGATCGGGAAACACCAGCACCGAATAGCGATTGAACGCGGCTTCCACCTCCGCGTGCTGTTGCGGCGACAGCGGCACGGACAAGTCGATATCGCCGACCTCGGCGGCGAAGTCGTCGGTAATGGGGTAAACGGTCATGGACTTCCTCCACCGGCGCCTCGCTCCAGCGCCTGCGAAATCCAACCGTATCACGGCGTCCGCAAGGACTCAAGCCACCCCACTGCCGAGCGGCTGCGAGCGTAGAATCCACGGTCGTCCGGTCAACCGTCTTCGGAGCCCGCGCTATGGCCGCCTTCGATCCGTCTCGTGCCCGCAGTGCCTTGCTTTCGTGCGCCTTGCTTTCGTGCACTGGTGTCGCAGTGCTGAGCTGGGCCGCGCATGCCGCCGAGCCGCGCCGCGCCGCGGTCGACAGGATGTACGTACTCCAGTGCGGCGAGTCGAGGACTCCCGACGTGTCGAAGAACTGGTCGCCGGGTGTGAATGTCGGAGTGGCGCGGGATTTCAGCGACAGCTGCTATCTGATCAAGCGCGGCGACAGCCTGTTTCTCTGGGACTCCGGCATGTCGGACGCGATCGCGATGAAGCCGGAGGGGGTGACGGCGGCGAGCGGGCTGCTCACGCTGTGGGTCCGGAAGACGCTGGTGTCGCAGCTCGAGCAGCTCGGCATCGCCCCGACCGACATCACGCACCTCGCCTTCTCGCACTTCCACGCCGATCACGTCGGCAACGCGAACCTGTTCACCGCCGCGACGCACTACATCCAGAGCGCCGAGTACGAGGCCGCCTTCGGGCCGGAGCCGATGAAATTCAACTTCAATCCGGCGCTGTACGACAAGCTGAGGACCAACCCCACGGTGAAGCTGAACGGCGATCGGGACGTGTTCGGAGACGGGTCGGTGGTTATCCTGTCGACGCCGGGGCACACCCCGGGGCACCAGTGCCTGCTGGTGCGCCTGCCGAAGCGCGGCGCGGTGGTGCTCTCCGGCGATATGGTGCATTTCGAGGACAACTGGATCCACCGGCGCATTCCCTCGCGCAACTTCGACCAGGGGCAGAGCGCCCGGTCGATGGAGCGCGTCGCCGCCGTCCTCGCCGCCGAAGAAGCCGAGCTTTGGATCAACCACGACGTGGAGCAGAGCGCCCGCATTCCCAAGGCGCCGCAGCACGTGGAGTAGCCCTACGCCCGCGCGCAGGTGCCGCGGATCGCCTCGCCGGCGCGCAACAAGACAACGGCCGGCATCGAGCCCGCCGCTGTCGCCTGCGCCGCGCAAAGGCGCGGATCAGAGCGGGCCTTGGTCCCAGGGCCCCCAGATCGCACAGGTCATGCCGCTGCCTGGGGTGGCGCCGCCGAACAGGTTCACGAACAGGATCTCGCCGTCGGGGCCGAAGCAGGCGCCGGCGAACTCGCTGTCGTTCAGAACGTTGACCGCGAACTCGAACGGCTCGCCGCACAGACCGAGGCCGATCAGCCGGTTCACGTTCTCAATCCCGGGGGCGAGCGGATGCGTGTCGTGGTCGTCCACGCCGAGCGCGTTGGCGTCGTCCTCGCAGAACAGAATGGCGCCGCTCGGGGTCACGCACATGTTGTCGGGCGAGTCGAGCACGCTGCCCGCGGGCGACTCGAACACCAGCACGAGATAGTCCTCGTCGGCGTGCTCGCCATCGGCCGGCACGTAGTGCCAAAGCTGGCCGTAGCCTTTCTCCCCGCCGCTGGTCGAGACGAAGTAGATCGAGCGCCCGTCCTGGTCCGGGAAGATGCCCTCGAGGCGGTTGAACGCCGCACCGCCTTTGCTCTGGCCTTGGGTGAAGCAGCGCGCCGCACCGCCTTCCAGATCCGGATCGGGCGTGTCGATCTTCACCCATTCGACCGGAAGCCGCACGCCGAGCGTTTGCCCGTTGATCAGCGACGCCTGCCGGCTGCCCTTGATCGCGAGCATCTCGAGCGTGCCGCCACGCGTCAGGTCGCCGGCGCCATGGGGGATGCTGCGATAGAAGCCCGACGTGTTGCCCGCATCTTCGGTCTGATAGACGATGCCGCGCGCATCGGCCACGGCGGCCTCGTGCGCGAACCGGCCCATCCATTTCAGCGGCACGCCCGGCACCGCCGAGTGCGCCTCCGCCGGCACCAGGAAGCAGTAGCCGTGGGGCTTGTCGAAGCCGTTGTTGACGCCGGCGGTAGTCTCCTCGCAGGTGATCCAGCCGCTGCGCTTCCAGGACAGGCCGCCGGCGCAGTTGACGAACGTGCCGCCGATACTGGAGAACTGACGTACCAGCCGCTTCGACCTTGGGTCGAAATCCAGGGTCATGCAGCCACCCATGCCCTTCGGGTCGTAGCGCAAGCTGTCGTGTACAGGCACCCCAAGGTTGAAGTCCCCGGCCGCGTTACGCAGCTCGTGATTGCGGATCAACCGGATCAGGGGGCCGCGTCTGTCGAAGCAGGTCATCCCATCGTGGTTTCGCGGCACCACTAGGCCCTCGCCGAAGGCCTCGCCGGTCTTGCTGAAAGTCGCGTACTGGAATGCGCGCGGCAGCGCCAGGACGTGCGTGCCGTCCTGGTCCCGCGTGGGGTAAAGCTTGCCGTAGTCGCTGCGCCGGCTGCGCCCGCGGCGGCACTCCCGGTGATCGCGCTCCTGCGCCCAAGCGGTGTGCGCCGCGAGCCCGGCGAGCGTCATCGAGGTGATGAGTCCGCTCGCGAGCAGGCCCGAGTCCTTCAGGAAGGCACGGCGCGATGGCGCCTCAACGCCAGCTGCGCTCACTGAGATCGGCTTCTTAGCGTGCATCGATGACTCTTCCACGCGGACTATGAAGCGCGTCCCAGGAACTTGTCAACGCGGCCTCACCGCGTCTTCAGCACGAAATCGTGGCTGCCGTAGTGGATGTAGTCGGCCCAGTCCACCGACTTGCGGTCCCACACGGTGCGGCGTCCGGCGAGCAGCGCGTCGCCGATGCTTTGACCTTGCATCAGCGAGCGGTAGAACTGCTCGGCGAACAGCTTCGCCGGCTCATCGCCCACCGGCCAGTAGGTGCCCACGTAATTGGCCACCCCGCCGCGCAGGAAGGCTTCGGCCAGGCCGACGTTGCGATCGATGCGCTCGCGCATGCTCGGCGCCGCTTGTCCCGCCCGCCCGGCGCGCCGCACACGTCCCGCTTCGCACGCATTGAAGAACACCAGCGCAGGCAGATTTCCCAGCCCCGCCAAGTCGCGTCCGCTCAACACCGCCTTGCCGGCGCACAGGATGCCGCTCGCCGCCGGGTCGGCTTCGTCGAAGAACGCGTGGCCGGCATAGTGGATGACGTCGTACTTGCCCGAGCGGAATGCGCGCTCGAGTGCCGGGCGGCTCGCGTCGCGGCCGCGCAGCTCGTCGATGCGCACCGCCGGTTCGCCCGCCAGCAGCTCGCGGACGCGGCGGCCTTCTTCCTCCGCGCCGTCGAGGTCCAGCGTCGGGTTCACCACCAGCAGCAGGTTGAGCTCGAGATCCTGCCGGCGCTCTTCTAGCCACTTCGCCACCGACAGGTTGTCGGCGACGTAGCGCCGGCTCAAGCCGCCCTCCTTGGCGAGCAGCGCCGTACTCTGCCCGCCACCGGCCACCGCCAGCAGCTCCCAGGGGATGCGCGAGGATTCGGCGTCGTGCACCACCACCACGTGCCGGTCCTTCAGCGCAGCGAGCGCCGCCAGCGCCTCGTCGGAGACTACCAGGCTCGCCAGCTCGCGGCCGTAGACCGGAGCGCGATCGAAACGGAAGCCGCTCGTCTGCAGCTCGTCGAGCTTGCCGTCCAGGTCGGTACGCTTGAGCTGCCGCACGCCGCTCACCACGGTGGCCTTGCCACCGGCGCCCAGCACCGAGGTGCGCAGCTCGAGCCGGCTGGCGGTCTTGCCTTCTTGCCGCACCAGCAGATACACCGGATCGGGCCGCGCCGCGGCGCGGCGGCCGGCGGGCGCCACCGCCGCCACCGGCGGCAGCCGCTCCTCGAAGAACGTCACCTCCAGCTCGTCGAACAACGACGTGCTCGACAGCCGGAATAGCTCGCGCTTGATCTCCTCGTAGCGCTGCGGATCGCCCTCGCACACGGTCAGGCAGCGAAAACGGTGTCCCGCGTCGGTATCCATCAGGCCCTTGACGAAGCCGGCCAGCAGGTTTTCCACGGCGGAGCGCGCCCCGGCGCCCGAGCCGCCGCCGATGAGCACGGTCGCAACGTCGTAGACGCCACCCAGCACCAGCGTGCGGATCGCATTCTCGGCGGCGATGCGCAATACCTCCTCGGTGAAGGTGTCGAACGCGCCCAGGCCGATGAACCCCACCATGTCGGCACGCACTGCGCGTTGCGCGGTGGGCAGCAGGAACACCTCGCCGACGTTGCCGGAGAACATGCGCCGCTGCGTGAGCTCGGTGATCGCGCCGTCGAGCCTGGCGTCGATTGCCTTTGCCGCCCCGCTGGGCGCGACCGAGCGGTAGATGCCGATCATCAGCGCCGTCGCATTCACGTCGCCGACATCGCCCAGCGCCAGCCGCAGATCCATGCGGTGCTGCCGCCTGCGCCCGATCACCAGCCGGTCGAAGCGCTGCGCCAGGTCGGCTGCCGCGGCGGCAGCCTCGGCCGCCGCCATCGGCTGCTCGGCGTCGCGCGTCTCGGCGGAGACGAACTCGGACAGCACCTCGCGCAGCTCGCGCTGGCTGAGCCGTGCCTGGCGCCGACCGGGGTAGGGATGCTGCGTGGCGAGCGCACTCTCGGATACTTCGCGCGTCACCTCGCGCCGCACCGCACTGACCGTGCTGGGCAGCAGGCTGGTCGCGCCGGTGCTCAGAATGTCGGCGACCGCGCGCGCGACGATCTTGTTGTTCGGCAGGCTGCCGTGGGTTTCCTCGATGTAGTAGGTGGCCTTCACGCCGGGCAGCTCGGCCAGCGCCAGCGGCACGGTGCCGTCGCCGGCCATCGACAGCTGGAACACGAACTCGTCCTTCTGCTCGTCCTTGCGCACCCCGGTCACCGTCTCGCGGTTGATGCCGGCGATCAGGGTGAAGCGCTCGTCGGCGCCGGCCAGCTTCTTGAGCACGCCCGGCACCTGGCGCAGCACCTCGGCTTGCGGGTGCGGGCGGCTGGCCGGCCAGCGCTTGGCGTCGAACAGGTCGATGGCGTTGAAGCGCTCGGGCGAGGGCAGCAGCTGGCAGAAACCCGGCATCGGCGCGAGCACGTCGGCGACGAGTTCCTGCGCATCGTGGCGCTGATCGAGGAACGCCAGCTTCTTCACCGTGTCGCCCTGCGCGCGCATGGTCTGCACGGCGCAGAAGGAGCCGAAGTTGGGCGTGCCGAGCTGCACCACGCGGCCGATCTTCTTGCCCGCCGCGCCGAGCGCCGCCACCGCCGCGCGCGCGACCAGCCCGCCCATGCTGTGGCACACCAGGCTGACGCCGTCCAGCGCGGGATCGTTGCGGATGCGCTCGGCGAGCTGCATCCCGAGCGTGTCCAGGCTCTGCCGCCAGTCGTAGGGGTAGAAGTCGGCGTCGAAGCCGAGCGCGCGCAGGCGCAGCTTGAGCTTCAGGTAATACAGCAGGATCACGCCCAGCGGCACGATCTTGACGCCCGAGCCCATGGCGAGCTTGCGGATGGCGCCGAAAGCGAGCTCCACCGGATCGAACCAGACGATGTTCTCCTGTCCGTTCACGGCGATCTGGCCGAGGCGTGAGCCGGTGATGCCGGGCAGGATCAGCACCTTCGGTCCGGCCGCGGCGCGCTTTGCGGCACCCTGCTGCGCGAGCTCGCGCAGCTCGGCGTAGTCGCGCGGGCCGAAGTAGTCCTCCAGCACGCCCGCGTCCTGGCCGGTGCGCAGCGCGCGCTCGATCTCGTCGTTGTCCATGACGAAGGCGCCGGCGGCGCCGGAGGGCAGAGCCGGCGCTGGCGTCGCCGCCGCGCTGCGCGTGCGCCGCGACGCCGGCTTGCGCGTCGTCTTCTTCCGAGCCATGTGACCGCTCCCGATATCGTTGAAGGCGTGAAGATGGTGCACGAAACCGCACACGGACACAAACCACGCCACACTCTCGTCGCGGCGCAACGCTGCATGTCGTCCTGCAGAGACGGGCAGCCGGGGACGCAACGATGGGCTTTCCCTTTGGCGAATTTTTCCTTAGCCTTGCGGCTGTGGAATGGCGTGCGCCGAATGGCACGCGCGCCCGGTCTTCGCGCAGGGCCGGGCTCTGCATCTCGCTATGGCGCCGCACGAGGTTCCTTCGCAGGGAGGATGCAGGCATGAGGACAGTGGGATTGTTGGGGCTCGTCGCCGTGATTCTGGCCGGCGCATGGTGGGTCATCGCCGACCCACTTTTTCAGAGCCCCGAGTTTGGAGCCGTCTCGCAGGCGGTGGCGCAATCACCGACAGCGCCCGAGCCTGCGACCAAGAGCGGCACCGAAGCGATCTACGCGGACGCGGGCTTCCGGCTGGGCGAAGCGACGCTCAGCCCCTCCGAGATCGCCGGCCGCGAGATCTGGTACAAAGCCACCGCCGGCAACGCGCGCTTCCACACCTACGTGTTCCAGCAGCGCATGGGCGTGCTGATCGACTGGTACCGGGTGCTGCGCAGCGACCTGCGCGGCCAGCGGTTCCGCACTTGGGGGCTGATCAACGATCCGGACTGTTGCACTCCGGGCTCCCCCGGCTGCCAGGCGAAGAGCCTGGAGGAAACCTACGGCTTCGACTATTGCCTGGGCGACGCCGAGCTGCTGCAGTACGTGGGCAAGGACGGCTATCGCGATCCGGCGTGCGAGATGAAAGACCCGCCGCTCGCCGAGGGTGACCTGCACGGGCCCGGTGACCAGCGCCAGTCGTCCTGCGATCTCGCCTTCGGCACTTCGACCGGTGCGCTCGGCTTCCGCAAGTTCCCCAACCCGCGCTTCGACGCGGAGCAGTGGCGCAAGCTCAACGGCGGCAAGCTCGGCACCTGGGAAGGCTTCAACCGGCGCTTGTCGTCCGATCCGAAGACCACCGACGGGCGCACCAGCCGGATGTCCGACGGCTCGGTCGAGCCGCCGTTCCTGATCGGAACGTCCTGCGGCTCCTGCCACATCGCCTTCGATCCGCTCGATCCACCGAAGGACCCCGAGCGCCCGCAGTGGCGCAACCTCAAGGGCGGGATTGGCAACCAGTACCTGCGCATCTCCGAGCTGATGGTGTCGGGCATGCCCACCGACAGCCCGGAGTGGCAGATCTTCGCGCACGCGCGGCCCGGCACCTCGGACACCTCGGCGATCCCCACCGACCAGGTGAACAATCCCGGGACCATCAACGCTCTGATCAACATCAAGCAGCGGCTCACCCACGCGAACGAAGACATCGTCAAGTGGCGCAAGGCGGCCAGTTGCGAGCAGAAGGAGATCGACCAGGACACCTGCTGGTGCGAGCCGGGCCGGCAGAACAAGTGCTGGCGCAAGGGCCGCGCCCAGGAAGCGGTGCACCACATCCTGAAAGGCGGTGAAGACAGCATCGGTGCGCTGGAGGCGATCCAGCGCGTGTACTTCAACATCGGCTCCTGCGCCGAGGCCTGCTGGCTGAATCACCTGACCGACCTGCGCCAGATCGACCCGAACCAGCGCAACTTCGGGCAGACGCCGTTCGACATCGGTCAGTGCCGGCGCGACTGTCCCAACTTCCGCGCCATCGAAGACCGCCTGCCCGACATCCTGGCGTTCCTCACCTCGAAGGAAACCGACGCCACCGATCTGCACGTCGCCCGCGCCAACGCGCTGCGTGCGAAGAGCCCCAACGCGAGCTACGACTACGACGACCTGGTGGAGGACCTCGAGCGCGAGTTCGGCCAGGGCGCGGTGAGCCGCGGCCGGGCGGTGTTCGCGGAGAACTGCGCGATCTGCCACTCCAGTATCCCCGCGGAGAAAGGCGGAGGCTTCGACAGCCGCGATTTCCGCGCGCTGTCGCAGGAGACCGGCCTGCGCGCGGACTGGATGGGCAACGACGCTGCCACGCCGGTGTCGGAAGTGGACACTTATCGCTGCCGCTCGCTGCACTCGAACCACATGGCCGGCCACATCTGGCAGGAGTACGGCTCCGAGACGCTGCGCGCGCGCAAGCCGGTCCCCGGGATCGATGAGCCGTCGGACGGCGGCCGCGGCTACTACCGCAACATCTCGCTGCTGAGCGTGTGGGCACACGCGCCGTTCATGCACAACAACGCGGTCGGCCCCGAGCTGTGCGGATGGGGCAAACCCGGCGCCTACGAGCTGTACCGCTCTTCCTATGTGGATGCGAACAACAAGCCGTTGCCGGCCTCGCAGCAGCCGGCGTGCTGGGCCTACGATCCCGGCGTCGAGGGGCGCTTCAAGCTGTACAAGGAGTCCATGCGCCAGCTCCTCGATCCGCGCGCGCGCGAGCGGGAGCATCCCAAGGTGACGCTGCTGGACCAGGACATCGTCGTCGACGTGGGTCCGAAGGTGTTCGACGGGGAGGACGAGAAGAACCTGTTCGGGCTCACCATCGTGGTGCCGAAAGGCGCCAAGGCGGGTGCGCTGGGCAACTTCCAGCACAAGCAGTTTGTGATCGACATGGTGCTCTCCAAGATCGACCGGGCCAAACTGGACCAGCGGCGCGGCAAGGAAGTGGCCGGGCTGGTGGCGCAGGCGGCCGACGAGATCCTGCAGGATCCCAAGCGCATGGTGGACGCCTTGCGCAGCCGCCCGCAGCTGATCGAGGTATACAGCAGCTGCAACGATCTGATCGAGAACAAGGGCCACCGCTTCGGTGAAGATCTGCCGGAGTCCGACAAGAAGGCGTTGATCGCCTTCCTGGCCACGCTCTAGCGCGAAGGAGGACGACCATGACCGCGAGAACCGCCTCTGCCGCGCTGCTCGCCCTGGCGCTTGCCGCCTGCGGCGAAAGCGCCAAGGACATCCCGTTCGCCAAGTACGGCGAACCGTACGCGACCAAACCGGACTTCGCCTGGATCGAGCACAAGTATCCGCTGACGCCCGCGCAACGCGCGCAGATCACCCCCAAGTACCTCGCCGGCCTCGATCAGGAGCAGGTCGACCAGATCTACGCGCGGCTCACGGCCGGGCCGATCCCGGATGGCGCCTTCGACGGCGACTTGTTCTTGCCCAAGGGCGCGAGCGGCGAGCGGCGCGTGGCCGAGATCATCGGCGGGCTCAAGGGCTTCGCCGTCAACCTCAAGGGCCGCAAGGTGGAAGGCCTCGGGCGCACGCTGTGGAAGGGTAAGGTGTTCTATCGCGATCAACGCGTGCTGCGCAATCGCATCGAAGACCTCGCCCTGCTCGCGCCGCTGGTGGACGGGCCGCTCGGCGAGATCCCCAAGATCGAGGTCGGCGGCCGCGACGCCTGGCTGCTGTTTCCGGCCAAGCTCTACTGCGGCCAGAGCCTGCTCGACTCGCGCCGCGAGTCGATCGTCATCGACTACGCATTTACCGACCAGATCGAGGGCTATCGCGAGAAGCCGGACTTCCTGGCCGGCCGGCGCGGCCTCAAGATCCGCGACGAGATCCGCATGGTGCGGCCCGGCTTCTATCTCGGCCGCGCCTACGCCGATCGTGCGTTCCTGCTCAATTTCACGCTCTACGACAAGCAGATCGCCGAACGCGAGGCCGAGGCCTTCGTGAAGACCGGGGTGACGACCGAGGACTGCTTCATAGGCACGCAGCGCGCGGTGGTGGCGGCGAAGTGACGCCCAGACCGTGCTTGGTCCGGGCAGATTTCGCCGGCGCCTGTGTACCGTATTGCTCTGTTCGGCGCCCGCGCTGTGTGCGCAGGAGCTGCCTCCGGAAAGCGCCTGGACAGTCGCGCCCGGCGTCCCGGGAGCGATGCTGCCGCAGGCGGGGCGCTCGCTGTTCGATCACGTGTTCGCCGCCGACGGCCGCTATGACCTGCCGTTTCCCTTCGCCCGCCTGGTGCGTAAGCTCGAAGAGCAGGTCGGTGCGGACGCGCTCGGCCGGCCGGGCGTCAAGCGCGTGCTGATACCGCTGGGCCGCTCGCTGCAGCGCAGCGCCGGCGCGGCGGACTTCTTTCGCTTCCCGCGCGTGGTGGTCGCGGTGGACGGCGAGCCGAAGTCCGCGCACGGGCCGCTGCTGAAGGATCGCCTGTATATCGGGTACCAGGAGAACGCCGCCGTGCTGGAGGTGATCAGCTACAACGAGGCGCAGGGGCGCTTCGAGTTCCAGGTGGTGAAGGATTATCGCGCGGGCGCGAACCCGCGCGTCCACTACGCCAATCGCACGGTGTGCGTTGCCTGCCACCAGAACGGCGCACCCATCTTCTCGCGGCAGCAGTGGGACGAAACCAACGCCAACCCGCGCTTGCGCGCGCGGCTGGCGGCGCATGGCGCCGCCCGGTACGGCGTGAGCGTGGTACGCGGCGTGGACGAGCCATACGCGATCGACAATGCGTCCGATCGCGCCAACCGGCTGTCGGCCTATCAGTTGCTGTGGCAGGCGGGTTGCGGAGCCGACGATGCGCAGGCGGCCGCGTGTCGTGCCGCCGCCCTGGTGCTGGCGCTGCGGTATCGGCTGTCCGGTGCCTCGCAGCTCGACCGCGACGGCCAGCGCTACCGCAACGAGTACCTGCCGGTGCTCGGCGCACGCTGGAAGACGCTGTGGCCGCAGGGGCTGAGCCTGCCCGATCCCGACATACCCAATCGCAACCCCCGGCCGGGGCTGGCGGCCAGAGTGTCGCTGGCGGCCGCCCACGTGCCCGCGCAGTTCGATCCGCTGCTGCCGCGGGCGCCGCTGGAGACATGGCGTGCCGCCAGCCGGGACGACCTCGACCGATTGATCCGCGGGCTGCCGGAGTTCCTGGCGCAGTCGGACGTCGAGCGCCTGGACCGGGCGCTGCGGCGTTCGAGCGGCGTGGCCCCGGCGCAGGAGGCGAGCGCAAGCTGCAAGGTGAGCCGCAAGCGCGCGGGCACGCGCGGCCTGCGCCTGAGCTTCCGCTGCGGGCAGACGAGCGAACCGGCGCGCTTGCATGGCCGGATCTATGCACGCAACGCAACGATCACCGGCGGCGCCGTGGAAGGTCTTTCCCTGGGCGTCTTGGGTGCACTCGACGCCGCCGACGTCGCGGGCGGCAGGTCGCGGGCCGGGCGTGCGCAGTTCACGCTGAAGCGCGGCAACTTGACGGCGCGCACGCACCGAGGCAACGCCGTCGAGCGGGTCGAGCTGCGCTGGAGCGAAGACGGCACCGGCACGGCGACGGTGTCCGTGCGCGAGGACTTCGCCCGCCTGGATACCGCGGTAGCCGCGTTGCAGCGCGAGCGCAGCCGCGAGGTGTTCGCGGCCGCCCCTTTTCGCAGGGCGGTAGTCATGCCGGCGCTGCTCGGCGCCCTGGACGGGGAACCGGGGCGTTGGTGTTGCGTCGAGCCCGGCGCTGTGCCGCCGCCGGCGCTCGAGCGCCCGGTGCGCGAGCCGGGCCGCGCCGGCGGCGACGAAGCGCTCGCGCCCTTCTATCGCTATTGCGCGGTGTGTCACGATACCGCCGATGCGGCGCCTCCAAGCTTCCTGGCCGGCGAGCCGGACGCGGTGCGCGCGAAGCTCGCCCACTGTGCGCCGCGGATGTTCGTGCGCCTGAGCATGTGGTCGGTCGAGGCTGCCCAGCGCGCCAAGACCCCCATGCCGCCGCCGCTCGCGCTGCGCGCGCACGGCATGAGCGCCGAGCAATGGCGCGACGACGAGGCGTTGCCGGCGATGCTGAGCGAGGTTGGCGGATGGCTGAAAGCCGAGTCGGGTGCGGCGCCGCAGTTGCGCGACTATCTCGAGCGCGGCTACGAGAACCTGCGGGCGTGCTTGAACTGACGGCAACAACGAACAAAGAGGCGCGCATGGAAACGGATGCCGAACGCGAGCTTTCTTCTTTCCCGGGCGGGCGCGGCGTGCTGCGCGGCTGGTGCCGAAAGCTCGCGGTGCTGCTGACCCTGCTGCTGGCCGCGGTTGCGATCTATCTGTGGGCGCGCTTCGGCGGCGACCGGCCTGTGGTGCACGAAGACATCGCCGAGCACTTCAAGTACGGGTCGCTCGGCGGCGAGCGCGAATCGGGCTTCCCGTACTGGATCTGGCAGGCGCTGCCCAGCCTGTGTGCGGACAAGCTGCCCGGCGAGGGCTACCGGTCGCTGGGGTTGCTCTACGAGAAGGACAAGGACCTCCCGGTGGGCGTATCCAAGCGGCGGGTGCTGGGCATGGACCGCGTATTCCTGAACTGTGCGGTGTGCCACACCAACACCGTGCGCGAGACTCCGCAGAGCGAACCCGAGCTGCTGCTCGGCATGCCGGCCAACAGGTTCGACGTGATGGGCTTCCAGAACTTCTTCTTCGACTGCGCGCAGGACTCGCGCTTCACGCCCAAGCGCGTGATCGCCGAGATCGAGCGCATCGGCGGCGAGGTGGATGCGATCGACCGCTACGTGGTGTATCCGCTGGCGGTCTTCCTGATGCAGGACCGCATCCGCATGCTCAAGGCGCGCTTCGCCTTCGCCGAACGCGAGGCGGCGTGGGGGCCGGGGCGCGTGGACACCTTCAACTTCGCCAAGGCGATCTTCAACTTTCAGATGGACCGGATCCCGGACAAGGAGCTTGCCGGCGCCAGCGATTTCCCGTCCATCTGGCTGCAGCGTCCGCGCAAGGACGCGCAGATGCAGCTGCATTGGGACGGCAACAACGTCAAGGTCGAGGAGCGCAACCTGAGCGCCGCGTTCGGCGCGGGCACCACGCCGCCTACCATCGACCACGCCGCGCTGGGGCGCATCGAGGAATGGCTGCTCGACCTGGCGCCGCCGAGCTATCCGTTCGCGATCGACCAGGAGCGCGCCGGCCGTGGGGCGCAAGTGTACGCGGCCTATTGCGCCGGGTGCCACGGCGCCAGCGGCCGCGACTTCAAAGGCGAGCGCGTGGGCCAGGTGACGCCGATCGAGCTGATCCGCACCGACCGCGGACGTCTCGACTCTTACACCTACGAGCTGGCCGCCAACCAGGGCCAGCTCTACACCGGCTACGAGCAGTACCGCTTCAAGAACTTCCGCAAGACCCACGGCTACGCCAACGCGCCGCTGGACGGCATCTGGCTGCGCGCGCCCTATCTGCACAACGGCTCGGTGCCCACGCTGCGCGACCTGCTGGAGCCCGCCGCGCGCCGGCCGAAGCAATTCCACCGCGGCTACGACGTGTACGACCAGGCGAAAGTGGGCTTCGTGTCCGACGTGCCCGCCGAAGGCGAGCGGCGCTATTTCCTCTACGACACGCGCGTCGCCGGTAACGGCAACGGCGGCCACGAGGGCAAGCTCTACGGCACCGAGCTGCCGCCTGCCGACAAGGACGCGCTGGTCGAATACATGAAAACGTTCTGAGTCAGGAGACCCCCTTCCTCACCGAGGAGGGGTGCCCGCGTGAGCGGGCGGGTGGTCCAGCAACGCTACGGAGGCGTCATGGAGGCAGTGCTCACGCAACCCAGGAAGAAACGCAAGCTCCTGCTCTGGCTCGCCGTACTGGTCGTGCTCGGCATCCTCGGTGGAATCTTCGCCTGGTACAAGTTCTTCCGTGAAGTGCCGCAGGACCCGTTCGACTCGCCGCACGAGCGCTTCAAGTACGGCTCGCTCGGCGGCGAGAACGAGGCGGGGATCCCGTATTGGATTTTCATCGTCCTGCCGCGCCTGTTCCCGGAATACCTGCCCGGCCCCGGCGGCTATGCGTCCCTGGGCGTGGCCTGGGAGCAGGGCATGGAGCTGCCCATCGGCTTCACCAGGAAGACCGTCGGGTTCCCGCGCGTGTCGAACAACTGCGCCGTGTGCCACACCGCGGCGTATCGCGGCAACGAAACCGAGAATCCGACCTTCGTTCCCACCGGGCCTGGCCACACCATGGACGTGCAGGGCTACTTCCGTTTCCTCACGCGCTGCGCCAAGGACCCGCGCTTCAACGGCCCGAACCTGATGCGCGAGATCGAGCTGGTGTACGACCTGCCGTGGATCGACGCGCTGCTCTATCGCTTCGTCATCATCCCGGTGGTGAAGAAGCGCCTGCTCGAGCAGGAGCAGCTGTTCGCGTGGATGGAGCACCCCGAGCTGCCGGGCTGGTCGCGCGGCCGCGACGACCCGATGAACCTGACCAAGTACTTCATGCTGCGCATGCCGGAGGACGGCACCTTCGGCCCGGCCGACATGCCCTCGATCTGGAACCTGAACAAGTACACGCAGGGCATGACGATGAACTGGGACGGCGCGAGCTACGACCCGCGCACCGTGCTCACCGACTCGGCGCTGGGCATCGTGGTCGAGCCGCAGGACGACTTCGAGGAGCACATGCAGTGGCTGGAGGACTACCTGCGCAACCTGCCTCCGCCCAAGTATCCGTTCCCGGTGGACGAGAAGCTGGCGGCAGCGGGATTGGCGGTGTTCGAGCGCAACTGCGCCGGCTGCCACGCGAGCGAGCGCACCGGCAAGCCGGTGCCGGTGCAGGAAGTCGGCACCGACCGCAACCGCCTCGAGAGCTGGAACAAGGAGGCCGCGATCGCCGCCAACAAGACGGTCAACCGGCTGGGCGTCAAGCGCACCGGCATGGTGGAGGAGACGCTCATCGGTTACATCGCGGTGCACCTGGACGGCGTGTGGCTGCGCGCGCCGTACCTGCACAACGGCTCGGTGCCCACGCTGCGCGCGATGCTCACGCCGCCTACGCAGCGCCCGAAAGTTTTCTATCGTGGGTACGACCTCTACGACAAGGCCGACGTCGGCTTCGTCGCGCAAGGGGCGGAGGCCGAACGGCTGGGCGTGCGCTTCGACACGACCCAGCGCGCCAACGGCAACCAGGGTCACGACTACGGTACGGCGCTGAGCCCCGCGGAGAAGAATGCGCTGATCGAGTTTCTCAAGACGATGTAGCGGCGCCCACTTGCCCTCACGAGGGGGCAGACCGTCGCGAGAGCGAGCCGGCTGGAGCGGCGTGGGCGCGGCGCTTGCCGGGGTCGGACTCCGGCAGCGCCTGCATCAGCAGGGCTAGCGCACGGTTCAGGGCGGCGCTGCCCGCCGCCTGGCCGCGGTAGTGGCCCAGCCGCACCACGACGAGATCGTGCGAGGGAACGATCAACGTGTGCTGCCCGCCCGCACCGGCCATGTAGTAGGCATCTCGGGGCACGGGAAAGCGGCCGTCGCCGTTGAGCCAGAAGAAGCCGCCGTAGATCGGCAGGTCGTCGGCTTTCCAGGCCGGAGCCAGCGTGCTCACGAAATCGACATAGCCTTCCGGCAAGAGGCGCTCCGCGTTCCACACGCCGTCCTGAAGGAACAGGTTGCCCAAGCGCGCCCAGTCCCGTCCCGATCCGAGCACGTAGCCCTGCGCCAGAAAATTGCCGTAGGGGTCGGTCTCCATGATCATGTTGCGGATGCCCAGGCGGTCGAACAGCGCGCGCTGGGGGAAAGACAGATAGTCCTCGCCGCGCTTCTCGACAGCGAGCCGGATGAGATAGTTGACCAGGACCGGATCGGTGTTCCGATAGCGCCCGACCGCACCGGGCGGCCACTGCAGCGGCCGGGTCGCGGCGTACTGGAACGCATCGACGCCGCCGGTGTACAGGAAGACATGGTCGGGGTAGGGACCGGCGGGGTCGTAATCCGGGTCCAGCGGCGCACGGATGCGCAGCCCGCTGGACATATGCAGCAGATCGGCGATGCGGATCTTCGCGCGCGGATCGCCCGCGCCCCGCCACTCGGGAATCGGCGCCGGTTGCTGCAGGTCGTATGCGCCTTGGCGGATCAGAACGCCGAGGAGCGCGGCGGTGAGGCTCTTGCCCATCGACCAGCTCTCGAGCGGGGTGTGCGGCGTGACGCCCGCACCGTAGCGCTCCGCAAGGAGTCGCCCTCTCCACGTCACGACGAACGCCGCCGTCATTGCGGCCGGGTCGAAAGCCGCATCGACCGCCTGCCGCAGCTTCGCCGCGTCGACCTCCGGCGGCAACGGCCGGTCCGGCACCGCGTCGCCCTCGGGCCAGATGCGCGACGGATCGACCGGCCGCTTGTCGACGCGCGTCGGCTTGAAGCGCAGCGTGCGTTCCGCGAGCGGCAGCGCCACGCAGCCTTGATCGGGGACGTGGAGCGCGGTGCGCAGAGAGCCGTCGGGGAGGCGGACGTGGACCGCCTGCGCGGCATGATCGACCACCGGCTTCCCGACCCGCGCTCGCGCCTCCAGCGGACTGACGAAATACCCCAGGTTGCGCGCCGCGAAATCCGCGTCCAACCCGGAAACGAACACGGCCGAGCACACGATCTTGGCGAAGCCCGCGGTGTGATGCTGGAGCGGATCTCCCGGAGGCGGCACGTACGGCGTGTCCAGTTCCAGGCGCTTCGCCCTCTCGATCCGACGCTCCTGCTGGGCGGAAACGGCGGCCGCGCCGAGCAGTGCGACCGCGGCCAAGACAACCATTCCTGCTCTCATCACGCCATCCTATCTTGTCCACCGTTCCCGTTCCCGCTCATCGAACGGGCCCCGTGCGCGGCCGGGAACGGGCACAATTGCAGGGTACAACCCTTGTCCCGCTCCAATTCTGCATGACCACGCTCACCTGCGCCGAGATCCTGTCCGGCCGCGCCCCGAGCGACGCCCCCGTCACAGTGAAGGGATGGGTGCGCACACGGCGCGACTCCAAGGCGGGCATCTCGTTCGTCCACGTGTCCGACGGCTCCTGTTTCCATCCGGTGCAGGTGGTTGCGCCGAACAGCCTGCCTAACTACGCCGGCGAAGTGCAGCGTCTGACCGCCGGCTGCGCGGTGCAGGCCACCGGCGCGATCGTGCCCTCGCCCGCCAAGGGACAGCCCTTCGAGATGCAGGCGACCGAGATCGCGGTGCTGGGCTGGGTGGAGGACCCCGACTCGTACCCGATCCAGCCCAAGCCGCACACGCTCGAGTTCCTGCGCGAGGTGGCGCACTTGCGCCCGCGCACCAACGTGATCGGCGCGGTGACGCGCGTGCGCCACACGGTGGCGCAGGCGATCCACCGCTTCTTCCACGAGCGCGGCTTCTGTTGGGTGAACACGCCCATCATCACCGCCTCCGACGCGGAGGGCGCGGGCGAGCTGTTCCGCGTCTCCACGCTGGATCTGATGAATCTGCCGCACACGCCGGACGGCAGGGTCGACTATGCGCAGGACTTCTTCGCCCGCGAGACCTTCCTCACGGTGTCGGGTCAGCTCAACGTGGAGACCTACTGCATGGCGCTGTCGAAGGTGTACACCTTCGGCCCCACCTTCCGCGCCGAGAACTCCAACACCAGCCGGCACCTGGCCGAGTTCTGGATGATCGAGCCGGAGATCGCCTTCGCCGATCTCGCCGACGACGCCACGCTGGCCGAGGCGCTGCTCAAGCACATCTTCAGGACGGTGCTGGAGGAGCGCCCCGACGACATGGCTTTCTTCGAGGAGCGCATCGAGAAGGGCGTGATCGCCAAGCTGCAAGGGATCGTAGACACCGAGTTCGTGCGCATGGAGTACGGCGAGGCGATCCGCATCCTGGGCACCGCCAAGGAGAAGTTCGAGTTCCCGGTGCAATGGGGCATGGACCTGCAGTCCGAGCACGAGCGCTACCTCGCCGAGAAGCACGTGCGCAAGCCCGTGGTCCTGATGAACTACCCGAAGCAGATCAAGGCGTTCTACATGCGCCTCAACGACGACGACAAGACCGTCGCGGCGATGGACGTGCTGGCACCGGGCATCGGCGAGATCATCGGCGGCAGCCAGCGCGAGGAGCGGCTCGAGGTGCTCGACCGGCGCATGGACGAGAACGGCCTCGACAAGAACATCTACGGCTGGTATCGCGACCTGCGCCGCTACGGCACCGTGCCGCACGCCGGATTCGGTCTCGGTTTCGAGCGCACTATCGCCTATGCCACGGGGCTATCCAACGTGCGCGACGTGATCCCGTTTCCGAGGACGCCGGGGAACGCGCGGTATTAGTTTCCACAACCACAGACCGGTGCCGGCGGCGATTCCGGCTACATGGCTCAGCGGCACCGCAACGAACCCAGCATCGGGGTCGCGCGCCACCAGGTTCCAGCCCCAGACCTGCTCGGCGAGCAGCTTGGCGCCCGCCACCGCCAGCAGCACCGCGCATAGCCACCGCCGACGGCCTGCGTCGCGCAGACCGCACAGCGCGAGATAGGTGACGAAGGCGTAGGCAACACCGGATGCGCCGCCGAAGATACGCAGCTCGGGCTGTGCGACGAACAGCACGATGCCGATCGACAACGCCGCCACGGCGAACAGACGCAGAGAGTCGCCCCGGTCGCGCGCCTCGATGAGCCAGCCGGTCGCGACCAGTACCGCGAGGTTGGATAGCAAGTGGCTGCCGGAGAAGTGGACCCAGTGCGCGGTCAGCAAGCGCCATAGCTCGCCGGTCGCGACGGCCGAGCGGTCGTAGACCAGAGCGTCGGCGGCACCCGGGAGCCAGTACGCGGCGAGCGCCGCCGAGGCCAGCGCCAGCGTCCGCCAGGGAACCGCGCCTAGATCCTTCGGCGCGACCACCACCCGCCTCCGGCAACCAGCAACGCCAGGAGCAGCGCCGTCAGGACGTCGAGCGCGCCGCCGCCTTTGGCCTCGCCCTGGCGAACCACCTGGTACTCCCCGGGAGCGCTCTTCACCCGCTCCTGGAACAGCACGAGCTGCTCGTCGAGGTTCTTCACCATCTGCCCGACCGCCTGATTGAAGCCCTGGTCGCTGTCGGCGCGCAGCTGCTCGCTCAGGTTCACCGGCGTGGACGTGCCCTTGATGTGGCTGATCCCGGGCGCGCGGAACAGCATCTTGCGGCTCGGGATGTGCACC
>DATBMG010000228.1:0-27548 GCA_036554965.1 Burkholderiales bacterium
GTCGCGCGGGTCGATGGCGAACTGCACGTTGGACCCGCCGGTGTCCACGCCGATCTCGCGCAGCACCGCGATGGAGGCGTCGCGCATGATCTGGTATTCCTTGTCGGTGAGCGTCTGCGCCGGCGCCACCGTGATCGAGTCGCCGGTGTGCACGCCCATCGGGTCGAGGTTCTCGATCGAGCACACGATGATGCAGTTGTCCTTGCGGTCGCGCACCACCTCCATCTCGAACTCTTTCCAGCCGATCACCGACTCCTCGACCAGCAGCTCGCGGGTGGGCGAGGCCTCGAAGCCGCGCTCGCAGATCGAAACGAACTCCTCGCGGTTGTAGGCGATGCCCCCGCCGCTGCCGCCGAGCGTGAAGGAGGGGCGGATCACCACCGGGAAGCCGAGCGCCGCCTGCACCTGCGTAGCTTCCTCCAGGCTGTGCGCCAGCGCGGAGCGCGGGCTCGCCAGACCGATACGCGTCATCGCGGCCTTGAACTTCTCGCGGTCCTCGGCCTTGTCGATGGCCTCGCGCGAGGCGCCGATCATCTGCACGCCGTATTTCTCCAGCACCCCGTGCCGGGCCAGGTCGAGCGCGCAGTTGAGCCCGGTCTGGCCACCCATGGTGGGCAGCACCGCGTCCGGGCGCTCGGCCGCGATCACCTTCTCCACCATCTGCCAGGTGACCGGCTCGATATAGGTCGCGTCCGCCATGCCCGGGTCGGTCATGATGGTGGCCGGGTTCGAGTTCACCAGGATCACCCGGTAGCCCTCCTCGCGCAGCGCCTTGCAGGCCTGCGCGCCGGAGTAGTCGAACTCGCAGGCCTGGCCGATGACGATCGGGCCGGCGCCGATGATCAGGATGGAGTGGATGTCGGTGCGTTTTGGCATCTCAACATGGGTTCAGCGGTGCTGCGCGGCCATCATTGTGATGAACCGGTCGAACAGATAGTCCACGTCGTGCGGCCCCGGGCTCGCTTCCGGATGTCCCTGGAAGCAGAACGCCGGGCGGTCGGTGCGGGCGAAGCCCTGCAGCGTGCCGTCGAACAACGATTTGTGCGTGATGCGGCAGTTGTCCGGCAGTGTGTCCATGTCCACCGCGAAGCCGTGGTTCTGGCTGGTGATCATCACCCGCCCGGTGTCGAGATCCTGCACCGGATGGTTGGCGCCGTGATGACCGAATTTCATCTTCATGGTGCGCGCACCGCTCGCCAGGCCGAGCAGCTGGTGGCCCAGGCAGATGCCGAAGATGGGCGTGCCCGCGTCCAGCAGCTCGCGGATCGCGCGGATGGCGTACGCGCAGGGCTCCGGATCACCGGGGCCGTTGGACAGGAATACGCCATCGGGCCGCTGCGCGAGCGCCTCCTTCGCGGTGGCCTGCGCGGGCAGAACCGTCACGCGGCAGCCGCGGCCCGCCAGCTTGCGCAGGATGTTGCGCTTGACTCCGTAGTCGAACGCCACCACGTGAAATCGGCCGTCCTTCCGACTGCCATAGCCCTTGGCGAGCGACCACTCGGCCTCGTCCCACGCATACGGGGCGGTGCAGCTCACCACCTTCGCGAGGTCCATACCGGCCAGGCCGGGAAACGCGCGCGCCTCGGCCAGTGCCCGCGCCTCATCCACCCGACCGGCCATCAGGCAGCCGTTCTGGGCGCCTTTCTCGCGCAGGGTCCGGGTGAGCTTGCGCGTGTCGATGCCGGCGATGGCCGGGACTTTCTCCGCGCGCAGGTAGTCGCCCAAGTCCCGGGCGCGCCGCCAGCTGCTGGCGAGCAGCGGCAGGTCGCGGATCACCAGGCCGGAGGCGTACACGCGACCGGACTCGACGTCCTCGCCGTTGACCCCGGTGTTGCCGATGTGCGGATAGGTCAGCGTGACGATCTGCCGGCAGTAGGACGGGTCGGTAAGGATCTCCTGGTAGCCGGTCATGGAGGTGTTGAACACCACCTCTCCTGCGGAGCTGCCCTCGGCCCCGATCGACTGGCCGCGAAACACCGTCCCGTCCGCGAGAGCGAGGATGGCGGGCGGGAAGCTTGGCACGGCTGGCTCCTGGGTGTTGCAGGCGGCGGACGTAGAAAAGCGGGAGGGCGCCAAAACGCCTCCCGCTTTTGCGCGTCATTATAAACGAGGATCTCGGAGCTAGGAACTAGGATCTGGGGGTGTCGTGCGGCGGAGCCGCGCCTTTTCCCCTGGATCCTAGCTGCTAGATCCTAGCCCCTCAGTCCAAGCACATCCTGCATGTCGTACAGCCCGCGATCCTTGCCCGCCAGGAAGCGCGCAGCGCGTAGCGCACCCAGCGCGAAGGTGGCCCGGCTGCTGGCGCGATGGGTGATCTCGATGCGCTCGCCGACGCCCGCGAATAGCGCGGTGTGGTCGCCGACGATGTCGCCGCCGCGCACGGTGGCGAAACCGATGGTGGAGGGCGAGCGCTCGCCGGTCACGCCCTCGCGGCCGTACACTGCAACCTCACCCAGGTCGCGGCCCAGCGCCTGCGCGATCACTTCGCCCATGCGCAACGCCGTGCCGGACGGCGCATCCACCTTGTGGCGGTGGTGCGCCTCGATGATCTCGATGTCGTAGCCCTCGCGCAGCACGCGCGCGGCGCTCTCCAGGAGCTTCAGCACCAGCGTCACGCCCACGCTCATGTTGGGCGCCATGACGATGGCGATGCGCTGCGCGGCTTCGGCTACGCGCGCCTTGTGCTCAGCGCTCAAGCCGGTGGTGCCGATCACCATCTTCACGCCGCGCTCGTCGCATACGCGCAGGTGATGGAGCGTCCCCTCGGGCCGCGTGAAGTCGATCAGCACATGCGCGCCGGCGAGCGCGCCAGGCACGTCGTCGGTGATCTGCACGCCGCAGGGGGAGCCGAGCATGTCTCCCGCATCCTTGCCGAGGTAGGGGCTGTCGTGCCGCTCCAGCGCGGCATGCAGCCGCAGGTCGGCAGCCTGGAACAGGCCCTCGAGCAGGGCGCGGCCCATGCGGCCCGAGCTGCCCGCAACGGCGACGTGGAGAAGGCTCATCGCTCAGCGCGTCTGTTGCGCGCTCTGCTCGGGCCGTCGCCGCTTGGCCGGCGCGTCGGGCTGGTCGGCCACGGCGCGGAGCAGCTTGTCACCCTCGAACCAGACCGTGAGGCGGCGGTTCCTCACCAGCTTGCCCTCGCGGCGGTCGAGGAGGAGGTAGTCCCAGCGCTCCGGGTGAAACGGATCCGCGATCAGCGGCGTGCCCAGCAAAAAGCGCACTTGCGAGCGCGTCATGCCGGGTTTGAGCTTGGCGATCATTTGCTCGTCCAGATAGTTTCCCTGCTGGACATCGATCTTGTGAGGCTTCAGGAAGCAGGACGACAGCACAAGGCAGGCGGCGAGCGGAAGCAGGCGGAACAGCATCGCGCGATTCGGGCGGGGTTGGTTTTCAGTGGTGCGGGAAGGGACTATGATACCCGGCACATCCCCGCCTGTCAGGGTCGCAATGACCAAACCCCACGACCTGAAGACCATCGGCCTGAAGGCCACGCTGCCGCGCCTGAAGATCCTCAACCTGTTCGAGACCAGCGAGGTGCGGCACATGACGGCCGAGGACGTCTACAAGCTGCTGCTCAAGGAGGGGATGGACATCGGGCTCGCCACCATCTACCGGGTGCTGACCCAGTTCGAGCAGGCCGGCATCCTGATCCGCCACCATTTCGAGGCCGGCAAGGCCGTGTTCGAGCTGAACCAGGGCGGCCACCACGATCACCTGGTGTGCGTGCAGTGCGGGCGGGTGGAAGAGTTCTACGACGCGGAGATCGAACGGCGCCAGGCCAGGATCGCCAAGGAGCGCGGCTTCGACATCCACGAGCACTCGCTGCAGATCTACGCGGATTGCACCAAGCAGAATTGCCCGTACCGAGCGAAGACCTGAAGACTCTGCGGTCGATGCCTCAACGCTTCAATCCCAGCATTTCCGCCGCATGCTTGCGCGTGGTCTCGGTGATCTTGACCCCGCCCAGCATGCGCGCGATCTCCTCCACGCGCTGAGCGCGGTCCAGCTCGCGCACTTCGCTGCGCACGCCCCTGGCGGCGGCGGTCTTGCTCACTTGCCACTGGTGGTCCGCGGCGGCCGCTACCTGGGGCAGATGCGTGATGCACATCACCTGGTGCTTGCTGCCGAGCGCGGCCAGCATCCGTCCGACGATCTCGGCCACGCGCCCGCCGATTCCGGCGTCCACTTCATCGAACACCAGCGTCGGCACGGGCGCCACTGCGCTGGTCACGGTCTGGATCGCCAGGCTGATGCGCGACAGCTCGCCGCCGGAGGCCACCTTCGCCAGGGCACGCACCGTCGCGCCGGGGTTGGCGGCGACCAGGAACTCGATCTGCTCCATCCCGTATGCGCTGCCCTCGGCCAGGGGTTTGAGCACCGCTTCGAAACGTCCTCCGGCCATCGCCAGGCCCTGCATCTGCTCGGTCACGCGCTGGCTGAGCTCGCGCGCAGTGCGCGCGCGCTCCGCGGTGAGCTTCCCTGCGACCTCCCGGTAGCGCGCCTCGGTCTCGCGCTCGCGCTTGGCCAACGCCTCCGGGCTCGCGCCGGCGCCGATCTCCTCGAGGCGGCGCGACGCATCGGTCAGCAGCTCCGGCAGCTGCGGCGGCGTCACGCGGTACTTCCGCGCGGTCGTGTGCAGCGCCTCGAGGCGCTGCTCCACCTGCTGTAGCCGGCGCGGATCGAGGTCGATGCGGTTGCGGTAATGGCGCAGGCCGTACACCGCCTCTTGCAGCTGGATCTGCGCCGGCTCCAGCACGTCGAGCGTCTCCTTCAGCCCGGGATCGTACTCGGCGGCGGCGTTGATCCGCGACACCGCCGCGTTCACCGCGGCCAGCGCCGCCGACTCGCTCTCGGACAGCGCCTCCAGCGCGTACTCCGCCGCCTCGACCAGGCTCGCGGCATGGGCAAGCCGTTTGTGGTCGAGCTGCAGCTGCTCCCATTCGTCGGCGGTGAAGGCCAGCCGTTCCAGCTCCTGCCGTTGCCATTGCAGGCGTTCGCGCTCGGTGGCGAGGGCGTCCGCGTTCTTCTCCCATTCCAGCCGCTGCCGGCGCAGCTCCTGCCAATCGCGCCAGGCGGCGGCCATCTCGCGCGCCAGGGCGCTCGCCCCGGCATACGCGTCCAGCAGCTCGCGCTGCGCCGCCGGGCGCAGGAGCGACTGGTGCTCGTGCTGGCCGTGGATGTCCACCAGCATCTCCGCCAGCTCCTCGAGCTGCTGCAGCGTGGCCGGGCGGCCGTTGACGTAGGCGCGCGAGCGCCCACCCGCCTCCAGCACCCGCCGCAATAGGCACAACCCCGGTTCGTCGGCGAGGTCGTTGGTCTGCAACCAGGCCTGCGCCTGCGGCAGCGCATCGAGCGCGAACTCGGCGGAGATCTCCGCGCGCGCGGCGCCTTCGCGCACCTGCCCGGCGTCACTGCGGCTGCCCAGCACCAGCGCGAGCGCATCGACCAGGATCGACTTGCCGGCGCCGGTCTCGCCGGTGAGCACGGTGAAGCCGTGCTGGAACTCCAGATCGAGGCGATCGACGATGACGAAGTCGCGGATGCTCAGCGACCGCAGCATGGGGCGCGGGGCAGGGCTACAGGGTCTCGCTCCAGTGGAGCTTTTCCCGCAGCATGTGGTAGTAGTTGTGCCCCACCGGGTGCAGCAGCCGGATCGAGCGCGGATAGCGCCGCACCAGGATGCGGTCGCCGGGTCGCAGCTCGCAGTGGGAATGGCTGTCGTAGTGCACGCGCGCGTCCGCGCAGCGATGCATCAGGATTTCGATGCGCGCATCGCTGCCGATGGCGATCGGCCGGTTGGACAGCGTGTGCGGGCACACCGGCACGATGGCGAAGGCCGACAGCGCCGGGTGCAGGATCGGTCCGCCGGCGGACAGCGCATAGGCCGTGGAGCCCGTGGGGGTGGACACGACCAGCCCGTCGGCGCGCAGCACGTACACGAACTGGTCGTCGATCTTCACCTCCAGCTCGATCAACCCGCCGTCGGCGCCTTTGGTGACGCTGGCGTCGTTGAAGGCGAGCACGTCGAAGATCGCTTTCGGCCCGCGGCGCACCTCGGACTGCAGCAGCATGCGCGCCTCGACGATGAAGTCGCCCTCGAGCATGGCGCCGATGGTCGACAGCATGTTGTCGGTGGAGATGTCGGTCAGGAAGCCGAGCCGCCCCTGGTTCACGCCCACCAGCGCGACATCGAACGGGGCCAGGCTGCGGGCGATGTTGAGCATGGTGCCGTCGCCGCCGATGACGATGGCGAGATCGGCGAGCGGCCCCGACTGCTCCAGCGGCAGGACCTCCAGGTTGTTGCGCGCCACGTGCGCGGCGGTGAGCGGATCCAGCAACACGCGCACGCCGCGGCCCTTCAGGAAGCGCGCCAGCTCCAGCAGCGGCTGTGCGATCTCGGGGCTCTTGTACTTGCCGATGAGCGCGATGGTCTTGAACTGGGGCCGCATGGCCCGCATTAAAGCACAAGATGCCCGGCCGGGAGCGGCGCACGCCGGGACCGGTCTACCGGCGAGCGGCTTCGGTTAGAATGCCTCAATGCTGAACGAACGCGCACAGGTTCTGCTCAAGACGCTGGTCGAGCGCTACATCGCCGAGGGCCAGCCGGTCGGTTCGCGCACGCTGTCGCGCTACTCCGGTCTGGACCTGTCGCCGGCCAGCATCCGCAACGTCATGTCCGACCTGGAGGAGATGGGGTTCGTGGCGAGCCCGCACACCTCCGCCGGCCGCGTGCCCACGCCACGCGGCTACCGCTTCTTCGTCGACACTCTGTTGACGATCAAGCCGCTCGATCGGGTGGAGATCGACCAGCTCGAAGGCCAGCTGCACGTCGAGCGGCCGCACCGGCTGCTGCAGTCGGCTTCGCATTTGCTGTCCGATCTGACGCGCTTCGCCGGCATCGTGATGGCGCCACGCCGCCGCTCCACGCAGTTCCGCCACGTGGAGTTCCTACGCCTGTCCGACAAGCGTGTCCTGCTGATCATCGTCACACTCGAAGGCGACGTGCAGAACCGCATACTGTTCACCGAGCGCGACTACACGCAGAGCGAACTGATCGAGGCGGCCAACTTCATCAACCAGGCCTATCACGGTCTGACCTTCGAGCAGGTCAAGGCGCGCCTGCGCGACGAGCTCGAGCGCCTGCGCGACGACATGACCCAGCTTCTCACCAAGGCGGTCGACGCCGGCAGCGAGGCCCTCACCGAGCAGCCAGAAGAGTACGTGCTGTCCGGCGAGCACAACCTGCTGCACGTGCAGGACCTGTCGTCCAACGTGATCAGCCTGCGCCGGCTGTTCGACCTGTTCGAGCAGCGCACCGGGCTGCTGCAACTGCTGGAGATGGGCAGCCGCGCGCAAGGCGTGCAGATCTACATCGGCGGCGAGTCGGGGCTGGTGCCGCTGGACGAGTGCAGCGTGATCACCGCGCCCTACGAGGTGGACGGCGAGGTGCTCGGTACGGTGGGCGTGATCGGGCCCACCCGCATGGCCTACGAGCGCGTCATCCCGATCGTGGAGATCACCGCCAAGCTCCTGTCCAGCGCGATGGCGCAGCGCGCCCGGGCGCTGGAATGAGAGGGGCTAGGATTTAGGATCTGGGACCTAGGGCAAGGCGCGGCAATGCCGCACAACGCCCCCCAGATCCTAGCTCCTAGATCCTAGGTCCTAGTGCGCTACCTTCCCGAGCCCGCGCTCCCGCAGGGCACGCTCGCCAAGATCGGCGTGCTGTTGATCAACCTGGGCACCCCGGAGGCGCCCAGCGCCGCGGCGGTGCGCCCCTACCTGAGGCAATTCCTGTCCGACCCGCGCGTGGTGGAGATCCCACCCGCGCTGTGGTGGCCGATCCTGAACGGCGTGGTCCTTAACCTGCGGCCGCGGCAGTCTGCGGACAAGTACGCGAAGATCTGGACCGCCGAGGGCTCGCCGCTCAAGGTCCACACCCGGCGGCAAGCGCAGCTCCTGCGCGACCGCCTCGCCGCCCGCATCGACCATCCCATCGTCGTGGAATGGGCAATGCGCTATGGCAGCCCGCCGGTGTCGCAGGCGCTGGCGAGTCTGCGCGAGCAGGGTTGCGATCGTCTGCTGGTGATCCCGCTGTATCCGCAGTACGCCGCCAGCACCACCGCCAGCGCCTACGACGCGGTGTGCGCCGTGCTGGGCCGGCTGCGCAATGCACCGGCGCTGCGGCTGGTGAAGCACTTCCACGACCACCCCGGGTACATCGCCGCGCTCGCGCAGAGCGTGCGCGAGCACTGGACCGCTCACGGCCGCCCGGACCTGCTGGTGATGAGCTTCCATGGCCTGCCCCGCTTCGCGGTGGACCGCGGCGACCCCTACTACGGCGAGTGCCGGGAAACCGCCCACCTGCTGGCCGAGGCGCTGGGCTTGCGCGCCGAGCAGCACCTGATCAGCTTCCAGTCGCGCTTCGGCCGCGCACGCTGGCTCGAGCCGTACACCATCGACACCATGCAGGCGCTCGGCAAGAAGAAGCTGCGCCGCGTCGACGTCATGTGCCCCGGCTTCGTGGCCGATTGCCTGGAGACCCTGGAGGAGATCGCGATGGAGAACCGGGCGGCTTTCCTGGCCGCAGGCGGCGGCGAGTTCCGCTACATCGCCTGCCTCAACGAGCGCGACGATTGGATCCAGGCGCTGGGGGATTTGACGATAAGCAACCTCGGCGGGTGGGTCGCGCCGGCGCGCGCCGGTGTAAGGGGCTAGATCCTTTCTTGAAATCCCGGGCCCCAGCCCCATTTGCCGAACGTTGCCAGCGGGAAGAGGAAATTCATGCAGGAACAGGAACCTAGCCTGACCGCCCCGGCGCCGGGCGGCGCCCAGGACGCCCCCGCCTCCGAGCCCCAGCCGGCCGCGGAGAGCGAAAGCATGCCGAGCCAGCAGGAGATCATCCGCCAGCTCGAATTGCAAGCCCAGGAACACTACGACGCCTGGCTGCGCGCCAAGGCGGAGGCCGACAACATCCGCAAGCGCGCCCAGGCCGACATCGCCAATGCCCACAAGTATGCGCTGGAGAGCTTCGCCGCGGAGCTGCTGCCGGTGCGCGACGCCTTGGAGGCCGCCCTGGCCGCGGACAACACCACCATCGACGCCCTGCGCCAAGGCGTCGAGCTCACCCTCAAGCAGATCGACGGCGCGTTCGAAAAGGCCGCGATCAAGGAAATCAACCCCGCGGGCGAGAGGTTCGACCCCCACCGGCACCAGGCGATGACCACGGTGGAATCCGACAAGGCGCCCAACACCGTGGTGCACGTCCTGCAGAAGGGCTATCTGCTGCACGATCGCGTCCTGCGCCCGGCGCTGGTCACCGTGTCCAAGGCCCCCCAGTGACGGCACCGGAAGCGGTCGCGACCCCGTGCCCACCCGGCCGATAAGCGGCCCCGCTGCTTGAAAGCCGGGACCGCCACCCAAACCTAGCGCTTCATCCGCGTTTGAATCCCTGAATCCCAGAGCGAGGAAGTCAGAATGGCAAAGATCATCGGCATCGACCTCGGTACGACGAACTCCTGCGTTGCCATCATGGAGAACGGTCAGCCCAAGGTGATCGAGAACTCCGAGGGCTCGCGCACCACGCCGTCCATCGTCGCTTACACCGAGGACGCCGAGGTCCTGGTCGGTGCCCCGGCCAAGCGCCAGGCGGTGACCAATCCGAAGAACACCCTGTACGCGGTGAAGCGCCTGATCGGCCGGCGCTTCCAGGACGCCGAGGTGCAGAAGGCGATCAAGCTGGTGCCCTACAACATCGTCCAGGCGCCCAACGGGGACGCCTGGGTCGAGGCGCGCGGCAAGAAGATGGCCCCGCCGGAGATCTCGGCGCAGGTGCTGATGAAGATGAAGAAGACCGCCGAGGACTACCTCGGCGAGGCGGTGACCGAGGCGGTGATCACCGTACCCGCCTATTTCAACGACTCCCAGCGCCAGGCCACCAAGGACGCCGGCCGCATCGCCGGGCTGGAGGTCAAGCGCATCATCAACGAGCCCACTGCGGCCGCGCTCGCCTTCGGTCTGGACAAGAAACAGGGCGACCGCAAGATCGCGGTGTACGACCTGGGCGGGGGCACGTTCGACATCTCCATCATCGAGATCGCCGAGGTCGAAGGCGAGCATCAGTTCGAGGTGCTGGCCACCAACGGCGACACCTTCCTGGGCGGCGAGGACTTCGACCAGCGCCTGATGGACTACATCGCCGACGAGTTCCGCAAGGAGCAGGGCGTGGACCTGCGCAAGGACATCCTCGCGTTGCAGCGCCTGAAGGAGGCGGCGGAGAAGGCCAAGATCGAGCTGTCCTCGACGCAGCAGACCGAGGTCAACCTGCCCTACATCACCATGGATCAGTCCGGACCGAAGCACCTGGCGATGAAGATCACCCGCGCCAAGTTCGAGAGCCTGGTCGAGGACCTGATCGAGAAGACGGCGAGGCCCTGCGAGACCGCGATCAAGGACTCCGGCGTCAAGGTGTCCGAGATCGACGACGTGATCCTGGTGGGCGGCATGACGCGCATGCCCAAGGTGCAGGACAAGGTCAAGGAGATCTTCGGCAAGGAGCCGCGCAAGGACGTCAACCCGGACGAGGCGGTGGCCATCGGCGCCGCGATCCAGGGCGGCGTGCTCAAGGGCGAGGTCAAGGACGTGCTGCTGCTCGACGTCACCCCGCTGTCGCTGGGCATCGAGACGCTCGGCGGCGTGATGACCAAGCTGATCCAGAAGAACACCACCATCCCGACCAAGCAGACTCAGGTGTTCTCCACCGCCGACGACAATCAGGCGGCGGTGACGATCCACGTGCTGCAGGGCGAGCGCGAGATGGCCGGCGGCAACAAGAGCCTCGGCCAGTTCAACCTGGAGGGCATCCCGCCGGCGCCGCGCGGCATGCCGCAGATCGAGGTCACCTTCGACATCGATGCGAACGGCATCCTGCACGTGTCGGCCAAGGACAAGGCCACCGGCAAGGAGAACAAGATCAAGATCACCGCCAGCTCGGGGCTGTCCGAAGACGAGATCAAGCGCATGGTCAAGGACGCCGAGTCGCATGCCGATGAGGACCGCAAGGCGCGCGAGCTGGTGGACGCCCGCAACCACTGCGATGCCATGGTGCACACCGTGCGCAAGTCGCTCGCCGAGCACGGCGACAAGCTGGACGCCGCCGAGAAGTCGCGCATCGAGGACGCCATCAAGGCGGCCGAAGAGGCGATGAAGGGCAACGACCACGACACCATCCAGTCCAAGACCCAGGCCCTGGCCCAGGCTGCGCAGAAGCTGGGCGAGAAGATGTACGCTCAGCAGCAGGCCGCCTCCGGCGGCGGCGCGGCCGCGGGCGGCGCCGATACATCCGCTGGCGGCGCCGGGCAGGGCGGCAAGGCGCAGGAGGGCGATGTCGTGGATGCCGAGTTCGAGGAAGTCAAGGACAAGAAGTGATGGACCGTCACGCGGGGACGCGTGACACACGACCCACCGTCACCTCCGCGTGACGATCTATCTGGCCGAATTCAAGCGCCGTCGACTGCATCGATGACGCTTGATTCGGCCCTTGGTTTGTAGGGGAAACGGTTGGCCATGGCGAAGCGGGACTACTACGAGGTGCTCGGCGTGAACCGCGACGCCTCGGAAGAAGACATCAAGAAGGCCTATCGCAAGCTGGCCATGCAGCACCACCCGGACCGCAATCCGGACAACCCCAAGGCGGAAGAGAGGTTCAAGGAGGCCAAGGAGGCCTACGAGGTCCTGTGCGACGCCGACAAGCGCGCCGCCTACGACCGCTTCGGTCATCGCGGCGTGGAGGCAGGGGCCGGGATGGGGGCGGGCGCCGGCGGGTTCGCCGATGCTTTCGGCGACATCTTCAGCGAGATCTTCGGCGGCGGCCGGCAGCGCTCCAACGTCTACCGCGGGGCGGACCTGCGCTACAACCTCGAGATCACGCTCGAGGATGCCGCGCGTGGCACCGAGACCAAGATCCGCATCCCCACGCTCGACGCCTGCGAGACCTGCCACGGCAGCGGCGCCAAGGCCGGCACCGAGCCGGTGCCCTGCCCGACCTGCCATGGCCAGGGCCAGGTGCGCATCCAGCAGGGCTTCTTCTCGCTGCAGCAGACCTGCCCGCGTTGCGGCGGCAGCGGTAAGTTCATCCGTGAGCCGTGCCAGACGTGCGGCGGCGCGGGGCGCGTGAAGCGGCAGAAGACGCTGTCGGTGAAAATCCCAGCCGGCGTGGACGAGGGCGATCGCATCCGCTTGTCTGGCGAGGGCGAGGCCGGCGTGAACGGTGGCCCGCCCGGCGACCTGTACGTGGTGATCCGCCTCAAGGCCCACCCGGTGTTCCAGCGCGAGGACAACGACCTGCACTGCGAGATGCCGATCAGCTTCACCGCCGCCGCACTGGGCGGCGAGATCGAGATTCCCACTCTGGACGGCAGCGCCAAGATCAAGATCCCGCCCGAAACCCAGAGCGGGCGCGTGTTCCGCCTGCGCGGCAAGGGCATCAAGGGTGTGCGCAGTCACGCGCACGGCGACCTGCTTTGCCACGTGGTGGTGGAGACGCCGGTCAACCTGACCGCGCGCCAGCGCGAGCTGCTGCTCGAGCTGGAGGCGATCAACCAGGAAGAGTCAGGCCGCCACGACCCGCGCGCGAAGTCGTGGATGGAGCGGGTGAAGGAGTTTTTCCAGGGGTGAGGCCGCCGGCCGGTCGCGGTATGCGCGCTAGCGCAGCTGGCTTTGCTCCCACGGATCCACGTGCTTCGGGAAAACGTGCGTGACGTGGTAGTGGCGCAGGGACGCGATCTCGTAGACCACGGATTGCGGGAAACCTTGACGCGTGCGCCGCGAGTCGAGCAGCAATTCGTCGAAGCAGCGATCGGCCTCGGCGCGCTTGTGCCACACCGCGGCGATTCGATTCAGCACCCGCGGATACTTCCCCGCGAGCTCCGTCATGGACACTCTCTTGCCCAGGCTCGCCAACAAGCGAACGGCCTCGGCGCTGAGCTCGGTGGTGGAGCCCAGGTTGGTCGCAGGGGTTGCGGACGCTGTGCTGTTGGAAGTGGTGCGCTGCGCGCGTCGATAGCCGTAACCGCTGAAATCCATCGCTGAAAGGGGGTGCGAACTGTGGTGATGACGCAGATTGCAGTCGCACCACGGGGGCGTCAACCACGGTAAAACCGGTGTTCACATTCCGCCGGGGCCGAGCCGGGAGAACATTCGCCAGCCCGCTGTCCCCGCTGCCTCGCCGCGGGTCGCCACGGGGCATCCGTCGACGCTACTTCCGCCGCCAGATCGTCCCGCCGGAAGTGTCCTCCAGCAGCACGCCCTTGCTCTCCAGCTCCTCGCGGATGCGGTCCGCGTCGGCGAAGTTCTTCGCCTTGCGCGCGGCGGTGCGCTGCGCGATGAGCGCCTCGATCGCCGCGGGCGTCAGCTCTCCGCCCGAGCCGCCCTGCAGGTACGCCACCGGGTCGCGCTCGAGCAGGCCGAGGATGGCGGCAAGCGCGCGCAGCAGCCCGGCGTCGGCGGACGAGCGCGTGCGGTTCACCTCGCTCGCCAGCTCGAACAACACCGCGGTGGCTTCCGCCGTGTTGAAGTCGTCGTCCATTGCCTGCCGGAAACGCCCGGCGTAGGGGTTCGACCAGTCGATGCGCTGCGCGCGGGCGGGCGGCGTGTCGCGCAGGGTGGTGTAGAGCCGCGTGAGCCCGCCGCGCGCGTCCTCCAGATGCTGGTCGGAGTAGTTGAGCGGGCTGCGGTAGTGCGCGCGCACGATGAAGAAGCGCACCACCTCGGGATCGTACTTCGCCAGCACCTCGCGGATGGTGAAGAAGTTGCCCAGCGACTTGGACATCTTCTCGTTGTCCACGCGCACGAAGCCGTTGTGCACCCAGTAGTTGACGAAAGCGTGGCCGTGCGCACCTTCGGACTGGGCGATCTCGTTCTCGTGGTGCGGGAACAGCAGATCCTGACCGCCGCCGTGGATGTCGAAGTGCTCTCCGAGGAAGTGCTCGCTCATGGCCGAGCACTCGATGTGCCATCCGGGCCGCCCCGGTCCCCAGGGTGATTGCCACGTCGGCTCGCCCGGCTTGGCCGCCTTCCACAGCACGAAGTCCATCGGGTCGCGTTTGTTCGGGTCCACCTCCACGCGCTCGCCGGCGCGCAGGTCGTCCAGCGACTTGCCGGAGAGCTTGCCGTAGCCCTCGAACCCGCGCACCGAGTAGTACACGTCGCCATTGGCGGCGTGGTAGGCAAGCCCCTTGCGCATCAGCGTCTCGATGATGCGCAGCATGTCGGGCACGTGTTGCGTCGCGCGCGGCTCGACATCCGGTTTCTCCACGCCCAGCGCCGCGACGTCCTCGTCCATGTAGCGGATGAAGCGCTCGGTGAGCGCCTGGAACGGCTCGCCGTTCTCCTGCGCACGCTTGATGATCCGATCGTCGATGTCGGTGATGTTGCGCACGTAGGTGACCTCGAAGCCGGAGTTCACCAGCCAGCGGCGCACGACGTCGAACACCACCATGACGCGCGCATGGCCGATGTGGCAATAGTCGTACACCGTCATGCCGCAGACGTACATGCGCACCTTGCCGGGCTGGAGCGGGACGAACGCCTGCTTCTGGCGCGTCAGCGAGTTGTGGATGTGTAGCATCGGGGTGGGCCGCGTGCGGCGCCTCTCGCCTGCCTCACGCAACCGGCCGCGGCGGGCCGGCGCCGGGTGATTGTAGAAGCGCCGGTGTTGTTGCTAAAATCGCCAGGAGAACAATAACCTAGCGCAGATCGAATCGAGTATAGCACAATGCCCATGCAGCGCATCGCGACGCTCACGGCCTGGCTTCTGTGCGGTGCGCTCCGGCTCGCGCCGGCGCTCGCCGACGAGTATCGGGACCTGTACCAGCTCTACAAGCAGGGTGATGCCCAGGCGCTGGAGCGCATCGACGCCTACCTCGCCAAGCAGCCGCGCGATGCCCGGGCGCGTTTTCTCAAGGGGGTGATCCTCACCGACCAGAAGCGCCGCGACGAGGCGATCGCGCTATTCAGCGAGCTGACCCAGGACTTCCCCGAGCTGCCCGAGCCGTACAACAACCTCGCGGTGCTGTACGCGGCGCAGGGCGAATACACGCGCGCGCGCGAGGTGCTGGAGATGGCGGTACGCAACTACCCGGCCTATGCGACCGCGCACGAGAACCTCGGCGACGTCTATGCCATGCTGGCGAGCCAGGCCTACGACAAAGCTGTGCAGGCCGATCCGAAGAACACGACTGCGCCGGTCAAGCTGCGCCTGGTGCGCGAGCTGTTCTCGGTGAAGGCGCCACCGGCCGAGGCTGCGTCGGGCGCGAATCGATGAGCCGCGCCCGGTTCGGCCGTTGCGCATCGCGCCGCTGATGTTCACCGCCTTCGTCTCCGACCTGCACCTGACGGCCACGCGTCCGCCAGCGACGCGCGCGTTCTTCGCCTTCCTCGACGGTATCGCCGCCCAGGCGGACGCCCTCTACATCCTGGGCGATCTGTTCGAGTATTGGGCCGGCGACGACGATCTCGCCGACCCGTTCAACCGCGAAGTAGCGCAGGCCCTGAAAGCGGTGAGCGCGGGCGGCGTGCCGGTGCGGGTGATCCGCGGCAACCGCGACTTCCTGCTCCTGGAGCGGTTCGCGGGCGCGGCCGGGGTGAGGCTGATGCAGGACCCGGCGCTGGTCGACCTCTACGGCACGCCGACGCTGCTGATGCATGGCGACCTGCTGTGCACGCAGGACTGGCGCTACCAGATGTTCCGCAAGGTGGTGCGCAATAGCGGCGTGCAGCGCTGGTTCATGCGCCTGCCGCTGGAGAAGCGCAAGCGCGTGATCGGCGGCGCGCGCCGCATGAGCGAGGGCGAGAAGCAGGCGAAGCAAGCGCAGATCATGGACGTGACGCCGGCGGCCGTGGTCGAGGCGTTTCGCACGCACGGCTGTACGCGCCTGATCCACGGCCACACCCACCGGCCGGCGCGTCACCAACATGCCGTGGACGGGCGCGTGTGCGAGCGCTGGGTGCTGTCGGACTGGTACCAGCGCGGGCAGTACCTGCGCGTGACCTCGGCAGGCTGCACGGCGGTGGAGCTGCCCTTCGCGTGAGCTAGCCCGTCTGGTGAAATATCCGGCCTAGCCCAATCCGCGCGCGAGATCGGCCTCGATGTCGCGCACCGACTCCAGCCCCATCGCAACCCGCAGCAGCCCTTCCTCCACGCCGGCGGCCGCGCGCGCCTCGGGCGAAAGGCGCCCGTGCGTGGTGCTCGCCGGGTGCGTGATGGTGGACTTGGCGTCGCCCAGATTGGCCGTGATGGAGATGAGCCGGGTGGAATCGACCACGTTCCAGGCGCCCTCGCGCCCGCCCTTCACCACGAAGGAGACGATGCCGCCCCCAGTGCGCTGCTGGCGCGCGGCCAGCGCGTGCTGCGGATGGCTGGGCAAGCCCGGATAGTACACGCGCGCCACGCGCGAGTGCGCTTCCAGCCAGCGCGCCAGCTCGAGCGCACCGGCCGAGTGCGCCTCCATGCGCAGCTTGAGCGTCTCCAACCCCTTGAGGATCACCCAGGCATTGAACGGCGACAGCGTCGGACCGGCATTGCGCAGGAAGGTGGTGAGCGGCTCCTCGATCAGCGCGCGTGTGCCGAGCACGGCGCCGCCCAGCACCCGGCCCTGCCCGTCCAGATACTTGGTCGCGGAGTGGATGACCAGGTCCGCACCGAGCGCGAGCGGGCGCTGCAGCGCCGGCGTGCAGAAGCAGTTGTCCACCGCCAGCAGCGCGTCTTGCCGGTGCGCGAGCTGCGCGAAGGCGGGGATGTCGTAGATCTCGGTCAGCGGGTTGGAGGGCGTCTCCAGGAACAACATGCGCGTGTTCGGACGCAACGCCGCCGCCCACACCTCCGGGTCGGCGCCCGCCACCAGCGTGGTCTGGATGCCGAAGCGCGGCAGCCAGTTGTTGAACAGCTGCACGGTGGCGCCGAACAGGGTCTGCGCGGCGACGATGTGATCGCCGGCGCGCAGCAGGCTCAGCACGGTGGCCAGGATCGCGGACATCCCCGATGCGGTCGCCACGCAGCATTCGGCCGCCTCCAGCGCCGCCAGGCGCTCCTGCAGCATCTGCACGGTCGGGTTGGTGTAGCGCGAGTACACCATGCCGGCCTCGGCGCCGGAGAAGCGCGCCGCGGCCTGCGCCGCGTTGTCGAATACGAAGCTCGAAGTCAGGTACAGCGCCTCGGCGTGCTCGTTGAACTGGCTGCGGTGGATGCCCGCGCGCACCGCCAGCGTCTCGAAGTCCAGGTCCGTCATATCTCGCAAGCCCCAAAAACAAAAAACCCGCGCAGCTGGACTGTCGCGGGTTGTGCCCACGCTTTAGCTGCATTTTTAACGCGCCCGCAAGCTGTAGAAGTCAAATCGGCGCGATATGCAACGGTACCCGCCCTGCGCCCCGGTGTCAACGGGGCCGTGGCCTGAAGAGCGATCGTCCTACGGTCTGCCGTGGCGAAGCGATGCGCCAGATCAGGATCGCCTCATTGCACCACCTCATCGGCGCGCAGCAGCAGCGGGTGGGAAATCGTAAGCCCAAGCGCCTTGGCCGCCCTGAGGTTGATAACGAACTCGAACTTCGTCGCCTGCTCGATGGGCAGGTCGCCGGGCTTCGCGCCCTTTACGATCTTGTCCACGTAGCCGGCGGCGCGCCGGAACAGATCGTGGAAGTCCGGCCCGTAGGACATCAGGCCGCCGGAACCCACCACGAACTCCTTCTGGTGATAGATCGTTGGCAATTGGTGCTTGGCTGCGAGCGCAACGAGCTGCGTTCTGCGTGCATAGAAGAATGCGGACGATAGGACGATGAGGGCTTCAGCGCGATTCTTTCGCGCCTCGGCGAACGCGATCTCGAAGTCTTCGGGTCGGCTCACCCGAAGAACTTGCAAGCGCATCCCCAGGGCTCGCGCCGCTGACTCCGAGGTTGCGACGGGCCTCTGGCCATATGCGGGATCCCACATCAGCGCTACGCGCGAGATCTTCGGGAGGGTTTCTTTGACCAGTTCCATCCACTTCCCGGGCAACTCCTCGCTCAGCCCCGCCAGGCCCGTGACGTTTCCACCCGGCCGGGCGAGGCTCGCCGCCCAGCCGCGCCTTACCGGGTCGTCTGTCACCGGCGAGACGATGGGGATTGTTGCGGTGGCCTGCCTGGCCGAAGAAAGCGGGGGTCCGCCGCCCGCGACGATGACGTCGACCTTGAGGCGGACCAGGTCAGACGCGAGCTCCGGGAGTCGTTCGTCTCTGCCCTCCGCCCAGCGGGTATCGATGCTGAGATTACGGCCCTCGGCGTAACCGAGCTCCTGAAGCGCTTGCCGGAACGTCTCCACGAAGGGATCGGGCGGCGAGCCCGGGCGAAGGATGCCGATGCGGACAAGCTTCTCGGCCGCCTGGGCCTCGACCGCGATCAGTGCAGTCATCGCCAGAGCCAGCGCCGCAATGAGCCGAGCATGCCTACGCCTCATGGGTCTCCCCGGGACGCGGTTGGTGGTTTCCTTCGGATCCGGGCCGTAGAACATCAGACCGCCAGCGTGCGCACGGGCGCGCTGTTAGTAGACTGCCGGCAGTCCCGTGATCATCAAAACCCGAAGCTGGACTTGAGCGTCCTGGGGGGAACCCTTGCGAAACGGACGATCGCGGCGAACAACCAATGCACGATCCCGCGCTAGATAGGTTGATGTGTCCATCTACCTACGTACGCCGCTACGCGCTCGAAGTCAAGCGCTCTCGCGCACGCATCCCGGAGGCATGCAAACGGCAGTTGATCAGGGAGGCGCGGGTGCAGCCCATGGTGCTAGTCGACGGTCGCTTGCGCCGCTGCGAAGCCTGCTGGTGGAACGCACGGCGAGAAACGCGTTGTTCCTGGAACAGAGCGTGTGCACGCTGATCGAGGCCGGCGTGCTGGCGGGCGAGCACGATGCTTCAGGCGATGGGCATGACGGCCTAGGCGCACCGCGCCGAGTCCGCACTCGAGACCGCGTAGGTCGCAGCACCCGGGCGGGTGCCCGACGCCGCCTACTCCGCCTCCACCAGACTGAGTCCAGCTAGTGGCGGCGACGGTCGGGCTACGGTGAAATTCCGGTCGGCCGGGCCAAACCGGGCACGCCGGTTGCTCGCGTCCCCGGGGATGTTACGCCTTGGGCCATGCTTTTCGAACTCACCATCGTCGTCATCACGGTAGCCGGAACGCTTCTGATCCAGCGCTACCTGAGAGGCAGCCGAGGGGGGCCGCCAACCGGCTTGCGCACGCTGCGCGAGCCCACGGCCGGGGATGACTTTCAAGCGCTTCTGGCGGCCCACCCACCCTACAAGGGCGCCGCCCGCGAGCCGGTCAAGCCGGTCCCGGTCCCTGCCGCGGGCGCGGGCGCCGCCGCGAGCGATGGGGGGCCTCCCCGCTTTCTGCAGGGCTCGGCCAAGGTGCTCTATCTCGTGCTGAAGGCGGCGTTGCCGGAGTATCACGTCTTCGCCTACGCCCGACTCGCCGATGTGGTCAAGCGGGTAGGCAGCCGGCTGCCGTCTCAGGTTCGCGCGCAGCTCGGGCAGTCGCGCTTGGATTTCGTGATCTGCAACAAGGATCTCGTGCTCGTCGCTCTGCTCGACCTGACCGACGGGACCCGGCCCGACGATCCTGCCAAGCAGCACCTGCAAACGCCGCTTGCGGCCGCCGGGGTCCGCTACGTACGCGTGGCGCCCAACGCCATTCCCAAGCCCACGGAGGTGCGTTCGCTCGTCCTCGGGGGCTATGCGGACGACTTCTGTCCCGACTCGACGCAGATCCGCCTGCGGCAGCTGCCTTAAGCCGGCCGGCTACTCTGTCTCCACCAGATTGAGATCGAGCTGCGTGGTGGCCACCGCCGCGCGACGCATCAGCTCGGAGTCGCTGCGGCTCGCCTCGATGCCGGCGAGATACTCCTCGGTCACGTCGCCGGTGATGTACATGCCGCTGAAGCACGAAGTCTCGAAGCTCTGCACCTTGGGGTTCACCGAACGCGCGTCCTCGATCAGCGCGTCGAGATCCTGATAGATCAGGCAGTCGGCGCCGATCTCGCGCGCGACTTCCCGGTCGGAGCGCCCGTTGGCGATCAGCTCCTTCGGGCTCGGCATGTCGATGCCGTACACGTTGGGGAAGCGCACCGGCGGCGAGGCCGACGCGAAGAACACCTTCCTGGCCCCGGAATCGCGCGCCATCTGCACAATCTCGCGGCTGGTGGTGCCGCGCACGATGGAGTCGTCCACCAGCAGCACGTTCTTGCCCCTGAACTCCATGCCGATGGCGTTCAACTTCTGGCGCACCGACTTCTTGCGCACCGACTGGCCGGGCATGATGAAGGTGCGGCCGATGTAGCGGTTCTTGATGAAGCCCTCGCGGTACTCGATGTTGAGCCGGCGCGCGAGCTGCATGGCGGAGGGACGGCTCGAGTCCGGGATCGGGATCACCACGTCGATGTCGAGTTCGGCGTGCTCGCGCGCGATCTTCTCGGCCAGGCTCTCGCCCATGCGCAGCCGCGTCTCATACACCGAGATGCCGTCGATCACGGAGTCGGGCCGTGCCAGGTACACGAACTCGAAGATGCAGGGATTGAGCGAGGGATTGACGGCGCACTGCTTGCTGTAGAAGTTGCCGTCCATGTCGACGAAGATGGCCTCTCCCGGCTGCACGTCGCGCACCAGCTTGAACCCCAGCACGTCCAGCGCCACGCTCTCGGACGCCACCAGGTACTCGTCACCCTGCTCGGTGCGCGACACGCCCACCACCAGCGGGCGAATGCCGTAGGGGTCGCGGAACGCGAGCAGGCCGTAGCCCGCGATCATCGCCACCACGGCATAGGCGCCGCGGCAGCGCCGGTGCACGCCCGCCACCGCCTGGAAGATGGTGGCCGGGTCGAGCGCGTAGGAGCTGGAGGCTTCTTGCATCTCGTGGGCCAGCACGTTGAGCAGCACCTCCGAGTCGGAGTTGGTGTTGACGTGGCGCAGATCCTGGCGGAACAGCTCGCGCTTCAACTGCTCGGTGTTGGTCAGGTTGCCGTTGTGCCCGAGCACGATCCCGAACGGCGAGTTGACGTACAGCGGCTGCGACTCGGCGGAGTTCTCGGCCGAGCCGGCGGTGGGGTAGCGGCAATGGCCGATGCCGGTGGTGCCCATCAGCATGCGCATGTTGCGCGTGCGGAACACGTCGCGCACCAGGCCACTGCCCTTGTGCATGTGGAACGCGCTCTCGGCGGCGGTGACGATACCGGCGGCGTCCTGACCACGGTGCTGGAGGACCTGCAGCCCGTCGTAGAGCAGCTGGTTGACGGGGGACTTGGCGACCACACCGATGATTCCGCACATTGCCGGCCTCCGATGAGAAGCTCTATATGAAGGCGCTTCGCGCGCGCTCAACCGTGCCCGGCCCGCCCGACGCGACTGGCCCCATCAATCGTAGCCGATCCGGGACGCGAGCGCCTGCGGCAGGTAATCGCGCGCCGCCAGCGCGAGCGCCTCGAGCGGCGGACGGAGCATGGCGTCGCGCCACGCCGGTTCGCGCGGCAGCCGCGTCAACCCCGCCAGCAGCGTGAGCACCACCAGGATCACCACCCCGCGCGCCAGCCCGAACAGCGCACCGAGCGCGCGGTCGCTGGCCGACAGTCCCGATTTGCGCACCAGCTTGGACAGGCTCAACGCGAACAGCCCGAACAGCAGCAAGCTCACCACCAGGATCACCGCGAACGCGACCGCCAGGCGCAGGCCGGGGTTGGCCAGCTGCGCCGGCAGCAGCGTCGCGGCCGCCGGTGCCAGGTACACCGCCAGGAATATCGAGGCGACCCACGAGACGATCGACATCACCTCGCGCATCGCCCCGCGCACCACGCTGATCAGCACCGACAGCGCGACCACCAGGAGCGCCGCGAAATCGAGCAGAGTCACCGACCCGCCCGCAGCGCCGGGCCGAGGATGGAGCGGGCGAGCCGCGTCACTCGCCCGCCCTCACCACCTTGCCGGGATCGTAACCCTGCCGCATCAGCTGCCGCCGCGCCTGCTCCGCCGCTTCGCGGCTGGCGAACGGCCCCACCCGCACGCGCGTCTTGTCGCCGTCGGGTGTCTTTTGCGTGTACACGGGGAACTTCTGGCGTTGCAGCGTGCGCTTCATCCGTGCCGCCTTGGCGGGCGAGGCGGTGGCGATCAGCGCCACCGCATAGGTTTCGCTGCCGGGGCGGGCGGCGTCCGGCTCCTGGACCTTGCTCGGTGCGGGCTCTGCGGGCGATCCAGGCGTCGCCGCCAAATCCGAGGAAGCCGCCGCTTTGTCAGAAGAGGCCTCCGCTTTGCCAGAAGAAGCGTTAGGCGGTTCGGCCAGGTTCGCCTGAGAGGCGGGTGCCGGGATCGGTATGCGCTCGTCCGGCGGCGGCTTGCGCGGCGGAGCGACCTGCACGTCGATGTGCTGCGCCGGCGGCTGCGGCGGCTCGCCGTCGAGGATCATCGGCACCGCGGCGACCACCAGCACGGCGAGAGCGATGGCGCCCACCAGTCTGCGCCGCGCGCGCTTTCGCAGCTGGATCTCTTCGTCGGAAACCGCGCTTCGTGCCACGCCTCGAACCGGAGCCTCACCGATGCGGCCCGTCCGCGAGCGCCAGCACCGCGCTCACGGTGAGGAACGAGCCGAAAACCACAATTCTATCATCGGGCCGTGCCGCCTCCCGCGCGCGCCGGAAGGCCGTGGCGGCGTCCGCACAGATCTCCGCGGGAGCCGTCAGACCGGCCGCGGCGAGCGCGGCCCGCACCCGCTCCCCATCCGCGCCGCGCTCGCCCGGCAGGCCGGCGATCCACCAGCTGTCGACGCGCCCTCCCAGCGCCGCCGCAACACCAGCGATGTCCTTGTCCTTCAGCATGCCGAACACCGCAAGGGTGCGGCCGCCGGCGTCGCGGCGCAGCGCATCCAGGTTCTCCCCCAGCCGCTGCGCGGCATGCGGGTTGTGGGCCACGTCCAGGACGATCGTGGGCCGCCCGGGAAGCACCTGGAACCGCCCGGGAAGCTCGACTTCCACCAGCCCGCGGCGTACCGCGCCCATGTCCACCGGCAGGCGCTCGCGCAGGCAATCCAGCGCGGCGAGTGCCGCGGCGGCATTGCCGAGCTGACAGGCGCCCCGCAGCGCGGGGCGGGGCAGCCCACTGCGCCGCCCGAGCCAGCTCCAATAGCTCCATTGCCCCGCGCCGCCGGTCGCCCCGAAATCGCGGTCCACGAGGTAGAGTTGCGCCCCGATCGCTCGCGCGTGCCCGATCAGGCTGCCGGGCGGATCGGGCTCCGCCACGACGGCCGGCCGGCCGCCGCGGAAGATGCCCGCCTTCTCTCGCCCGATGTCCTCGCGCGTGGGGCCCAGGTAGTCCATGTGGTCGAGCCCGATGCTGGTGATCACCGCGCAGTCGCTGTCGAAGGCGTTGACCGCGTCCAGCCGGCCGCCCAGCCCGACTTCCAGGACGGCGACATCGAGGGCCGCGTCCCTGAACAGCAACGCTGCGGCCAGCGTGCCGAACTCGAAGTAGGTCAGGGAGATCTCGCCCCGGGCCGCCTCGATGCGCTCGAACGCGGCCGTGAGCGCCGTATCGGCGGCCTGGGCGCCGGCGATGCGCACGCGCTCGTTGTAGCGCAGCAGATGCGGCGAGGTGTATAGCCCCACCCGGTAACCGGCGCAGCCGAGCATGCGTTCCAGCAACGCGCAAGTGGAGCCCTTGCCGTTGGTGCCGCCCACCGTCACCACGGGAAACGGCAGGTTCAGCGCCAGGCGCTCGCGGACCGCGCTCACCCGATCGAGACCGAGCTCGACGCCGCGCGGATGCAGCCGTTCGAGGTAGGCGAGCCAGGCGGTGAGGTCGGCGTTCGGAGCCGGGCTCACCCCGCTCACGCCGCCGGCGCGCGCAGCAGCAGCGTGATCACATCGGCGAGCTTGTCGCGCATCTCGCGCCGATCCACGATCATGTCCACCGCACCGTGCTCGAGCAGGAACTCGGCGCGCTGGAAGCCCTCGGGCAGCGTCTGCTTGACCGTCTGCTCGATCACGCGCGGGCCGGCGAAGCCGATCAGCGCGCCGGGTTCGGCGATCACCACGTCGCCGATCATGGCGAAGCTCGCCGACACGCCACCCATGGTGGGGTCGGTGAGCACGGACACGAAGGGCAGACGCTCCTCGGCGAGCTGGGTCAACGCGGCGGTGGTCTTGGCCATCTGCATGAGCGACATCAGGCCTTCCTGCATGCGCGCTCCGCCGCTCGCAGTGAAGCAGACGAAGGCCATCTTCTGCTCAATCGCGGAGGCCACGCCGCGCACGAAGCGCTCGCCCACCACCGAGCCCATCGAGCCGCCCATGAAGCGGAACTCGAATGCCGCCACCACCACCGGCACGGTCTTGATCGCGCCTTGCATCACCAGCAGGGCGTCGGTCTCGCCGGTTTCGGTGGCGTCCGCTTCCAGGCGCTCGGTATAGCGGCGGCTGTCCACGAATTTCAGGAAGTCCACCGGCACCACCTCGGAGCCGATCTCGTAGCGGCCCTCGGGGTCGAGCGTCGTGTCCAGCCGCTCGCGCGCGGTGAGGCGGTTGTGGTGCGAGCACTTGGGACAGACGTTCAGGCTCTTCTCGAGATCGGCGCGGTACAGCACCGCCTCGCACACTTCGCACTTGACCCACAGGCCCTCGGGCACCGCCTTCTTGGCCGCACCCGGGCTGCGTTTGATCTTCGGGGGAAGCAGCTTCTGCAACCAGGTCACGTCGCCTCCGGATGGTTGGCCGCCCGGCGCTCGCGCGACGGGCGGGATGACGCAACTCGCCGAATTACGCGTCCATGGCGCGGCGGATGCCGCTCACCAGGGCCTTGACGTTGCCGAGCACCTGCTCCGGCGCCGACTGCTCGATCTCCTGCACCAGGCGGCTGCCGATCACCACCGCGTCGGACACGCTCGCCACCGCGCGCGCGGTATCGCCGTCGCGGATGCCGAACCCCACGCCGATGGGCAGCCGGATATGCGAGCGGATGTGCGGGAGGCGCCGGCCGACCTCGTCGAGATCCAGGTGGGTGGCGCCGGTCACCCCCTTGAGCGACACATAGTACAGGTAGCCGCTCGCCACGCGCGCCACCTGCTGGATGCGGCTGTCCTCGGTGGTCGGAGACAGGAGGTATATCGAATCGATGCCGCGCTGCTTTAGCGCCGCGAGCAGCTCGCCGCCTTCCTCCGGGGGGTAATCGACCACCAGCACGCCGTCCACGCCGGCCTCGCCCGCGGCCTGGGCGAAGGCGCCAAAGCCCATCGCCTCGATCGGGTTCGCGTAGCCCATCAGGACCACCGGCGTGGTCGCGTTGCTCGCTCGGAATTGCGCCACCGCCTGCAGCACGCCGCGCAGGCTGGTGTGCTGCTTCAACGCGCGCTCGCTCGAGCGCTGGATCGCCGGCCCGTCGGCCATCGGGTCGGAGAACGGAACGCCGAGCTCGATCACATCGGCGCCGGCTTCGACCAGCGCGTGCATCAGCGGCACGGTCAGCGCCAGAGACGGGTCGCCGGCGGTGATAAACGGGATCAGCGCCTTGCGGCCGCGGCGCTCGAGGGCTTCGAAGGTCGCCGGGATGCGGGACATCACAGCGTCATGCCGGAGGCTTTCGCGACGGTGTGCATGTCCTTGTCGCCGCGGCCCGAGAGGTTGACCAGCAGGACCTTGTCCCGGCCCATGCCCGGCGCGATCTTCATCGCGTGCGCCAGCGCATGGCTGGACTCGAGCGCGGGCATGATGCCTTCCATGCGCGTGAGGGTGTGGAAGGCCTCCAGCGCCTCCGCGTCGGTGGCCGACACGTACTGCGCGCGGCCGCTGTCCTTGAGCCAGGCGTGCTCAGGGCCCACCCCCGGATAGTCGAGGCCGGCGGAGATCGAGTGCGTCTCGATGATCTGCCCGTCGGCGTCCTGCAGCAGGTAGGTGCGGTTGCCGTGCAGCACGCCGGGCTTCCCCGCGCACAGCGTGGCCGCGTGATGGCCGCTGTCGATGCCCTCGCCCGCCGCCTCGACACCGATCAGGCGCACGCCGGTGTGCGGGATATACGGATGGAACACGCCCATGGCGTTGCTGCCCCCGCCCACACAGGCCAGGATCGCGTCCGGCTGGCGCCCGATCTCCTCCGGCATCTGCGCAAGCAGCTCCTTGCCGACCACCGCGTTGAAATCGCGCACCATCATCGGGTAGGGATGCGGGCCGGCCACCGTGCCGATGATGTAGAAGGTGTTCTCGACGTTGGTGACCCAGTCGCGCATGGCCTCGTTGAGGGCATCCTTGAGCGTGCGCGAGCCGCTTTCCACCGGCATCACCGTCGCGCCCAGCAGCTTCATGCGGTACACGTTCATCGCCTGGCGCTGCACGTCCTCGGTGCCCATGTAGACCACGCATTGCATGCCGTAGCGCGCCGCCACCGTGGCGGCGGCCACACCGTGCTGGCCGGCGCCGGTCTCGGCGATGACGCGCCGCTTGCCCATGCGCCGGGCGAGCAGCGCCTGGCCGACGGTGTTGTTGATCTTGTGCGCGCCGGTGTGGTTGAGATCTTCGCGCTTGAGCCAGATCTGCGCGCCGCCGAGGTGCTCGGACAGGCGCCTGGCGTGATACACCGGGCTGGGGCGGCCGACGTAGTGCTTCAGCTCGTAGGCGAACTCGGCCTGGAAGGCGGCGTCCTCGCGCGCGCGCAGGTACTCGGCCTTGAGCGCGTCCAGCGCGTGCATCAGCGTCTCGGCCACGAACACGCCGCCGTAGGGCCCAAAGTGGCCGCGGCTGTCCGGCAGATCGTAGATCTGCGCGGCCTCAACCATCTGCATCGCGCGCTCCTCGTACGAATGCGGCCATCTTGTCCGCGTCCTTGATGCCCTTCGCCCGCTCGACGCCGCTGCTGACGTCCACCGCCCAGGGTCGCACGCGGCGCACCGCCTCGCCGACGTTCTCCGGCGTGAGGCCGCCGGCGAGCACGATGGGCAGGGGCAGGCCAGCGGGGATGAGGGTCCAGTCGAAGGACAGGCCGCTGCCGCCGGCGAGCGCGGCGTCGTAGGTGTCCAGCAGCAGGCCCTTGGCCGTGGCGTAACGGGCCGCGTATTGTAGCAAATCCACTCCCCGCCCCATCCGCACCGCCTTGAGATAGGGCAGCCCGAAGCCGGCGCAGTAGTCCGGCGCCTCCTTGCCGTGGAACTGCAGCATCTGCAGCGGCACGGCGGCCAGCACCTCGCGCACGCGCCCCGGCTCGGCATCGACGAACAGGCCCACGGCGGTGACGAAGGGCGGCAGGCGCCGCACGATCTCGGCGGCGGCGTGCGGCTGGATACGGCGCGGGCTGGCGTCGTGAAACACCAGACCGATGGCATGTGCCCCGGCGCGCGCCGCGGCGAGGCCGTCCTCGGGGCGCGTGATGCCGCAGATCTTGACCGCGGTGGCCATCTACTGCGTCGCCAGCGCCGGCAGCCCCAGCGCGCGCAGCAGCTCGCCGGCCGCCGGCGCGCGCACTGGCAACCCCCAGATCGGATCGTACGCGACGGCGGTGAGG
>DATBMG010000005.1:0-10606 GCA_036554965.1 Burkholderiales bacterium
GCGGCCAGCCCGCCCGGCGGTGCCGCGCTGCACGAGGCGTGAGATGCGGAGTTGGGGAAGTCCACGCCAAGGCGCGTAGCAAAATCCTTGCAAGCGCGCGCGGAATTGACAATCGAGTCAGACTTCAGCGGCAGACGTTCAGACTGTAGCGGTAGAACTCCTCGTCGCGCACCCAGCCTTCCGATTCGTACAGCGCCTGGGCGGGCGCATTGAGGCGGGCGGTGGCGAGCTCCAGGCGCACGGCGCCGAACGCCTGCGCATGCTCGCGGGCGGCGCGCAACAGCGCGCGACCCACGCCGCGCCGCCGCGTGGCCGGCTCCACGAACAGATCGTAGAGCACGAAGACGGGCGCGGCCGCGACCGAGCAAAACGTGGGATAGAGCTGCGTGAAACCGCACAGCCCCGCGTCGGCTCCGGCGACCAACAGCACGGACTCGCGGCGTTCGAAGCGGGCGCGCAGGAACGCTTGCGCCGCATCGAGATCGGTCGGTTGACCATAGAACTGGCGGTAGGCGTCGAACAGGCGCGCCGCCTCGGCGAGATCCCGCGCCTGCGCCGGTCTGATCCGAACCGGTTGCCTGGGCTTGGTCACTTCGCTCGGCGCGCCACGCTAGTGTGAAGGAACTTTCGGCCAGTGGGGACAGCGCGTCAGAACGGCGCCTCGCAGATCGCGGGCAGGGGATCGAGCGGGCGGCCGAAGAGGAAGCTGCCATAAGGTCCGGTGAGCATGAGCGCGTCGCCTCTGCGCACAACCTCGTCCGGCTCCCACACCTGCTCCCACGCGATGACTGACCCGTCCAGGCGCCCCACCGCGCGGAACAGCTTGTCGCTGCGCCCGTGACGGCACTGGAACACGCGGCCGTCCGGTGCGATGCGCACCCAAGCGGATGTGCGGATGTACTGCCAGTCGCCGATGAACTCGGCGGGGACCTTGGGTTTCGCCGAGCTGGCGCAACCGGCGAGCGCCAGGATGAAGACGCCGACCCATGCGCACCCGGACCATGCGCGCCCCGCAGCTTCGAAGAGATCGTTCATCGGTCATCGACACCGGCAGTCGCGTCGCGATCGGCGTCCTCGAGGAGAGCGAGCAGGCCCTTGAGCAGCGCGGTCGGCGACGGAGGACAACCGCGGATGTGCAGATCCACGGGCAGGACTGCGGACACGCCGCCCACGCAGGCGTAACTGCCGGAGAAAACACCGCCGTCTCGCGCACAGTCCCCCACAGCGACGACCCATTTCGGGTGCGGAGTCGCCTGGTAGGTGCGCTCGAGCGCCTCGCGCATGTTGGTCGTAACCGGGCCGGTCACCAGCAACACATCGGCGTGGCGCGGCGAAGCGACGAAACGCATCCCGAACCGCTCGAGATCGTACAGGACATTGTTGAGGGCGTGTATCTCCAGCTCGCAGCCGTTGCAGGAGCCCGCATCCACCTCGCGCAGCGCCAATGTTCGACCCAGCCGCCGGCGCGCTGCCCGGTGGACCTGCGCCGCGAGTTCGGCCGTCGCGGCATCGTCCCGCGGCGGCGCGGCCTCGGTGAGCGGCCCGTGCGCGAGGCTCTTGAACAACATCCTACGCATCGCGCTTCATCCTAGAGATCGTGGCCCGAGTAGGAGCAATTGAAGGACTTGTTGCACAGGGGAAAGTCGGCGACGATGTTGCCCTCGACCGCGGCCTCCAGCAGCGGCCATTGGAACCACGAGGGGTCGCGCAGATGACAGCGCTCGACAGTGCCGTCGGTGCCGACCCTGACCCACACCAGCACGTCGCCGCGGAAGCCTTCGACCAGCGCCATCCCTTCGCGCACGCCCGCCACGGGCGGCGGGGAAAGCGGATGCAAGATCGGACCGGCCGGAAGTTCGTGCAGGATCTGGTCGACCATCGACATGCTTTGCTCGACCTCTCGGATGCGGATCCACACGCGAGCGTCCACGTCACCTTCCTCGAGCACGGGCACCTCGAATCGCAGCCGATCGTACGGCGGGTAGCCCGGCATGCGTCTCGCGTCGAATGCCCGTCCGGAGGCTCGGCCGACGTAACCGCCGCAGCCGAACTGTCGCGCGAGGGCCGGCGGCAGGATTCCCGTGCCGACGGTACGGTCCTGGAGGGAGGCGGTGTTGTCGTACAGTTCGATGAGCTCGGGAAGGTGCTTGCGAACATGATCGATCAGCCCGCTCATGGTCTGCGCCCCGTTGCTGGTCAGGTCGCAGCGCACTCCGCCGGGCACGATGCAATCCATCATCAAGCGGTGGCCGAAACAGCGATCGGCTGCGCGCAGCACCTGCTCGCGCAGAATCCCGAAGTGCGCGTGCAGCATCGCGAATGCAGCATCGTTGCAGACCGCGCCGATGTCGCCGAAGTGGTTCGCCAGTCTCTCCAGCTCCGCCATCAGCGCGCGCAGCCACAGCGCGCGCGCCGGGACGGCCATGCCGTGAGCCGCCTCGGTCGCCCGGGCGAACGCCAGCGCGTAGGCCACTGTGCTGTCTCCCGAAACGCGCCCGGCGAGGCGCGCGGCGCGCTCGACCGGCAGCCCGGCGATGAGTGATTCGGTGCCCTTGTGTACGTAGCCGAGCCGCGCCTCCAGGCGCACGATCGTCTCGCCGCTCGCCGTGAAGCGGAAGTGACCGGGCTCGATGATGCCGGCGTGAACCGGCCCGACCGGGATCTGATGCAGGCTTTCCCCTTCGGCCGGCAGGAACGGGTAGGGCGCGGGCGCGGGTGCGACTCGCTCCATCACGCCCAGTGGCCCGCGCACCGGCCACTTACCGTGGTCGAGCCACGCTCGCGTGTCGACCAGCCCCTCCGGCTCCAGCCCCGCCAGGTCTCGGGCCGCCCGCTCCAGCCGGATCGCAGGCGCATGCAGATGCCCTACCGACGGGAAGCTGTTGCCTTCGCACGCCATGCTCAGGATCCCGATCTCGCCGCAGCCTTCATCGGCCAGCGCGATATGCACGAAAGCCTTCTCGCCCCACAAGCCGAGCAGCGTGCAGCGTCCGGCCTGCAGTAGGCCGATCGCGCGCTGCCAGGCGTCGCGGCCGACGACCGCGCGCGGCCAGGGTCGGTGGTCCGGCACGGTCCGGCCCTCTGCGATGATGTCGCGCAAGGTTGTCACGCCCGCTTCCATCGGCTAACCAAGCAGCGTGGCAACGTGCTGGAACCAGGCGACCAAGGGCGCCGGGAGATAGATCCCAGCGGCCAGCACCAGCGCCAGGTGAGCGAACATCGGGACGAACGAAGCCTGCGCCGGGGCATTGCTGCCATGCGGCTCTCCGAACGCGAGGGCATTGAGCCGCAGCAGCAGCGCTCCCAATGCCACCAGCAGCCCGGCTCCCAGCGCCACCGCCAGCACCGGCTGCCGCGCAAAAGTGGACGTGACGATCAGAAACTCGCTCATGAAAATGCCCATGGGCGGCAGGCCCACGATGGTCATCACGCCCAGGACCAGGCCCCACCCCAGAACCGGATGCGAGACGGTGAGGCCGCGAATGTCAGCCATGCGCTGCGTGCCTTTCACTTGTGCGATATGGCCGACGGAAAAGAAGATGGCGGACTTGGTCAGGCTGTGAAACGTCATGTGCAGCAACCCGGCGAAGTTCGCCAGCGGGCCGCCCATGCCGAAGGCGAACGTGATGATCCCCATGTGCTCGATGGAGGAGTAGGCGAACATGCGCTTGATGTCGTGACGGCGGTACAGCATGAAGGCCGCGAAGACGACGGAGATCAATCCCAGCGTGACCATCAGCGGGCCCGGTGCCAGCGCTTCTGGGTTGGCGGACAGCACCATCTTGAAGCGCAGCACGGCGAACAGCGCGACGTTCAGCAGCAATCCGGACAGCACCGCGGAAATGGGCGTCGGACCTTCCGCATGCGCGTCGGGCAGCCACGCGTGCAGCGGGGCCAGCCCGACCTTGGTCCCGTAGCCCAGCAGCAGGAACACGAAGGCGAGGTCGAGCAGCGTGGGATCGAAGGCAGCGGCCTGCCTGACGAGCACGTTCCACGCCATGGCGTCGAGCCCCTCGCCGACCACCGCGCGTGCGGCGAGATAGACCAGGATCGTCCCGAACAGGGCCAAGGCGATGCCGACGCTGCCTAGGATGAAATACTTCCAGGCCGCCTCGAGCGCCGCCGGAGTCCGGTAGATGCCGACCATCAGGATCGTAGTGAGGGTTGCCAGCTCGACGGCGACCCACATCAGCCCCACGTTGTTCGCCAGCAGCGCCAGGTTCATCGCGAACATCAACATCTGATACATGGCGTGGTAGAAGCGCAGGTAGGCCGGCGTCAAGCGGCCGATGTCGAGCTCGTGCGCGATATAGCTGGCGCTGAACACGCTGGTGGTGAACCCGACGAAGGTGTTCAGCACGATGAACACGACGTTCACGTCGTCCACGATGAGAAACGGTCCGGGGTCGGGCCGCACGAAGAACAGGCTGGCCGCGGCCAGGAACGTGAGGAAGGTGCCCACGGCATTGAGCCGTCCGGTGGCGCGATCGTCCGGGAACAGCGCCAGCAACGCCGCGCTGCCTGCCGGAATGATCAGGATCGTGTTGACCAGCAATGGCCCCAGCTCGATCATGGCTGCTCGCCGCGGAAGCGTTCCAGCGCGTGCACGTCCACCGTGTCGAAGCGCTCGCGAATGCGGAACAGGAAGATGCCGATCACGATGAGCGCGACCAGGATGGAAAACGCCACGCTGATCTCCACCACCAGCGGCATGCCCTTGGCGGCGGTGGCGGCCAGGATCAGCCCGTTCTCGATGGACATGAAGCCGATGATCTGGCTTACCGCGTTGCGCCGCGAGATCATCATCAGCAGCCCGAGCAGGATCACCGACAGCGAAAAGGCGAGGTCCTCGCGCGCCAGCGTTCCGGCCTCGGCCGTGATCGGCAGCATGACCAGGATCGACAAGGCCACCAGCCCGATGCCGGCCAGCATGGTCTGCCCGATACCGACCACGGTCTCGATGGTGCGATGGATGCCTAGCCGCACGATAATGCGGTGCAACGCCACCGGAATGATGATGGCCTTGACCACCAGAGCGATGCCCGCCGTGATGTAGAGGTGCGGCGCGCTCTGGATGTACGCCTGCCACGCTACCGACAGCGAGACCACCAGCGCGTGCAGCGCGAAGATGTTGAGCAGGCCGAACATGCGGTCCTGATACAGCAGCATGAAACTCACCAGCACCAGCCCGCCGGCGAACAGATGGGCCACGTCCAGGGCGAGATGATCCATCACGCGCTCTGCGACACGAACAACAGCAATGCGGCCAACAGGCCGAGCATGAGCGCCGCGCCAAGGAAGTCGGACACGCGAAACACGCGCATCTTGGCGGTCACCGTCTCGAACACCGCCAGCAGGAAACCGCCCGCTGCCAGCTTGAGCAGGTAGGTTGCCAGGCCGATCGCATAGGCGGCGAAGCCCTGGCCGGTGGTCGCAACCCCCCACGGTGTGAACATGCAGGCGATCAGGGACAGGTAGAGCAGCAGCTTGAGTGAGGCGGCCGCTTCGATCACGGCCAGATGCCGCCCCGAGTACTCGAGGATCATGGCCTCGTGGATCATGGTCAGATCGAGGTGGGTAGCGGGATTGTCCACCGGGATCCTGGCGTTCTCCGCCAAAGCCACCATGATCAGCGCCACCAGCGCCATGGCGAGCGATACCCGCAGGCCGACCTCGGACCCTTGCATGAAGGTCGCAACCGAGGAAAGCTGCGTGGAACCTGCCAGCAGCGACAGGGTGAACACGATCATCAGCATCGCCGGCTCGGCCAGCGACGCGATCATCATCTCGCGGCTCGAGCCGATGCCGCCGAAGCTGGTGCCGATATCGAGCCCGGCCAGCGCCAGAGCGAAGCGTGCGCTGCCCAGCAGCGCCACGATGGCGATGAGATCGGCCGCGGAACTGAACACGAGGCCGGTGGCGAAGGTGGGCACCAGTGCGGCCGCGATCAAGGTGGTGGCGAAGATCAGGTAGGGCGCGACCCGGAATACCCAGGATGCGCTTTCCGCAAGCACCACTTCCTTGCGGATCAACTTCAGCAGATCGCGATAGGGCTGCACCAGAGGGGGTCCTCGGCGTCGCAGCAAGTGAGCTTTCACCTTGCGCACGTAGCCCGTGAGCAATGGCGCGAGCGCCAGTACCAGCAACAGCTGAGCGAGCTGGACCAGCGCGTCCAGGATCACTGCCATACTGCCAGTACCATCAACAGCACCACGACCGCGCCGAACACCAGGGTCAGGTACGCGCGGATGGTCCAGGACTGCACCTTGTTGAGGCGGTCGGCGGCCCAGCTCACGGCGGTCTCGACCGGCGCATAGATCGCGTCCCACACCAGGTCGCGCATGGTCACGTGAAATCGTGCGGGCAGCGTCTGCCCCGGGGCCGGCATCCACACCTGCTCCCGGGCGTGGAATGCGACGCTGCCGAACACGCGCCGGATCGGCTGGGCGAAGCTGGCCGAGGTGTACTGCGTCATCGGGCTGGCGTCGGGAAACCCGCAATCCCACGCGGGCGCGCGCCGCAACGCCCCCGAAGCCCAGCGGCGAATGACGTATGCCGTAACCCAGGCCGCCGCGACGATGACGAGGAAGAGCAGCAGGCCGTTGTAGGAGCTGCGGCTCTCTGCGATGGGCACGATCGTAAGCCACTGCAGGCCGGTCTGCTGCGGCAGCTGTGCGCCGAGGAGTTGCTGCGTCACCGAGCCCAGCGCATCGATGAAGTATCCGGGCAGGATCCCGGCAATCAAGCACAGCGCCGCCAGCACGAACATCGAGGTCAACGAGAACGCATCGGTCTCTTGCGCCTGCCGCGCGACGTCCGTTCTGGGCCGTCCGAGAAAGGTCGCGCCGAATGCCTTCACGAAGCAGCCCGCGGCGAGCGCGGCAGACAGTGCGAGCAGCGCGCCGATCGCGGGAACCAGGAACTTCAGCAGCCACTGCGGCAGGTTGGGGCTCACCAGAATCGCTTGAAACGTGAGCCACTCGGACACGAACCCGTTGAACGGCGGCAGGGCGGAAATGGCGGTCGAGCCCACCAGAAAAGCGAACGCTGTGAGCGGCATTCGATGGATCAGGCCGCCCAGACGCTCCATGTCCCGTTCGCCGGTCGCGGTGAGCACGGCCCCGGAGCCGAAGAACAGCAGGCTCTTGAAGACGGAGTGGTTGAACACGTGGAACAGGGCGGCGGTCAGCGCCAGTGCCGCGGGCGAGCGCATGTCGTTGGCTTGGAACGCCAGGGCCAGGCCGAGCCCGATGAAGATGATGCCGATGTTCTCCACCGTGTGATAGGCGAGCAGCCGCTTCAGATCGTGCTGCATCAGCGCATACAGCACGCCGAGGACGGCGGTGATCCCGCCGAGCGTGAGGACCGCGGCCCCCCACCACCAAGCCGGCGGCCCCAGCAAGTCGAAGGCGATGCGCACGAAGCCGTACACCGCCACCTTCGTCATCACACCGCTCATCAGGGCGGATACGTGGCTCGGCGCGGCCGGATGGGCCAGCGGCAGCCATACGTGCAACGGCACCAGTCCGGCCTTGGATCCCGCACCGAGCAGGGCCAACGTCAGAACCGCAGCGGACACGATCGGGGAGGGCACCGCGCCGCGAATAGCGTCGAACGCATAGTCACCGCTCGTACCTGCCAGGAGACCGAAGGCGAGCAGCAGCGACAGCGTGCCGAAGCTTGCCATCAGCAGATAGATGTAGCCCGCTCTGGCGTTATCGGCGTGCCGATGGTGCGCCATGACCAGCGCCCAGGAGGCGAGCGACATGAACTCCCAGGTCAGCAGGAACGTGAATGCGTCGTCGGCGAGCGCGACCAGCGTCATGCCCGCCAGAAAGGCCGGGAAGAATGGAAGCACGCGCCCGGGCGTGGGCTCGTGCCGCCCGTAGCCGAGGCCGTACAGGCTCGCGGTGAGGCTGCCGAGGTTGATGACGACTAGGAACAGCGCGCTTACCGCGTCCACCCGGAAATGCGCACCGAGCCACGGCAGGCCGATCGGCAGGCGCACGCTGTCCGCCGGACCCGATCCCAACAGCGCCCAACCGGCGACTGCCAATGCGGCCGCGCTGACGACGAGCGCGATCGAATAGACGAACGGCGTGGTCGCACGTCTGCCGGCGCCTGCCACGGCCGCCACGGCGGTTCCGAGCAAGACCGCAACGCATGACAGAAGGACTGTCAGAACCATGCCGTCGTTGCCTTCGTCTCTCGGCTCGGGGCGATCCCCGGGCACCCAGGGACTTCAGCGCGCCTTGAGCCGCACGCCTCGTCCGCCCTTCTCGCTGCTCGCTCCTTCGCCGATCAGTTCGACGCCCGTTGCGTCGAGCGCGGCGATCAGCTTCATCAGCGACTCCACGTTGCCTCGGATCACGCCTTCGCTCGCCTCCATTCTCTGGATGGTCGGCAGCGACAGCCCGGCGGCCTCGGCCAGCGCGCGCTGGTCCATCCCCAGCAATGCTCTGGCGGCCCGGAGCTGGGCGGCTGTGATCATGCTTAATATATGAATTATAAAGTACAACAAATCACTAGTTAATGTTAAGCCATCAATCTTGTGTTCGCAAGGCCGACATACGGACATGACAGGGCATTGCCGCATGGCGGCGTCTTGCGGCGCTCTTCGTGGAGGGTTTGTTCGCAGGCGCGCAGTGAAAACGGCGGTGCTAGCGCTTCTCCGGGGGGATCGTCTGGATGCCGGCGGCAAACTTCGCGTGCGCGCTGCGATCGACCGGCCGGTGCTTCACCTTGGTGCTTGCCGGATACGCACCCAGGAAGTTGTCGCCCTTCCAGTTTTTTGACGGCCGGATCGGTCGGGGTACAAAGCCGCCGCCACAGTTCGGACAGACGTTGTCGAGGGTTTCGGCGACGCACGTTGCGCAGAAGGTGCATTCGAACGAGCAAATGCGCGCTTCGAGCGAGTCCGGTGGCAGCGCCTTGTTGCAGTGCTCGCAAGTCGGTCTCAGTTCAAGCATGGTGTTTCCTCTGTGAGCCAGCGCGATGATGAGCTGCCTATGGGATGCGACAGTCTATCGAACGCGAAACCCCGCGCGAGATGCATTGCCGAAACCTCTGAGCGTCGATGTCGCCTGACGCGGCAGGCGCGGGCCGCCTGGAGGCGCAGGCTACGCCGCCTTCGGGAGTTTGCAAAGACCCCGGCAATCCAGCGGCTGCAGTCGGGTTAGGATAGGGGCACCGTGCGGACTACTCTGGCAGATCCGGTCCTGTCCGGCGCGATCCGGCTGACGAGCCTTCCGCCGCTGGCCTTGTACGTACACCTGCCCTGGTGCGTGCGCAAGTGCCCGTATTGCGACTTCAACTCGCACGAGCTGCGCGGCGCCGCTGGGGGAGCACGCGCCAGGTCCCTGGACCCGGACTTGGAGCAGCGCTACATCGCAGCCCTGCTGGCCGATCTGGATGCCGCCTTGCCGCTGGTCTGGGGCCGCATCGTCCACACGGTGTTCTTCGGCGGCGGCACGCCGAGCCTGCTGTCCGCGGCGGGGCTCGACAGGCTGCTGTGCGGGATCAGGGCGCGTCTGCATCTGGCGGCGGACGCCGAGATCACGCTCGAAGCCAACCCCGGCACTTTCGAGGCGGAGAAGTTCGCCGCCTACCGCGCACTGGGCGTCAACCGGCTTTCGGTCGGTATCCAGACCTTCCAGCCCGAGCGGCTGTCCGCGCTCGGGCGCATCCACGACGCCGGCGAGGCGTACCGGGCGGTGGAGATCGCGCATGCCAGCTTCGACAACTTCAACCTCGATCTGATGTACGCATTGCCCGGCCAGACGCTCGCCGAGGCGCAAGCCGACATCGACCGGGCCATCGCACTTGCACCTCCACATCTGTCCGCCTATCACCTGACCATCGAGCCCAACACCTACTTCCATCGCTTCCCGCCGCGCCTGCCCGACGATGAGCTGGCCGCCTCGATGCAGGAGTCGATCGAGCAGCGCCTGGCCGCCGCCGGCTTCGGCCACTACGAGGTGTCGGCGTTCGCGCGCGCGGGGCGCGAATGCCGGCACAACCTCAATTACTGGTGCTTCGGGGACTACCTGGGCATCGGCGCGGGCGCTCACGGCAAGCTCAGTTTCGCGCAACGCGTCCTGCGCCAGATGCGCTGGAGGAATCCGCGCGACTACATGGACAAGGCCCTTGCCGGGGAAGCCGCACAGGCGGCGGCGGAGGTCGCCGTCGAGGACCTGCCCTTCGAGTTCGCGATGAACGCGCTGCGCTTGACCGCCGGGTTCCCGGTCGCGCTGTTCCAGGAGCGCACCGGCCTTCCGTTCATAGCGCTGTTGCCTGCGCTGCGGCGCGCGGAATCTCTGACGTTGCTGCATTTCGATCGGCAGCACGTTGCGCCGACGCTGCGCGGCCAGCGCTTCCTGAACGACCTGCTGCAGCTGTTCCTGCCCGAGAAAGCGAGCGGTTGAGCGCGGCGTATACTCGCGTGTTGCGACAACGCCGGGGAATATCGCGATGGGAGAGCAGCGCGCCGAAATCACCGCCGACAGCCAGGTCGCCCGTATCTTCGAATGGCGGCGCGGCTTCAACACCATCTACCTCATCCACCTGGGCGTCCAGCTCGGCTTGTTCCGGGCGCTGCAAGAGGCGC
>DATBMG010000022.1:0-13518 GCA_036554965.1 Burkholderiales bacterium
TTCCGGTCCTCATCCTCACCGCCTACCCGGAGGAGCAATATGCGGTCGCGCTCCTGCGCGCCGGGGCGAGCGGATTCATCCGCAAGGAGAGCGCCCCCGAAGAGCTGATCGGCGCCTTGCGCACGGTAGCGCAGGGCAGGAAGTACGTCAGCGCATCGCTCGGACAGCTGTTGCTCAAGGACCTGGAAGGCAGCGACCGGCCGGTGCACGCGACGCTATCGGAACGCGAGTTCCAGATCTTCCGCCGGCTGGCGTCGGGGCAGAGTGTCTCGCGCATCGCCGCGGAGCTGTTTCTGAGCGTCAAGACGGTGAGCACCTACCGCACGCGCATCCTGGAAAAGATGGAGATGCGCACCAATGCGGACTTGACCTACTACGCCATCAAGAACGGCCTGATCGAGTGAGCCGCCGGTAGCCATCCGACCCGGCACGTAGGACAAACTCCGACAGCGCTCGCGGCGGCTTGATGATAGGGTGAGGCATGCGTGAAGCACGCCACCTCGTCGGTGCTGGAGCATGACGGCCGATCAGCACAGCAACGCGCCGGCGAAGCCGCTGCGCGTCCTCATCGTGGAGGACTCGAAGCGCCTGCGCGAGCAGCTCGGCGAATCGATCTGCTCGCCGGGGCGCATCGAGGTCGCCGGCTATGCGGAGACCGAGGTCCAGGCCCTCGAGCTGCTGGCGCGTGGACCCTGCGATGCCGTCGTCCTGGACCTGCAGCTGCGTCAAGGCAACGGACTCGCCGTGCTCAAGGCGCTGCGCGCGACGCCTGCAGGGCGAGGCGTCATGGTCATCGTGCTCACCAACTTCGCTTTCCCGCATTTCCGCGACCGCAGCCTGAAGCTGGGTGCGGACTACTTTTTCGACAAGGCCCGAGAATACGACCGCGTGCGCGAGGTGCTCGAAGACATCGCTGCGCGTGCAAGCCCACAGTAGCGTGTCCGCCGCGGGCATGGCTAACTTGTAAAGCGTGCAAAGTTCTGCAGGATTTTCACGCCGGGCGGGTCGGCGACACGCCGCGCCGGAACCTGGAAACCATTGATCGGACGGAAGTTCGAGCGTCCGACCGCTACGCATATCGCATGGCACAGCGATTGCCACTGGCATAGAGAGAGAAGCAGCGCCGGAAGACCGCGCACGCTGCGGGTTTTCCGAGGCCAGCTCTGCGTTCTCTCGCGTTCACTCTCCTCCCCCTCGGGAGAAGCAGCCGACACCCCCGGCATCGCTTCTCCCATTTTTTTGCCCGCGGGGCGGGCAAGTTTGTCGGCCTTACAGGGCAGCCGCAGCTTTCTTACATCACCGGCGCGGGCGCCCTCACGCAAGTGACTGAGCGGGCGGCGGAAGACAAGTGGCACGGCGGTTGCGCCACAGGCTTCACGCACTCGCAGTTCGCGAGGCGCACACGATGCCAATGATCAGGAGGCTGACCATGCTGACGCAACATGCATCGAGGGATCGAACCAGCGCCGGTTTGCGCGTCGCCGGCGTGGCGCTCCTGGGAGCGGCGCTGCTCGCCGCGGGCTGCGGCGAGCAGACCCCGTCCGAGAGCCGGATGAGCGCAAACGATGTGAGACAGCAGACCGAGGAAGCGCTGGACGCCACCGCTCAGCTTGCCCAGCAGGAAAAGAACGACTTCCAGCAAGCCGCGCAACGGGAACTGGACGATATCAGGGCCGAGCTGGACGCGCTCAAGCGCGAAGCCGAGTCCGCAACGGGCGCCGCCAAGCAGACGCTGCAGCAGCAAGTGCAACTGCTCGAGGAGAAGTGGCACGCGGCCGAGGCGAAGCTGACCGCGCTGAGAGTGGAGAGCGCAGAGACGTGGGCCGGCATGAAGGAGCAGGTGCTCGCCGCGCTGGCCGATCTCAAGCAGACGTACCAGGAGGTCCGCCGCGAGTTGACGCAGAGCTGAGAACGCAGGCGACAAGCCGTGGAGACCGGTGATGTGGGACCGCATCGAGGCAAACTGGCGGCAGCTTGGTGCGCTCGCCCGCCAGAAGTGGGGCAGGCTCACCGACGCGCAGCTCGAAATGATCGCCGGCAAGCGCGATCGGCTGCTCGCCACGTTGCGGGCGGAATACGGTATCTCGACGGCCGAGGCCGAGCTCGAAATGCAGGAATGGGAGGCGATAGTACGCGGGTGGGAGCAGCGACAGAGAGGCTGAGCCCGCCGGCCGCAACCGCGTGGGTTGCGTCAGAGCATGCGAGCCGTCACGGCTCACACCCACTGCCCGTCCCAGCCACCGCCGCAAGCAGCCGCGCCGGGCAAGGGGGTTCTCTCAATGCGGCTCGTTGCGGCGATCATCGGTCGCATCCACGGCGTGATCGTGGGTTCGGCCACCCAGCAACTGGAACAAAGGAGACGCCTTCATGAAAGCACTCTCGACCATCCTCGGCGCCGGCGCCCTGGCCCTCGGCCTGAGCGGCCTCGCCTTCGCACAGGACCAGCAGCAACAGCCGACGGGCGATCCGCAACAGCGCGAGCAGGAGTTTCAGGCCGCGCTGAAGAAATGCGAGTCGCTCCCGGCAGCCGAGCAGCAGAAGTGCATCGACGCGGCCAAGAAGAAGCACGGCCAGATGTAACGGCACCGCAGTGACCCCGGGGCGGGCGCTTGTGCGCCCGCTCTTTTTTTCGAGCCCTGCGTGGAACTGCCGAGGCGCCGTGCGTTGCGCGGGTGTCCGGCGTGTCTTGGCAGCTATGCGGCTTACGACTCGGGAACGCTCTCCACTGGCTGTGGTGCAGCGGGTGGCCCGTCGTCGTCGGCGGGCGCGTCGCGGCCGTGCAGCGGAACGAACACCTCGATGGCGGTGCCCCCCTTGGCCACGCGCCCGATCCGGAAGGTTCCTCCGAGCGAGGCGATGCGCTGGCGCATCCCCACGATGCCGTGCGAAAGACGATCGCCCAGTGCCTGAGGGGCGATGCCCACGCCATCGTCGCGCAGAACCATGGAGATGCCGGTCCCCGTGTGCTCGAGGGCGAGCCAGACGTTGCGCGCCTTCGCGTAGCGCAGCACGTTGGTGAGCGCCTCCTGCACAACGCGAAACAGCGCGATCGACACTGGACTGGGGACCTCGAGATCTTCCTCCGGCAGCGACAGATTGCAGATCAAGCCGCCGCGCTCGCACGCTTGGTTCACGTGCCAGTTCAAGGCCGCCGCCAGGCCGAGGTTGTCCAGCAGCGTGGGCCGCAGGTCTTCGATGATGCGGCGCTTGATCTCGACGCCTTCGTCCAGAGTGCTGCTGGCGCGCGCCAGTTTTTGCGCGGCCGTGGGATCGAGCGGCTCGACCCGCCGCCGCGCCCAGGACACATCCATGCGCGCCGACACCAGGATACTGCCGAGCTCGTCATGGATGTCGCGCGCGAGCTTCGCCTTCTCGGCCTCCTGAACCTTCTGCAGGTTGCTGGACAGCTCGGAAAGCTGCGCGGTGCGCTCCTGCACCTGCTCCTCCAGCAGGCGCCGTTGCTCCACCAGACTGCGCCGCTGGCGCTCGCGCCACAGGATCTCTCTGCGCGCCTGCACGTACACCAGCAGCAGCAGCGCCACGTTCAGCCCCGCAATGACCGCTAGGCCCAGTCGCGAAAATGTGACGTCCCGGTCCCAGCTCTGGTGACGCTCGATGAGGTCGGTGCGCAGCGCGAGCTGGATCGCGTCCACCTCGCCGCGGATCCGGTCCATGGAACGCCGCCCGAAGTCGGTGCGCATCAGCTCGAGCGCCGCCTTCGGGCCTCGCTGGCGGTACAGCACCAGGGAGGCGTCCAGCTCGGAGAAGCGCTCGCTGAGTAGCTCGCCCAGCCGGTCCACGTGCGCCTGGATCTCCACTGCGCCGGCAGTCACCTCGCGCAAGCGGCTCAGCTTGGGACGGATCTGCGGCAGCGCGACCACATACGGCTCCATATACTCCGGACGCTCGGTCAGGAGGAGGCCGCGTTGTGCCGTTTCGGCATCGATCACCAGTGCGAGCAATTCACTGGCAACCGCCTGCGCCTCCGTCGAGGCGGCGATCTGCTGATTGGCCTCGCCCAAGCGCCGGTGCGTGCTCTCGGAGAACACCACGACGCCGACCGACAGCGTCAAGGCGACAAGCAGGAGAGCGAACAGGCGGAGGTTGGGCGAGAGCTTCATGAACACCCGCGAGACCAGGATGGCCACGCGCCCGCTACGCTAGCAGCGGCTCTATCCGTGCCCAGGCGAGCGCGTGTCGATGATCGACTATACGGCATGGTCTACGCAGGCACAAGGTCGGCGGCGTGTCCACCGAAGCCCGCGCCCTTCGCCCGGCTTCGTCTATACTTTCGGCATTTGCGATCGCGCTCGAACTGTTCAGCGCGATCGGGCGGCGGGGAGGGGTCGCCGGCTTGCGAAACGTCATCGCGACCGGTGCTGAGTCGCCCTCAGACGGAGAACCCAAATCTCTACACGTTTGCTGCTCGTGCTGGTCGCACTGTGCGCCTGGAGCGTGGCGCTCGTGCCGACCATTGCTTGGGGGCAGGACCCCCACCCGGCGGAAGCGTGTCCGCGTGGCGTGGTTGGAGACATCCCCGAGAGCCTGCGCGTCGTGAAGGACGACAGCGGCGCCATCCTCTACCGGCATCAGTCCTCGCCCCTGGGGGTCGGGGAGGAGGCGTTCTTTCTCTATATCGGCAAGAAGGCCTGCGAGGTATGGTTGCGCATCCGCATCCAGTTTCCCGGCGACAAACCCTCCGGCAATACCCGCGTCCACATCAAGGCGGATGACAAGTCCTACGAGTTTGCCGCCCCCCGCCTGAGGCAAAGCGAGGACCCCAACTGGCGTGGCTACTGGTACGACGAAATGGTGGAGCCCGACCACCTACTGATGCTGTTCAAGGTCGCCGCATCGGCCCGCGCCACCGTCCGCCTCGAGGGCGCCGATGGCGCCGCCGAGCACGTGGTTTCCGACGGCGAGAAGCAGGCGCTGACCGTGGTGCTCGGCGCCTACCACAGTTTTGGTGGCAAGGTGTCTCTCGCTCCCTGCCGGGCTTGCACGTCGGGCGCCGGGAGCGGCGGCGGTTACAGCGGGTCCGGCTGGTGTATCGCCTCGGCCGCCGTCACTCCTCGAAGCGCTGCCGGCTGACGATCCGGTCGCGAAACGGCGCGGAAAGTTTGAGCTGCAGCGCCCATTCTCCGGTCATTTCCAGCTCGATGCGGGCACGGTACAGGCCCGGCTCGCCCGCGGGCGTTGCGGCCACCGGCTTGACCGCGTGCGCCATCGGCATCGAAGGCATGTCGGCGCCGACCGTGAACCGAGCGCCGGTGAGCGGGGCGCCGGTGCGGGCATGGGTGAGGCGGATCAGGCAGTCGTAGGTGAGCGTAGCCCCAGCCGGCGCGCAGCGCACTTCGGCTCGCGCTCGCTCGGCCGCTTCGCATGACAGCGCCAGGGCGATGCCCAGGGCGAGGCTCGTCCATCTGCACCGGTCCATTCGCCTGCTCCGATGCATGCGGGCGGTGCGGTCTCAGCCGGCCACGCCGAGGTACGCGGAGCGCACGCGCGCATCGGCGAGCACCGCATCGAGACTGCCGTCGGCCACCACGCGCCCGCAGTCCAGAGCCAGCACGCGCGGACAGATCTCGGCCACCAGCTCGATGCGGTGCTCGACCACGATCATCGCGCATCCACCCGTGTGCACCGAGCGCAGCAGCTGCGCCATCTCGATCGTCTCCGCCTGGGTCATCGCACCCGCGGGCTCGTCGAGCAACAGCAGCCGCGGGCGGCGCGCCAACACCCGGGCAAGCTCCAGCCGCCGCCGCGCCGCGAGCGGCAGATCCTCCGCCAGTACACCGCCGAACTGCCCGATTCCCACCTGCTCGAGCAGCCGCCCGGCTTCCCCACGCTGGGCCGTGGCGCCTGGCTGTGCGCAGCGCACGTTCTCCAGCGCGGTCATGCGCTCGAACAGGCGCACGCCCTGGAAGGTGCGCGCGATCCCGCGTCGAGCGATCGCGTGCGCCGATTGCCCGGTGATCTGTTCGCCGTCGAACAGCACCCGCCCGGAGTCGGGCGCGACCAGGCCGCAGATGGCGTCGAATAGCGTGGTCTTGCCCGAGCCGTTCGGCCCGATCAGTCCGAGGGCCTCGCCCGCGGCGAGCGTGAAGCCGACCCGGTCCAGGGCCCGCACGCCGTTGAAATGCACGCCGAGGTCGTCAACGCGCAGCATGGACGCCGAACGGCCAGCCCGAGCGCAGGCGTTGCACCAGGCGCTCGTCGAGCAGCCCGCGCGGGCGCAAGATGAGGAGCACCGCCACCAATCCGCCGAACACGATCATGCGGTAGCCCGAAAACCAGCGCGTGGATTCGAGCAGCCCGATATCGATCGCCACCCCGAGCAGCGGACCGAACGCAGTACCGAGGCCGCCGATCAGGCCATAGGCCAGGCTGTGCACGCCCAGCATGACGTCGAAGTTGCGCGGCTCGACGTAGGTGGTGAGGTGTGCGTACAGCCCTCCGCCCAGGCCGGCGAGGGCCCCGGCGGCGGTGGCGGCGGCGAGCTTCGCGCGCGCCACGTCGACACCCTGCATCGCTGCCAGCGCCGGGTCCTCGCCGATCATGCGCAGCACGCGGCCGATGCGCGCGCGCTCCAACCACAGAAACAGCGCTAGCACCGCGGCGAGCAGCCCGTAGATCAGCCCGAGGTATTGCATGGGTCCGATGTCGTGCTCGAGCACGTAGCGGATCCCGCGAAAGCCCTCGGTGCCGTTCGGTCCCGCCGGCTCTCCGTCGATCTCGACCTGGTAGCGAAGCAGCTCGAACGTGATGCGCACCGCCTCCGCGAAAGCGAGCGTGGCCACCGCGAAGTACAGTCCACGCAGGCGCAGCGTCAGCGCGCCGACCAGCGCAGCGGCGCCTGCGGCGGCGGCGGCCCCCCACGCGAGCGCCACACCCAGCGGCCATCCCCACAGCGCGGTCCCGATCCCGGCGCTGTACGCGCCGATCGCGAAGAACCCTTGCTGGCCGAAGGAGATCTCGCCCGTCACCAGCAGCAGGTACGCCGACAGCGCCAAGAAGGAGATCATGCCGACGTTGGACAACACGCCGACGGTGAACTCATCCACGCCCGCCTCCCGGCGGCCGATGGCTGCCGCCGGCGCGCGCGCTGCCGAGCAACCCGGCCGGACGCACCGCGAGACAGGCGAACAGCAGCAGGAACGCGACCAGGTCGCGCACCTGCGGGCCGAAGTACCACTGGGCATGCGCCTCGACCACGCCCAGCAGCAGCCCGCCCGCCACGGCGCCACGCAGCGAGCCGAGCCCGCCCAGCATCATCGCCACCAGACCCTTGATGGTGGTCCACATGCCGAGCATCGGCGTCACTTGTTGATCGGTGGCGGCGATCAGAAAGCCGGCGATGCCGCCCACGGCGGCGGCCAGCGCGAAAGCGCGCATGCGCATGGCGCCCACCTCGATGCCGAGCAGCCGGGCGCCGAGCGCGTTGTCGGTGGTGGCCCGCAGCGCGCGACCGAAGCGCGTGTGCTGCAAGACGAAATACAGCCCGGCACCGATGGCCATTGCACTGCCGAGCATCACCAGGTACTCGAGGCGCAGGGCGAGCGCGCCCCACGGCAGCACCACGCCGAGCGGCTCGCCGCTGACGAGCGCAGGAAACGGGTAGGTGTGGCGCGGCAGCGCCAGCATGGCCGCCTCCTCGAGCTGCATCCAGACCGCGAAGCTCGACACCATGGAAGCCAGCGCCGCGCGCTCGGGCAACGACGCGAAGCACAGGCGCTCGACGTACAGGCTGGCGAGTATTGCCCCGCCCACCGCGGCCGACCCGCCGGCCGCCACGCCGGCATCGTGCTCGAGGGTGAGCCAGGTGCCAAGATAGACGCCGGCCATGATGGTCGCGCCATACGCGAGGTTGAGCCGACGCATCACGCCGAAGGTGAGCGTGAAGCCGAGCGCGAGCAAGGCGTAGGATGAACCGACCATCAGCCCGTCCAGCGTGTTCTGGACGGCGTCGATCAAGCGGCCCCCCACGCCCCGCGAGCCCCCACCCTAACCCTCCCCCGCTTGCGGGGGAGGGGAAGGGAGGCGCGGGCGCGCCGAGCCGAGATACGCGCGCCGGATGACTTCGTCCTGCACCACCTCCCCGGGCGTGCCCTGGAAGCTGACCCGACCCTGCTCCATGAGATAGAAGCGGTCCGCCACGTCGAGCGCCACGCGCGCGTTCTGCTCGACCAGAAACACCGTGGTGCCCTCGGCCTTCAGGCCGGCGATGATGCGGAAGATGTCGCCGACCACCAGCGGCGCGAGGCCGAGCGAGGGCTCGTCCATCAGCAGCAGCCGCGGTCGCGACATCAGCGCGCGCGCCACGGCGAGCATCTGCTGCTCGCCGCCGGACAGCGTGCCGGCGTGCTGCTGTGCGCGCTCGCGCAGGCGCGGGAAGCGTTCGTACATGCGCTCCAGATCGGCGGCGACCGCGTCGCGGTCCTTGCGCAGATAGGCGCCTGCCAGCAGGTTGTCGCGCACGCTCATCTGTGCGAACACCAGCCGGTTCTCGGGCACCAGCGCAACGCCGCGCGCGACCACGCGGTCCGGCAGCCAGCCCGCGATGGAGGCTCCCTCGAAGCGGATCGCGCCGCGCTTCGGCTTGAGGATGCCAGCGACGGTCAACATCAGCGTGGTCTTGCCGGCGCCGTTCGGCCCCAGCAAGCAGGTGATGGTGCCAGCGGCGACGCTGAGCGAGACGCCTTTGAGCGCCTCGATCCGGCCGTAGGCGGTGACCACATCGGCGATCTCGAGCAGCGGCGCCGCGCTCACGGCTCGCCTCCCGCACCCAGATAGGCCTCGCGCACCTCGTGGTGCGCCTGGATCTCGCCGGGGCTGCCCTCCGCGATCTTGCGGCCGAAGTTGAGCACGGCGATGCGATCGGTCACCGACATCACCAGCTCCATGTGATGCTCGATCAGCACCACTGTGATGCCCCCCTCTCGGACCCTGCGGATGCGCTCGTCGAGCTCCGCGATTTCCGTGGCGTTCATGCCGGCCGCCGGCTCATCGAGCAGCAGCAACTTCGGGCGTGCTGCGAGCGCCCGGGCCAGCTCGAGGCGGCGCTGCTCGCCAAACGATAGGCTGCCGGCGAGCTGATCGCGCTGGCCGGCGAGGCCGGCGAACTCGAGCGCCTCGCGGATCGCCTCGCGCGCCTTGCGGTGACCGCCGAGCCAGCGCGCCGCGAACACCGCCACGGAGCGCTTCGCGGGCGGGCTCTGCGCCACCCACAGGTTCTGCCAAACCGTGAGCTGCCCGAACAGGCGGATGCTCTGAAACGTGCGCGCGATGCCGGCCGCGACCCGGCGATGCGGCGGCTGCGCGGCCAGGTCGCGGCCTTCGAAGCGGACGCGTCCGCCGCTCAGGGGAAACAGCCCGCACACCAGATTGACGATGGTGCTCTTGCCGGAACCGTTCGGCCCGATCAGGCCGAGGATCTCCCCCTGCGCCACGGTGAGATCCACCGCGTCGACCGCTCGCACCCCGCCGAAGCGGCGCGACACGCCGTCGAGCTGCAGCAGCGCGGCGCTCATGGCGCGCCGCCCGGGCCGGTGAGCAGGCGCTTGAGCCGCGCAGCGGTGGCGGCATCGAGCAGTCCGCGCGGGCGCAGGTTCATGGCGAGCACGATCAGCGCCCCGAACAGCAGGTTGCGCCAGTCGCCCAGGAAACGCAGACCCTCCACCAGAAAGCCCTGGATGAACACCACCGCGGCGAGCGTGCCGAACACGCTGGATAACCCGCCCAGGATCGGATAGGCGATGGCGAAGGTGGCCAGCCCCAACGTGAAGTTCGCGTGTTCGATGTGCGTCGTGTAGTGCGCATACAGCCCGCCGCCCAGGCCGGCGATGGCCCCGGAGGCGGTCATCGCGCTCACCTTGACGGCGGTCAGATTCACTCCCACGCTCTGCGCCGCCACCTCGTCTTCGCCCACCGCGCGCAGCACCGCTCCTGCCCGCGAGCGGTCGGTCCACCACAGCGCGGCCATCACCAGGGCGACGCACGCCCACACGAACAGCATCACCTCGAGAGTGGACCAGCCGTTCTCGGGGAAGAAGCGGATCTGGCGGAAGCCCTCGCCGCCCAGCGGTCCGACCTGGATGTCGCCTTTCCACACCTGGTAGTCGAAATTGAAGAAGAACAGGCGCACCGCCTCGCCGAATGCGATGGTCGCGACCGCCAGCATCAGCCCGCGCACGCGCAGCGCGGGAAACGCGACCGCGCAGGCGACGAGCGAGGTGGCGAGGCTGCCGGCAGCGAGCGCCGGGACGATGTGCCAGCCGGCGATCACGGTGAGCATGCCGGCGACATAGGCGCCGATGGCGGCGAAGCCGGCCTGCGCCAAGGTCAGCTGGCCGGTCAGCAGCACGATGTACACCGACAGCCCGAGCAACGTGTGCACGCCCAGCGTCTGCGCCAGTCCGAAGTAGAAGTCCATGGCTCAATCGCGCCCGCGCCCCGGGGCGAAGATGCCGCCGGGGCGGAACACCAGGAACACGAACAGCAGAAGCATCACGTAGATGTCGCGCTCGGTCACCCCGCGCAGGAACTGAAACAGATTCTCGCAGGCGCCCACCAGCAGGCCGGCGACGATCGCCCCGGGGATGCTGCCCAGCCCGCCGATCACGGTGACGATGAGACCCTTGATGGTCACCGGCAGGATGAGCAGCGGCGACAGCGTGCCCACGGAAGCGCCGATCATCGCCCCGGCGATCCCGCCGAACAGCCCGGTGAGCAAGAAGGTGAGCGCGTTGACGCGGGTGAGCCGCACGCCGCACAGCTGCGCCGCGACCGGTTGCTGGGCCACCGCGCGTGTGGCCAGGCCCAGCCTGGTTCGATAGAGGAGCAATAGCATCAGCGCCATGCAGGCGATGCTCACGCCGAACACCAGCAGCAGATCGCCGCGCAGCGTGAACTCGCCCAGCTGCAGCATCACGTTGTCGAACAGCGCCGGGTAGGGCAGCGGCATCCCCTCGGTCGCGTGTACGATGATCTCGTCGATCAGCATCAGCATGCCGATGGTTGCCATCAGCGGCGCCAGCGGCGCGGCCAGCGGCATGAAGCGGAAGCAGCAAACGTAGATGACCAGCCCGATGACGCCGCCGGCCACGCCGGCCAGGAGGAACACCACCAGGGCGGGGGCCTGGACGAACAGCAGGATCAGCAGCGCGGCGTACGCCCCGGCCAGCGACGCCGCGGCGTAGGCCATGTTGATCTTGTGCATCACCCCGAAGATCAGGGTGAAGCCGATGCCGATTACGGCGTAGGTCGCTCCGAACAGCAGGCCGTCGAAGACCGCCTGCGCGAGCTCGAGCGCCGACATGGCGCGGCGGCGCGGCGCTTCAGCGGGCGGTCGGGGTGTGGGCGACCTTCCACTGGCCGGCGCTCGCCTGCACGAACACGAACGGCTTGATCGCCTCGCGGTCGGGGGTGCGCACCGACTTGCCCAGCAACCCGTCGGTCTCCTTGAGCTTGGCCAGGCCGTCGCGGATCTTGCGCCGGTCGGCCGCGACCGTGTCCGGCTTGGCGAGCACGGCCTCGGACTCGATCACCTGCTTGATGATGAACACGTTCTCCCAGGCGCCCATGCTGTGCAGATCGGCGCTGCCGTTGAACCTGGCGGTCGCCTCGGCCGCCGCGGCGGCTTCCTTGGTCACCGGAGCATAGCTGGTCGGGATGTACGTGCCCTCGGCCTGTGCTGCGCACCCGCGCAGCGTCTCCAGGCTCGAGGCGCTGGTCAAACCGACGATCACTTTGGGTTTCACGCTCTGGCGCCGCATCTCCTTGAGCACGCCGCAGGCGGTGAACGGGTGCGCGGCCAGCGCGACGATGTCGGCCTTGGCCGCCTTCAACTCGCGCACCTGGGTGGCGAAGTTGGTGTCCGCGAGCAGCCACTTGGTCTCACCCTTGACCTCGAAGCCGGCCTCCTTGGCGCGTTCTTTCATCACCGCGTACCAGGTGGAGCGCGAATGCGCGAAATCCTCTTCGACCCCGCCATAGACGGTGTGCAGATCGGGATGCTGAGCGCGCAACCAGGCGAACAGCGCCTTGTACATCTCCTGCTCGTTGGGCACGTTGCGGAACGCCCATTCGGAGATCTTGGCCAGGCCCACCTTGATCGCGCCGTCGGTGAACACCGGCATCTGCAGGCCGCTGTCGGAGGTGTCGCCGACTTTCTTCTGCAGGATGCCGTACAGCGGCTCGGCCACGTTGGAGCAACCCGGGCCGATCGCCACGACCGCATCGCCCGAGGTCACGCGCCGGATCACCGAGATGCCTTCCTCGGCGTTGCAGCGGTCGTCGTAGAACGTGACCTCGATGCGGCCGCGAGCGCCGTCGCCCAGCTTGACCCCCCCGCTGCGGTTGATGGTGTCCGCGGCCGCGAACATGGCGGCCTCGGCGTTCAGGCCGAACGAGCGCCCCACGCCGGTCTTGCCGTTGAAGCCGGCGATTTTCACCACCCGGTCCTCGGCGAACGCGCCGGTGCCGATGACGGCCACCACGGCGGCTGTGCAAGCGAACGCGAGCTGTCTCGAGCGCAGATTCATGGCAGGGCCTCCCGGAGTGGAATCCGCCGGCTTCAGCGCGGCTGATGGTGTTTGCAACCCAGTCTAGGCGCGGCCCTGGCTAGCGTCAAGGAACTGGGCCAGCGTCAAGAAACGGGGACAGCGTCAAGGAACTGGGGACAGCGTCAAGGAACTCGAACCCGGTCTCGCCCGGCTACTTGCGCGGGCGATTCCGCGCCCACTCGACGTACTTCCTCGCGTGGTCGTGGGCCTCCTTGTAGTAGCGCTCGTATTCCGCGCCGACCATGATCTTGAGCGCGAGCCCGGTGCTCTCCATCCGGCTCACGTATCCAGGATCTTGCATCGCCTTCGTGAACACCTCGACAAGCTTCTTGACGATCGGGGCCGGCATGCCTTTCGGCCCCGCGATGCCGCGCGCCGAGCGCGAGACGACGGTCGGGTAGCCGAGCTCCCCGGTGGTGGGCACGTCCGGCAGGAACTTCGAGCGCTGGGTGTCCATCACCGCGAGGGCACGGATTTCGCCGCTGCGCACGCGCGGAACGATGCTGCCGACGTTGTCGAACGCGACGTCGACGTTGCCCGCCATGATCTCTTGCAGCTGCGCTGCGCCGCCGGCGAGGTGCACGATGCGGAAGATCGCGCCGGGATTGACCTCCTCCACCATGAGGATCGCCAGGTGGTCGTCGGAGAGCACGCCGGTGGTCACCGCGCTGATCTTGTTGGGCGTCCGCTTCGCTGCCTCGATCAGGTCCTTGATCGTCTTGTGCGGGCTGTCGGCCTTGACCCACACCACGCCCGGGTCGAGCACCTGGTTGACGATCGGCGTGAACGAATCGATCTTGAACACGGCCTTGCGGTCCGGGTCGAGGATGACGGTGTTCAGGGCGGGCAGATTGATGTAGCCGATGTTGTAGCCGTCGGGCTTCTGCCGCGCAAGCTCCGTCCATCCGACCTGGCCGCCGGCGCCGGCCTTGTTGACGACGACGATCGACTGGCC
>DATBMG010000036.1:0-7588 GCA_036554965.1 Burkholderiales bacterium
GCGATCATACCTAGCGCTCCCATCTTAAGGTGACGCTTTTCAGTCACGCTTCTCGGTCACGCTTCTCGGTCACGCAGTACCGTAATGATCCCGACAATCGCCCTGGTCGGCCGTCCCAACGTCGGCAAGTCGACTCTGTTCAACCGCCTCACCCGCAGCCGCGATGCGCTGGTCGCCGACATCCCCGGGCTCACGCGCGACCGGCACTACGGCCGCGGGCGGCTCGGCAGCCGCAGTTTCCTGGCGGTGGACACCGGCGGGCTCGAGCCGGGTGCGCGCAGCGGAATCTTCGGCGCGATGGCCAAGCAGACGCTGCAGGCTGTCGCCGAGTCCGACGCCGTGCTGTTCCTGGTCGACGCGCGCGAGGGCCTCACTGCGGAGGATCGCGAGATCGCGGTCGAGCTGCGCAAGACCGGTCAGCCGCTATGGTTGGTGGTCAACAAGGCGGAGGGTCGCTCGCGCGAAGCGGTTGCCGCCGAGTTCCACGAGCTGGGACTGGGCGAGCCGCTGCCGGTGTCGGCCGCCCACGGCGAGGGTGTGCGCGATCTGCTGGAGCTGGTCCTGGCGCCGTTCCCCGAGGAACCGGTTGCCGAGGAACAAGCTGCAGAGGAGCCGCCTACGGCCGGCCCCAAGATCGCACCCGAGACCGCAGCCAAGATCGCACCCAAGATCGCGGTAGTGGGCCGGCCCAACGTCGGCAAGTCCACGCTGGTCAACGCCGTGCTGGGCGAAGAGCGGGTGATCGCCTTCGATCAACCGGGCACCACCCGCGACAGCATCTACGTCGAGTTCCGGCGTGGCGGCAAGTCTTACACGCTGATCGACACGGCCGGCCTGCGCCGCCGCGGGAAGGTGCAGGAGACGGTGGAGAAGTTCTCGGTGGTGAAGACCCTGCAGGCGATCGAGGATGCCAACGTCGTGGTGCTGGTGCTGGATGCGCAGCAGGATATCGCCGATCAGGATGCCCACATCGCCGGCTTCATCCTCGAGGCGGGCAAGGCGCTGGTGGTGGCGGTGAACAAGTGGGACGCCGCCGACGCCGGCCGGCGCCAGGCGGTCAAGCGCGAGATCGCGCGCAAGCTCGGCTTCCTCGCCTTCGCCCGCTTCCATTACGTCTCGGCGCTGGGCGGGCGCGGCGTGCGGGAGCTGCTCGCTTCGGTGGACGCGGCCTACGCCGCCGCCACGGTCAGGTTGCCGACCCCGAAGCTCACGCGCACGCTGATCGAGGCCGTCAACCGGCAACCGCCGCCACGCGCCGGCCTGTTCCGGCCCAAGCCGCGCTATGCCCATCAGGGCGGCGTGAACCCGCCGACCATCGTCGTCCACGGCAACCAGCTGGAGCGGCTGCCGGACAGCTACCGGCGCTACCTGGAGCGGGTGTTCGCCGAGGCTTTCGAGCTGCGCGGCACGCCGGTGCGGCTGCAGTTCCGCGCGGGGCATAACCCGTACGCGAAACGCAAATGACGGGTTTGCAGCCGCGGCCGCGACCATCGCCGGGCAAGCGCACCGAGAGCCCGGCGGGGATGGCAGGCGACTGTGAAATCAAGTACAGTAGGCGCACCGGACCACAACAACAGAGGTCGCTATGAGCGCAAAGGGGCAACTGCTACAAGACCCGTTCCTGAACGCCTTGCGCAAGGAGCACGTGCCCGTATCGATCTATCTGGTGAACGGCATCAAACTCCAGGGCCAGATCGAGTCGTTCGATCAGTACGTGGTGCTGCTCAAGAATACGGTGACGCAGATGGTTTACAAGCACGCCATCTCGACGGTTGTGCCGGCGCGCGCCGTGAACCTTTCCCTGGATCACTCCTCTGACAACTGAGCCGGACGCATTCGTCCGCTCTCGTCGCGGCCGGCACCGACCGGGACCGCTCTCACAGCCTGCCGGTGCCGTTGGCATGGAACGGTACTAGATGTTCGAACGCCCGCGGGGTGGCGACCGAGCCGTTCTCGTCGGCCTGGATTTCGGCGAGCGCGACTACGCGGCCAAGCTCGCCGAGCTGCGCGAGCTCGCGTCGAGCGCCGGCCTCGAAGTGGTGGCGCAGGTCGGCGGCAAGCGCCGGCGTCCTGACCCGGCGACCTTCGCCGGCAGCGGCAAGGTCGCGGAGCTCGGTCTGCGCGTGGCCGAACAGGCCGCTACCCTGGTGGTGTTCAACCACGAGCTGACGCCGGCGCAGGAGCGCAATCTGGAGAAGGCGCTCGGCTGCCGCGTGGTGGACCGGGTGAGCCTGATCCTGGACATCTTCGCGCAGCGCGCGCGCAGCCACGAGGGCAAGCTGCAGGTCGAGCTGGCGCAGCTCGAACACCTGGCCACGCGCCTGGTGCGCGGCTGGACGCACCTGGAGCGCCAGCGCGGCGGCATCGGGCTACGCGGCCCCGGCGAGACGCAATTGGAAACCGATCGCCGCCTGCTCGGCAAGCGCGTCAAGGTGCTCAAGGAAAAGCTCGCGGCCGTGCGGCGTCAGCGCGAGGTGCAGCGCCGCTCGCGGCGCCGCGCGCAAGTGCTGTCGGTGGCGCTGGTGGGTTACACCAACGCCGGCAAGTCGACGCTGTTCAATGCGCTCACCCAGGCCGACGCGTATGCCGCCCACCAGCTGTTCGCTACGCTCGACACCACCACGCGCAAGCTGCAGACACCGATGGGCGGCGAAGTAGTGCTGTCGGACACGGTCGGATTCATCCGCGACCTGCCCCCCACGCTGGTGGCGGCCTTTCGCGCTACCCTGGAAGAAACCGTGCAGGCGGACCTCTTGCTTGATGTGGTGGATTCTTCAGGCGCGGAGCAGGACATGCAGATCGCCGAAGTGAACCGGGTGCTGGCCGACATCGGTGCCGGCGAAGTGCCGCAGATTCTGGTGCTGAACAAGGCCGACCTGACCGGCCTTGCGCCGGGCGTCGAGCGCGACGAATATGGTAAGATCTCGCGCCTTCGCGTCAGCGCCAAGACCGGCGCAGGAGTGGACCTGATTCGCCAGGCCGTCGACGAGTTCCGGTCCGGCACCGGCCGCACGCTCCATTCAGGCTCTGCCGATCGCGCGGTCGCCTGAGGCCTCACGCAAGGCGGCCCGCATCGCGAGCCTCGTAACCGCTCCCAAACCAGGACACTTCCGAGCCAGCCATGGCGTTGAACGACCCCCAGTGGGGCCGGCGTGGAAACGACGGCCCGCCCGACCTCGACGAGCTGTGGAGCCGCTTCAAGCAGAAGCTGCCCGGCATGGGCGGCAGAGGCGGCGGGCGCGGCGGCGACGCGCGCCAGTTCCGCGGCGGCGGCCTGATCCTGATCGCGCTGGTGATCGTCGTCTGGCTGGCGAGCGGCTTCTACATCGTCGACGCCAGCCAGCGCGGGATCGTGCTGCGCTTCGGCAAGCACGTCCAGACCACCCAGCCCGGGCCGCAGTGGCACCTGCCCTATCCGATCGAGTCGGTGGAGATCGTCAACCTGAGCCAGGTGCGCACCGTCGAGGTGGGTTACCGCAACAACGTCAAGAACAAGGTGCTGAAGGAATCGCTGATGCTCACCGATGACGAGAACATCATCGACCTGCAGTTCGCGGTGCAGTACATCCTGAGCGACCCCGGCCAGTACCTGTTCAACAACCGCCAGCCGGACGAATCGGTGATGCAGGTGGCCGAATCGGCGATGCGCGAGATCGTCGGCAAGAGCCGCATGGACTTCGTGCTGTACGAAGGGCGCGAGCAGATCGCGGTCGCCGCGCAGAAGCTGATGCAGGAGATCCTCGACCGCTACAAGACCGGCATCAACATCAGCCGCGTGACCATGCAGCAGGCGCAGCCCCCCGAGCAGGTGCAGGCCGCCTTCGACGACGCGGTCAAAGCGGGCCAGGACCGCGAGCGCCAGATCAACGAGGGTCAAGCCTACGCCAACGACGTGGTGCCCAAGGCGCGCGGCACGGCTTCGCGCCTGATGCAGGAAGCCGAAGGCTACAAGCAGAGCGTCATCGCCAACGCCGAAGGCGAAGCCTCGCGCTTCCGTCAGGTGCAGAACGAGTACGCGCGCGCGCCCGCCGTGACGCGCGAGCGCCTATACCTGGAGACCATGCAGCAGGTATACGGCAACGCCACCAAGGTGTACGTGGATCAGAAGGCGGGCAACAACATCCTGTTCCTGCCGCTCGACAAGATCATCCAGATGAGCGCGAGCGGCGCGCTGCCGGCGTTGGAGGGCGCAGCTTCGGGCGCCGAGCCGCCGGCGAACGCGCCGACCGGGGCCGACCCGCGCTCGCGCGATGCGTTCCGCAGCCGCGACCGGGAGGCCCGGCCATGAAACGCAACCTGACCTTGCTGCTGGTGGGGCTGGTGGCGGCGCTGATCGTCACCAGCCTCACGCTGTTCACCGTCGACCAGCGCCAGCACGCCATCGTGTTCCGCTTGGGCGAGCCGGTGAACGTGATCCGCAGCCCGGGCCTGTACCTCAAGGTGCCGCTGCTCGACAACGTGCGCTTCTTCGACGTGCGCATCCTCACCCTGGACGCGGACGAGCCCGAGCGCTTCATCACCTCGGAGAAGAAGAACGTCCTGGTGGACTCCTTCGTCAAGTTCCGCATCGTCGACGTGCTGCAGTACTACATCAGCGTGGGCGGCGATGAGGCACGCGCCAAGATCCGTCTGTCGCAGACCATGAACGACAGCCTGCGCGCGGAGTTCGGCAAGCGCACCATCCACGAGGTGGTGTCCGGGGAGCGCGACCGCATCATGGAGCTGATGCGCGCCAAAGCCGACGCCGACGCGCGCACCATCGGCGTGGAGGTGCTCGACGTGCGTCTGAAGCGCGTGGACCTGCCGCAGGAGGTGGGCGAGTCGGTGTACCGCCGCATGGAGGCCGAGCGCAAGCGCGTGGCCAACGAGCTGCGCTCGCTGGGTTTCGCCGAGGCCGAGAGGATCCGGGCGGATGCCGAACGGCAGCGCTCGATCATCATCGCCGAGGCCTACCGCGACGCCCAGCGTGTGAAGGGCGAAGGCGACGCCCGCTCCGCGGCCATTTACGCGCGCGCCTTTCAGCAGAACCCGGAGTTCTTCGCCTTCTACCGCAGCATGGAGGCCTACCGGCAGAGCTTCAAAAGCCGCAGCGATGTGATGGTGATCGACCCGAGCTCGGATTTCTTCAGGTATCTGGAGAGACCCGGCGGCCGCCGCTAGCGCGCAGTCGCCCGGCCGGGTCGCGAAGGAACGGAGGCGAGCGCCTTGGGCAGCAGCCTGTGGATGGCCGTGGCGCTGATGCTGGTGCTGGAAGGCGCGCTGCCGTTCCTGATGCCGCGCGTGTGGCGCGACACCTTCCGGCGCCTGATCGAAATGACCGACGGCCAGATCCGCTTCGTGGGACTTGCCTCGATGCTGATCGGCCTGGTCCTGCTGCTGGCGTTGACGAGTCTCAGAGGCTGAACCCGCCCGATCATGCGCCGCTGGCTCCTTCCCGAGTACATCGAAGACATCCTGCCCGCCGAGGCGCAGCGCATCGAGGCGCTGCGCCGGCGCATCCTCGACCTGTTCCGGGTGCACGGGTACGAGCTGGTGATGCCGCCGCTGCTCGAGTACCTGGAGTCGCTGCTCACCGGTACCGGGCACGACCTCGACTTGAAGACCTTCAAGCTGGTGGATCAGCTGTCCGGTCGCCTGCTGGGCGTGCGCGCCGACATCACGCCGCAGACCGCGCGCATCGACGCGCACCTGCTCAACCGCGCCGGCATCGCGCGGCTGTGCTACGCCGGCAGCGTCCTGCACGCGCTGCCCTCCGGCATGATGCGCACGCGCGAGCCGCTGCAGATCGGCGCCGAGCTGTACGGCCACGCCGGCGTGGAGAGCGACGTCGAGATCCAGGGCCTGATGGTCGGCGCCCTGCGCGCGGCAGGCGTGAGCGAGCTGCGCGTCGACCTCGGCCACGTCGGTGTGTTCCGCGCCATGATGCGGCGCGTCGGCGTGCCGGCCGAGCTCGAGTCCGAGCTGTTCCAGGTGCTGCAGATCAAGGACGTGCCCGCGCTGCGCGAGCTGGCTCGCGGGCTCGATCGGCAGCTCGCCGCAGCGCTGCTGCTGCTGCCGCAGCTCTACGGCGGGGTGCAGATGCTGCAGGATGCGCGGCGACAGCTGCCGGACTGGCCCGAGATCGGCGTTGCCATCGACCAGCTCGAGATCATCGAGCGCGCGCTCGACCGCGCGGGGCAGGCGGTGCACTGCTTCGACCTGGCCGAGCTGCGCGGCTATCACTATCACAGCGGAGTCGTGTTCGCGGCGTACGCGCGCGGGCGCCCCAACGCCATCGCGCAGGGTGGCCGCTACGACGAGGTGGGCAAGGCGTTCGGGCGCGCGCGGCCGGCCACCGGGTTCACCATGGACCTGCGCGAGCTCGCGGCGCTGGGCGACGGCGCGGCGGCGGCGCGTGCCATCCTGGCGCCGCACCGGCCCGGGGACGGGGCGTTGCAGCGCAGGGTCGAAGAGCTGCGCGCGGGCGGAGAGGTGGTGATCGTGGACCTCCCCGGGCACGAGCGCACGCGCGGCGAGCTGGGCTGCGACCGCGAGCTGGTGCTGCGCGATGGCGCTTGGGAAGTCGTGCAGGCGAGCTTCTAACCGTTGAGGCGGCACCGATGGGACGCAACGTAGTGGTGGTAGGCACGCAGTGGGGCGACGAAGGCAAGGGCAAGGTGGTGGACTGGCTCACCGAGCATGCCCAGGCGGTGGTGCGCTTCCAGGGCGGGCACAACGCCGGGCATACGCTGGTGATCGGCGGCCGCAAGACGGTGCTGCACCTGATTCCCTCCGGCATCCTGCGCCAGGGGGTGGCCTGCTTCATCGGCAACGGCGTGGTGGTGTCGCCGCAGGCGCTGCTCGAGGAGTGCGCCACGCTCGAGCAAGCCGGGGTCGACGTGCGCACGCGGCTCACCATCAGCGAAGCCTGCCCGTTGATCCTGCCGTATCACACCGCGCTCGACCGCGCGCGCGAGGCGGCCAAAGGCGCCGGTAAGATCGGCACCACCGGTCGCGGCATCGGGCCGGCCTACGAGGACAAGGTTGCGCGCCGCGCGATCCGCATCCAGGACCTGTTCCACCGCGAGCGCTTCGCCGCGAAGCTCGGCGAGGTGCTCGACTACCACAACTTCGTGCTGCGCCAGTACTTCGGTGCCGAGACCGTGGACTTCCAGGCCACACTGGAAGAGGCGCTGGCACTGGCGGACCGGATCAAGAGCATGATCGGGGACGTGCCGCGCAGGCTATCCGAGGCGCAGCGCGCCGGCCACAACCTGCTGTTCGAAGGCGCCCAGGGGACGCTGCTGGACGTGGACCACGGCACGTATCCGTTCGTCACCTCCAGCAACTGCGTGGCCGGGGCCGCGGCGGCCGGCAGCGGCGTGGGGCCCAGCGCGCTGCACTACGTGCTGGGGATCACCAAGGCCTACACCACGCGCGTGGGCTCGGGCCCGTTCCCCACCGAGCTCGAGGGCGACATCGGGCGCCAGATGGCCACGCGCGGCAACGAAGTCGGCGCCACCACCGGGCGCCCGCGGCGCTGCGGCTGGTTCGACGCGGCCGCGCTGAAGCGCTCGATCCAGATCAACGGCGCGAGCGGCCTGTGCGT
>DATBMG010000052.1:0-10368 GCA_036554965.1 Burkholderiales bacterium
AAGCAGATCCTGTCGCTGTCCACCGCCGGGCGCGTGAGCGAGTTCCTGCTGCGCTACCAGGTGACCTTCCGGGTGCGCGACAAGAGCAGCCGCGAGTTGGTCCCGGCCAGCACCATCGCGCTGGAGCGCGATCTCACCTACAGCGACGAGGCCACGCTCGGCAAGGAGAACGAGGAAGTCTTCCTCTACGACGACATGCGCAACGAGGCGATCCAGCAGGTGCTGGGGCGCCTGTCGGCGGCGCAGATTCCCGCTTGAGCGCGCGATGCCGGACGTCCTCGCCACCGTCACGCCAGCGCCTGCCGGGGCCGAGCCCGGCTCGGTCGGGGTGGTCCGCGCACAGCGCGCCACGTTCGACGCGCCGCTGCTTCTGCGCAGCGCCGCGTCCATCGCTGCGTACGAGCTCGCCTACGAAACCTACGGCACGCTAAACGCGAGTGGCAGCAATGCGGTGCTGGTTTGCCACGCGCTGAACGCTTCGCACCACGTCGCCGGCGTGTACGCCGACGACCCCAGGAACGTCGGCTGGTGGGACAACCTGGTGGGCCCGGGCAAACCGCTCGACACCGACCGCTTCTTCGTGGTCGGGGTGAACAACCTGGGTGGCTGCCACGGCTCCACCGGTCCGGCATCGGTCAACCCGGCCAGCGGCCGGCGCTGGGGCGCCGATTTCCCGCTGGTGACGGTGGAAGACTGGGTCGAGGTGCAGGCACGCCTGGCCGACCGTCTTGGGATCGAGCGCTTCGCCGCGGCGATCGGCGGCAGCCTGGGCGCGATGCAGGCGCTGCAGTGGACGCTGAGCTACCCGGATCGCATCCGCCACGCGCTGGTGATCGCGGCGGCGCCCAAGCTCTCGGCGCAGAACATCGCCTTCAACGAGGTTGCCCGCCAGGCCATCACCACCGACCCCGATTTCCACGGCGGCCACTACTACGAGCACGGCGTGGTGCCGCGGCGCGGCCTGCGCCTGGCGCGGATGCTCGGGCACATCACCTACCTGTCCGACGATGCGATGGCCGAGAAGTTCGGCCGGGCGCTGCGCACCGGCGCGATCAAGTTCAACTTCGACGTCGAGTTCGAGATCGAGTCCTACCTGCGCCACCAGGGCGACAAGTTCTCCGAGTACTTCGACGCCAACACCTACCTGCGCATCACCAAGGCGCTGGATTACTTCGATCCGGCGGCGGACTTCGGCGGTGACCTGACCAGGGCGCTGGCGCGGGCCAAGGCCGCCTTCCTGGTGGTGGCCTTCACTTCCGACTGGCGCTTCTCGCCGGCGCGCTCGCGTGAGATCGTCAAGGCGCTGATCGACAACCGGCGCGACGTGACCTATGCCGAGATCGAGGCGCTGCACGGGCACGACGCGTTCCTGATGGACGATCCGAACTACCACGGCGTGCTGCGCGCCTATTTCGACAACATCGACATCCGGTGACGGGTATGTCCGCGGCCGCCCTGCACCTGCATCCGCGTCTGTCCGGCCGGCACGATTTCGACGCCATCGCGCAGTGGATCCCGGAAGGCGCGCACGTGCTCGACCTCGGTTGCGGCGACGGGTCGCTGCTGCGTTTCCTGAAGCAGACCCGGCGCGCGTCCGGCTACGGCATCGAGATCGACGAGGTCAAGTTGATCGCCGGGGTGCGCAACGGCGTCAACGTGATCCACAGCGACCTCGAGTCCGGCCTGTCGGGTTTCGAGTCGAGTTCGTTCGACTACGTGATCCTGTCGCTCACGCTGCAGGCGGTGCGGCATACCGAGCGCATCGTGAAGGAGATGCTGCGCGTGGGCCGGGAGAGCATCGTCAGCTTTCCCAACTTCGGTTTCTGGCGCCACCGCGCGCAGGTGCTGGGCGGGCGCATGCCGGTTTCGCGGCACCTGCCGTACCACTGGTACGACACACCCAACGTGCACCTGTTCACCATCCGCGACTTCGAGGCGTTCTGCGCGGACCACGGCATCCGCATCCTGGAGCGCGTGGTGATGAATGAGGCGGGGCACGACATCCACCGGCTGCCCAATCTACTCGGGGCGCTGGCCGTGTATCGCCTCGACGCGAGACCCCGCTAGACGCTGTCCGCCAATTCAGGCCGGGGTCGCTGACGAAGCGGCGGCCTGCGTGCGCTTCGACTCCCGCCAGACCAGCCAAGTGAGCAGCAGCACCGGTGTCCCGAGCAGGGCCGTGCCGGTGAAGAAGGCCGGGTAACCGAAGCTGTCCACGGCCATCCCGGACCAGCCGGCGATGAACTTCGGCAGCAACAGCATCACCGAGCTGAACAGCGCGTACTGCGTGGCGGAGTACGCGACGTTGGTGAGCCCGGAAAGATAGGCGACGAAGGCGGCGCTGGCGATGCCGGCGCTCAGGTTGTCGGCCGAGATCACCAGCATCAGGCCGGGAATATCGTGGCCGCGCGTCGCCAGCCAGGCGAACAGCAGATTGGTTCCGGCCGAGAGCACCGCCCCCAGGAACAGCACGCGCACCACCCCGAAGCGCAGGGTGAGCACGCCCCCGAGCGCGGAGCCCACCAACGTCATCAGCACGCCGTACACGCCCGACCACCTGGCCACCTCGTCCTTGGTGAAGCCCATATCGCGGTAGAACGGGTTGGACATCACGCCCAGCACGATGTCGGACACGCGATACGTGGCGATCAGCGCCAGCAGCAGCACCGCCTGCCAGCGATAGCGCAGCACGAAGTCGATGAACGGGCTCGCCACCGCGCTGTAGAACCACGCGAGCAGCCGCGCCAGCGCCGCCGGCAAGCCCCCGGCAGCGAGCCGCCTGGCCGCTTCGTGCTCGCGCGCCAACGTGTCGGCCGACACCGTGGTACGCGGTTCCGGGGAGAACAGCACGGTGACCACGCCGACCAGGATCAGCGCGGCCATCACGAGGTAGGCCGCCATCCATGGCGCGTGCTGATACGTGTGCTCGTCCGGGTCGAACGCGGCCGCGATCCACAGCGCGCCGGCCGAGGCGCAGATCATGGCGCCGCGGTAGCCGACCTGATAGGCAGCGGCCATCGCGGCTTGCCGCTCGAGTGCCGCCGACTCGATGCGGAACGCGTCGAGCGCGATGTCCTGGGTGGCGGAGGCGAAGGCCGCGAGCAATGCGAAGAGCACCAGGCGCTGCAGATCGTGCAGCGGGTCGGTCAGCGCCATGCCCGCGAGCGCCATCAGAATGCCGGCTTGCGCGAACAGCAACCAGCTGCGCCGCCGCCCGAGCGCGCGCGTGAGCAGCGGCAGCGGCAGCCGGTCCACCAGCGGCGCCCACAGCCATTTGAAGCCGTAGGCAAGGCCCACCCAGCTCAAGAAGCCGATAGTGGTGCGGTCGATTCCCGCTTCGCGCAGGCGGTAGGACAGCGTACCCAGCACCAGCAGCAGCGGCAGCCCGGCCGAGAAGCCGAGCAGCAGCATGCGTAGGACGGGCGGCTCCGCATAGATCTTGAAGTCCTGCAGCCAGCGGCGCGCCGGGGGGGGCTCGCTCACGCCGGTATCGCCCGAGCCGGTTGTCGGGCGCCTCTGCGCCGGTGCATGGAGTCGGCGTTCAGCGTCCGGGTCATAGGGTGTAGTCGTAGTCGATGGTGAGCGGCGCGTGATCGGAGAAGCGCCGCGCCTTGTAGATCGAGACCGACCTGGCCTTCGCGGCGATGCCCGGGGTGGCGATCTGGTAGTCGAGCCGCCAGCCCACGTTCTTGGCCCAGGCCTGCCCGCGGTTCGACCACCAGGTGTACTGCTCGGGGCGCGGGTCGATCCGGCGGAACACGTCCACGTAGCCGAGGCGCTCGAACACCCCCGAGAGCCAGGCGCGCTCTTCGGGCAGAAAGCCCGGGTTCTTCTGGTTGGCGCGCCAGTTCTTGAGGTCGATCTCCTGGTGGGCGATGTTCCAGTCGCCGCAGATCACGATCTCGCGGCCGCTGGTCGCCAGCTTGTGCAGCGGCTCGATCAAGCGCTCCAGAAACTTGAACTTGATCGCCAGCCGCTCCTCGGAGCTGGAGCCCGACGGCACGTAGAACGAGATCACGCTCAGATTGCCGAAGCGCGCTTCGAGGTAACGCCCCTCGGCGTCGATCTCCGGGATGCCCACACCCTCGCGCACTTCGTCCGGCGCCCGCCGGCAGTAGATGCCCACGCCGCTGTAGCCGCGCCGCTGCGCGCAATGGAAATAGCCGAGGAGCGCGTCCGGGTTGCGCGTGGCGTCGACGATATCGCCAGGCTGGGCCTTGATTTCCTGTACGCAGGCGGCGTCGGCCTGTTGCCGCACCAGCCAAGGCAGAAAGCCCTTGTTGACGGCCGAGCGGATGCCGTTAAGATTGAGCGTGATGATGCGCACGCCGTCCGATCAACGGTTCCGTCGGGAGTTCATCGAGTTCGCGATCGACACCCGTGTCCTGCGTTTCGGCGAGTTCAAGACCAAGGCCGGTCGCCTGTCGCCCTATTTCTTCGACGCCGGCCTGTTCAACGACGGAGAGTCCCTGCGCCGGCTGGGGCAATTCTACGCAAAAGCCCTGACCTCGGCTGATATCGCCTTCGACCTCCTGTTCGGGCCCGCCTACAAGGGCATTCCGCTCGCCACCGCGACCGCCGTGGCGCTCGCCGAAACGGGGCGAAACGTCCCGATCTGCTTCAATCGCAAGGAGCCGAAGGATCACGGCGAGGGCGGCCTGACCGTAGGTGCGCCGCTCGCCGGGCGGGTGATGATCGTTGACGACGTCATCTCCGCCGGCACCTCGGTGCGCGAGTCGGTGGACATCATCCGCGCGGCCGGCGCGGCGCCCTGCGGTGTGGTTATCGCGCTCGACCGCATGGAACGCGGCAGCGGCCCGCTCTCGGCGGCGCAGGAGGTTCAACAAATTTATCAAATTCCCGTGCTCAGCATCGCCGACCTGGACGACCTGGTGGCGTGTCTCGCGAGCCGCGGCGGAATGGCACGCGAGTTGCAAACGGTGGCCCGTTATCGCCATCAATACGGAGCCGCTCCGCATGTCGCTCAGGGATCACACCACGACTGAGACAGGGCGCCTGTTCCCATCGCGCTGGACCGCACTGCTGCTCGGCCTGGCGACCGTGCTGATGCTGGCCGGCGCCGCCGGCGCCGCGCAGCCGGGCAAGCCCGCGGGCGGGCGCATCTACAAGTGGGTCGACGAGCAGGGAGTGACGCACTACGGCCAGGTCATTCCGCCGGAATATCGCGACCAGGCGGCGACCGAGATGACCAAGCGCGGCGTCACGGTGAATCGCATCGACCCGGTGACCACTCCCGAGGAGCGCAGAATGGCCCAGGAGCGGGCGCTGCGCGAAAAAGAGGAGCAGAAGCGTCTGGCCGAGCAGCGCCGGCGCGACACCGCTCTGATGAACACGTACTCGAGCACCCGTGAGATCGACGATGCGCGCGAGCGCAGCCTGAGCGGGCCGATGCAGGCCCTGACCACCCTGGAGCCGCGCTTGAAGAAGGCGGACGAGCGCCTGCAGGGACTGACCCGACAGGCGGCCGACGTGCAGCGTGCCGGCAAGCCGATCCCGGACTTCCTGAGCGAAGACATCGCGGCGGCGAAGCTCGAGATGGAGCATCTGCACGGCGAGCGCCAGCGGCACGAGGCACACATCGTCGCCATTCGCACCCGCTTCGACGCGGACAAGCAGCGCTACATCGAGCTGTTCACGATTAGCCCGCGTTAGCTCAGCTTGCGCTTCAGGATCTCGCTCAGCTGAGCGGGATTCGCCTTTCCCTTGCTGGCTTTCATCGCCTGGCCGACCAGGTAGTTGAACGCCTTGTCCTTGCCCGCCCGGTAGTCGGCCGCCTGTGCGGGGTTGGCGTCCAGTACCGCGGCCACGATGCGTTCCAGCTCGTCGCTGTCGGAGATCTGCTTCAATCCGCGCGCGGCGATGATCCGATCGGCGCTGCCCTGCCCCTCCCACATCGCGTCGAACACCTCCTTGGCGAGCTTGCCGGACAGCGTTCCGTCCGCCACGCGCGCGAGCAGCCCGGCCAGGGCGGTGCTGTCGACCGGCGACCGGGCGATGTCCAGGTTCTCGCGATTCAAGCGCGCGCTCAGCTCGCCCATCACCCAGTTGGCGGCGAGCTTGGGCTGCTGCGGTAGCGCGCGCACCAGTGCTTCGAAGTAAGCCGCGATCTCGCGGTTCGCGGTAAGCAGACCGGCGTCGTACGCAGCCAGCCCATGCTCGCGCATGAACCGTTCGCGCATCGCTTCGGGCAGCTCGGGCAGCGCCGCGCGCACCTCGGCGATCCAGGCGTCGCTCACCGCCAGCGGCAGCAGGTCGGGATCGGGGAAGTAGCGGTAGTCGGGCGCATCCTCCTTCGAGCGCATGGAGCGCGTCTCGTCGCGCTCCGGATCGTACAGGCGGGTTTCCTGGCGCACCGCGCCGCCGTCTTCCAGGAGCTCGATCTGACGCCGCGCCTCGTACGCGATGGCGCGCTCCAGAAAGCGGAACGAGTTGAGGTTCTTGATCTCGCAGCGGGTGCCGAGGCGGTCGCTGCCCGCGGGGCGCACCGACACGTTGGCGTCGCAGCGGAACGACCCCTCCTGCATGTTGCCGTCGCAGATGTCGATCCAGCGCACCAGCGCGTGCAGCGCCTTGGCGTAGGCCACCGCTTCTTCCGCCGAGCGCATGTCGGGCTCGGACACGATCTCCAGAAGCGGCGTACCGGCGCGATTGAGGTCGATGCCGCTCATGCCGTGGAAGTCCTCGTGCAGGGACTTGCCGGCGTCCTCCTCCAGATGCGCACGGGTGAGCCGCACCTGTTTTTCGGTCGCACCCGAGCGGATGCGCACGCTGCCGCCGGTCACGATCGGCAGCTCGTACTGGCTGATCTGATAGCCCTTCGGCAGGTCCGGGTAAAAATAATTCTTGCGCGCGAACACCGAGCGCTGGTGCACCGTGCCCCCAACCGCGAGCCCGAAGCGGATGGCGCGCTCCACCGCGCCGCGGTTGGCCACCGGCAGCACGCCCGGGAGCGCGATGTCCACCGCGTTGGCCTGCGTGTTGGGCGCCGCGCCGAAAGCGGTCGGCGCCTCCGAGAACATCTTCGATTGTGTCGAGAGCTGGGCGTGGGTCTCCAGCCCGATGACGATTTCCCAGTTCATGTTCACTCGACGCCGGGAGGCATGCGCACGTGCCAGTCGGTCGCCAGCTGGTACTGGTGCGCGGCGTTCAGCATGCGCGCCTCCTGGAAATAGTTGCCCACCATTTGCAGCCCGACCGGACGCCCGCCGGCGCCGAATCCGCACGGGATGGACAGGCCGGGGAGCCCCGCCAGGTTGACCGAGACGGTGTAGATGTCCGACAGGTACATCTGCACCGGATCGTCGCTCTTCGCGCCCAGATCGAACGCCACGCTCGGCGCCGTGGGCCCCAGGATCAGGTCGCAGCGCTCGAACGCACGCGCGAAGTCCTGCGCGATCAGGCGCCGGACCTTCTGCGCCTTCAGGTAGTACGCGTCGTAGTAACCGTGGGACAGAACGTAAGTGCCCACCAGGATGCGGCGCTTGACCTCCGCGCCGAAGCCCTGGGCGCGGGTCTTCACGTACATCTCCTCCAGGTCGGCGTATTCCGGTGCCCGGAAGCCGTAGCGCACCCCGTCGTAGCGGGCGAGATTGCTCGACGCCTCGGCCGGGGCGAGCACGTAGTACACCGGGATGCAAAGGCGCGTGTTGGGCAACGAGATGTCCACCACCTCGCAGCCCAGGGCGCGGTACTGGTCGACCGCGGCCTCCACCGCCCGGCGCACGTCCGTCTCGAGCCCGGCGCCGAAATATTCCTTCGGCAGCCCGATGCGCCGGCCTTTGAGCGGGGCCTCCAGCTCGCGCGCGTAGTCCTGCGCCGGCCGTTCCAGCGAGGTGGAATCGCGCGCGTCGAACCCGGCCATGGCGCCGAGCAACCAGGCGAGGTCGGCGGCCGACTTGGCCATCGGCCCGCCCTGATCCAGGCTGGAGGCGAACGCGACCATGCCGTAGCGCGACACCAGGCCATAGGTCGGTTTCAGACCCGAGATGCCGCAATGGGCTGCCGGCTGCCGGATCGAACCGCCGGTGTCGGTGCCGGTGGCGGCCGGGGCGAGGCGTGCGGCCACTGCGCAGGCGGAGCCCCCCGAGCTGCCGCCGGGCACCGCGGCGCTGTCCCAGGGATTGCGCGCCGGGCCGTAGAAGGAGGTTTCGGTCGACGAGCCCATCGCGAACTCGTCCATGTTGGTCTTGCCCAGGGTCACCAGGCCGGCTTGATGCAGCCGCTCGACGACATGCGCATCGTAGGGCGCCACGAAGTTCGACAGCATGCGCGAGCCGCAGCTGGTGAGCCACCCCTTGCAGCAGAAGATGTCCTTGTGCGCGATCGGAATGCCGGTCAGGGCGCCGGCTTGCCCCGCGGCGATGCGCCGGTCGGCGGCGGCCGCCTGCGCCAGGCTGCGTTCCGGATCCAGGGTGATGAACGCATTCAGCGCGCCGTTGAGCCGCTGCGCCCGTTCGAGGAACAGGCGCGTCAGCTCGACGCTGGAGACGCGGTGTGCGCGCAGGGCCTGGGACAGCTCGGCAAGGGTGGCATTGTGCATCGGAAAGGCACGCGGGCGGTGGGTCGGGCCCGGCCCGGTTACTCGATGACCCCGATTATTCGATGACTTTTGGCACCAGGTACAGACCGTTCTCCACTGCGGGTGCGATGGCCTGGAACTCGGCGCGCTGGTCGGCCTGCGCGACCCCGTCCGGACGCAGGCGCAGCACCAGGTCCTGGGCGTGGGACATGGGTTCGGTGCCCTCGGTGTCCACCGCCTGCATTTCCGCGATCAGGTCGAAGATGCCGTTGAGCTGGATGAGGGCCTGCGCGAGCTCGGCTTCGGACAGCTCGATGCGCGCCAGCCGTGCGATGCGCTGGACTTCGGCGGGGGACAGGGGCATGGGGGAGAAATGCGCCGCGGTTGCGACGGGACTCAAGCCCGCCGTCGTTGGTGACGATGTTGTGTTTCGCCGGGGCGTCGTGCGCAGCAGACGGGCGGATCGCTCGGCGCGGCGCGCGGGCGCGGCTTCCTTTCGTCCGGCTCGCCAGGTGCGTTATTATAGCTTTTTTCAGAATTTAGTCTCGATTCGTCCGAGACCTACGTTCGAATTTCAACCGGGAGGTGCATGATCGGATTCCTCGGCGGCTATTTCTCCAACGACCTCGCCATCGACCTCGGCACGGCCAACACGCTGATCTACGTGCGCGGCAAAGGCATCGTGCTCAACGAACCATCGGTGGTCGCCATCCGCCAGGAGGGCGGACCGAATGGCAAGAAAGTCATCCAGGAGGTCGGCCTCGCCGCCAAGCAGATGCTCGGCCGCACCCCCGGCAACATCATCGCCATCCGTCCGATGAAGGACGGGGTGATCGCGGACTTCACGGTCACCGAGCAGATGCTCAAGCAGTTCATCAAGAAGGTCCACGACAACCGCCTGTTCTCGCCCAGCCCGCGCATCGTGATCTGCGTCCCCTGCGGCTCGACCCAGGTGGAGCGGCGTGCGATCCGCGAATCCGCCTACGGCGCCGGCGCGCGCAAAGTGGAGCTGATCGAGGAACCGATGGCGGCCGCCATCGGCGCCGGGCTGCCGGTGGACGAAGCCACCGGCTCGATGGTGGTGGACATCGGCGGCGGCACCACCGAGGTGGGCGTCATCTCGCTCGGCGGCATCGTCTACGCCGGCTCGGTGCGCGTGGGCGGTGACAAGTTCGACGAAGCCATCATCAACTACATCCGGCGCAACTACGGCATGTTGATCGGTGAGACCACCGCTGAGGAGATCAAGAAGGAGATCGGTTCGGCCTTTCCCGGCAGCGAGGTGCGCGAGAAGGAAGTCAAGGGCCGCAATCTGGCCGAGGGCATCCCGCGCAGCTTCACCATTTCCAGCAACGAGATCCTGGAGGCGCTCACCGAGCCGCTCAACAGCATCGTGAGCGCGGTCAAGTCCGCGCTGGAGCAGACCCCGCCCGAGCTGGGCGCCGACATCGCCGAGAAGGGCATGGTGCTGACCGGCGGCGGGGCGCTGCTGCGCGATATCGACCGGCTGCTGATGGAAGAGACCGGGTTGCCGGTGATCGTCGCCGAAGATCCGCTGACCTGCGTGGTGCGCGGCTCCGGCAAGGCGCTGGAGCGCATGGACAAGGTCGGGACCATCTTCACCAGCGACTGAGGAACCCCTCGCCGGCGCCCCGCCCGAGCACCGCTGCCGCAGCAGGCTCCCAGCGCAGATCCCCGGCCGCCGGGAGCGGGCGGGCACGCGCTCGGCGGTGAACCCTGAGCTGCAATGGAATACACCCCGCCTCCGTTCTTCAAGCGCGGCCCCAGCCTGCTCACGCGGTTCGCCTTCTTCTCGATGGCCTCCATCG
>DATBMG010000072.1:0-1775 GCA_036554965.1 Burkholderiales bacterium
GATCTGCCGCACCGGCTGTGGCCTGCTGCTGGACATCAACAACGTGTACGTGAGCGCGGTCAACCATGAATTCGACGCGCGCGAGTACCTGGCCGCGATGCCCGCCGCCGCGGTGCAGGAGATTCACCTGGCGGGCTTCGACACCACGCCGGACCTGCTGATCGACACGCACGGGCGCGCGGTCGCCGACCCAGTGTGGGCGCTGTACCGCGAGACGCTCGCACGCATCGGCCCGCGCCCCACTTTGATCGAATGGGACACCGACATTCCGCCGCTGCCGGCGCTGCTCGCCGAGGCGCACAAGGCCGATGCGCTGCTCGGGCACACGCATGCCATCCCTGCTTGAGCTGCAGAGCGCGTTCGCGCGCGGCTTGTTCGATCCCGCCGACGCCGAGGTCGCTGAGCTTGTCGTGCCCGGCAGGGTGAGCGCGGCGGCGCGCCTGGCCGTCTACCGGCGCAACGTTCTGGGCAACTACACGGCCGTCTTGCGCGACGTGTTTCCGGTGCTGCTGCGCCTGGTCGGCGAGCCGTTCTTCGATCAGCTCGCGCGCGCTTACGCCACGCGGACCCCGTCCCGCTCCGGAGACCTGCACGACTTCGGGGACGAGCTAGGCGCATTCCTGGAGACGTTGCCTGCAGTGCGTGATCTGCCTTACCTGGCCGACGTCGCGCGCCTGGAGTGGGCGGTACATCGCACGTTCCACGCGCGGCACGCGCTCCCTCTGGATGCCGCTAGCCTCGCAGCGGTGCCGCCCGAGCGTTTGCCGGACCTGCGCTTCGAACTGCATCCGGCCGCACGGCTGCTGCGCTCGCCGTATCCGGTGCTGACGATCTGGCGCGTCAATCAGCCGCAGTGGACCGGCGATCAGGCGTTAGATCTGGGCCTAGGCGCAGAGCAGGTGCTGGTCATCCGGCGCGCGCTGGAGGTGGCGCTGGAACCGCTGTCCGCAGCCGAGTACGCGATGCTCGACGCGCTCGACGCGGGCCGCAGCCTGTGCGACGCTCTGGCGGCGGCGCACGGCGTCATCGCCGATTTCGACCTGCAAGGGTTTCTGACCGCGCACGCCCTCGGCGGCACGCTGAGCGGGCTGCGCCTGCCCGACTGAGGCGGCGCCCTCGACCGTCACTCGCCGTCGAGGAAGCTGCGCAGCCGCTCCGAGCGCGATGGATGGCGCAGCTTGCGCAGCGCCTTGGCCTCGATCTGGCGGATGCGCTCGCGCGTGACGTCGAACTGCTTGCCGACCTCCTCCAGCGTGTGGTCGGTGTTCATCTCGATGCCGAAGCGCATGCGCAGCACCTTGGCCTCGCGCGGCGTCAAGGTGTCGAGCACCTCCTTGGTGGCGTCGCGCAGGCTGGTGTAGACCGCGGCCTCCACCGGCGCCATGGTGCCCTGGTCCTCGATGAAGTCGCCCAGGTGCGAGTCGTCGTCGTCGCCGATCGGCGTCTCCATGGAGATCGGCTCCTTGGAGATCTTCAGGATCTTGCGGATCTTCTCCTCGGGCATCTCCATCTTCTGCGCCAGCAGCGCCGGATCGGGCTCCTGGCCGGTCTCCTGCAGGATCTGGCGCGAGATGCGGTTCATCTTGTTGATGGTCTCGATCATGTGCACCGGAATGCGGATGGTGCGCGCCTGATCCGCGATCGAGCGCGTGATGGCCTGCCGGATCCACCAGGTGGCATAGGTCGAGAACTTGTAGCCGCGGCGGTATTCGAACTTGTCCACCGCCTTCATCAGGCCGATGTTGCCTTCCTGGATCAGGTCCAGGAACTGCAGC
>DATBMG010000102.1:0-7259 GCA_036554965.1 Burkholderiales bacterium
TCCAGTTACTTGCGCGGCCGGGTCCGCGCCCACTCGACGTACTTCTTCGCCTGCGCGTGCGCGTCCTTGTAGTAGCGCTCGTACTCAGCGCCGACCATTACTTTCAGCGCGAGCCCGGTGCTCTCCATCCGGCTCACGTGCTCGGGATCCTCCATCGCCTTCTTGAACACCTCGGCGAGCTTCTTGACGATCGGCGCCGGCATGCCTTTCGGTCCGGCGATGCCGCGCGCCGAGCGCGAGATGACGCCGGGGTAGCCCAGCTCCACGGCGGTCGGCACCTCGGGCAGGAACTTCGAGCGCCGGTCGTCGAGCACGGCCAGCGCGCGCACCTCACCGCTGCGCACGCGCGGGACGATGCTGCCGACGTTGTCGAACGCGACGTCGACGTTGCCGGCCATGATCTCCTGCAGCTGCGCCGCGCCGCCGGCGAGGTGCACAATGCGGAAGATCGCGCCGGGCGCGGCCTCCTCCTGCATCAGGATGGCCAGGTGGTCGTCGCTCAGAACACCGGTGTCCGCGGCGCGAATCGTGTTCGGCGCCTTGCGCGCCGCCTCGACCAGATCCTTGAGCGACTTGTAGCGGCTGTCCGTACGCACCCAGATCACGCCCGGGTCGAGCACCTGGTTGATGATCGGGACGAAGGCATCCGCATCGAAGATCGCCTTGCGCTCGGGATCGAGGATCACCGTGCTGGTGGCCGGTAGATTGATGAAGCCGATGAAATAGCCGTCCGGCTTGCGGCGCGACAGGTCGGTCCAGCCCACCTGTCCCCCGGCGCCTCCCTTGTTGACCACCACGATCGGCTGGCCCAGCAGCTTCTCGGCGATTGCCGCGACCATCCGCGCGCCGATGTCGGTGCTGCCGCCGGCCGGGTAGGCGACCATCAGCTCCACCGGGCGCCTGGGGTATTGCTGCGCGCTCGCCACGCCGGCCACCAGCGCGAACGCCGCCAGTGCCCCCGCGAGGCGCTTGCTCGGGCTCTTCATGGTTCGCGACCTCCTCCTTCACGTAGTCGATCGAAGACTACGCCTCGCCACGCCGTTCGCGCCACCTGCAGCGCCGCGCCGGCGAGCACCAGGGCCGAGGCGAGCAACAGTGCGAGGCACAACGGCCGCGTGAAGAAGATCGCGTAATCGCCGGCCGACATCTCCAGCGAGGTGCGCAGCGACTTCTCCAGCGCGGGGCCGAGGATCAGGCCCAGCACCAGCGGCGCGAGCGGCAGATCGAGCTTGCGCAACACGTAGCCGATCAGCCCGAACGCGATCATCACCCAGACATCGAACACATTTTGTTGCAGGCTGTACGCGCCCAGCAGGCAGAACAGCAGCACCCCCACCGCCAGATACTTGAAAGGCACGTGCAGGATCTTCGCCCACAAGCCGACCAGCGGCAGGTTGAGGACGAGCAGGATCACGTTGCCGACAAAGAAGCTGGCGATCACGGCCCACACCAAATCGGGGCGCTCCTGGAACAGGAACGGCCCCGGGGTGAGGCCGTTGACGATGAACGCGCCCATCAGCACGGCGATGGTCGGCGAGCTGGGGATGCCGAGCGTGAGGAACGGCACCATCGCCGCATTCGCATAGGCGTTGTTCGCCGTCTCGGGCGCGGCGACCCCCTCGATCGCGCCTCGGCCGAACCGCTCCGGCGTCTGCGACAGACGCTTCTCGGCGATGTAGGCCAGGAAGGTCGGCACGATCGCTCCAATGCCGGGGATCAGGCCGAGGCCGAACCCGATCCCGGTGCCGCGCCAGATCGCGCCCCAGGAGCGCCGCCACTCGTCGCGGCTGGGGAGCAGCGCGCTCAAGCGCGTGCGGACGATGTCGCGCACCGGCTGCTCGGCGGTGATCAGGATCTCCGACAGGCCGAACAGACCCATCACCACGGGGACGATGCCGAAGCCATCGTACAGGTCGGCGATCCCGAACGCGAAGCGCGGCGCCCCGCGCACCGGATCGATGCCGACCAGCGAGATCAGCAACCCGAACACGGTCATCAGCAGCGCCGCCGCGAGCGAGCGCCCGGCCAGGCCGCTCACCAGGCAGAGCGCGAGCAGCATCAGCGCGAAGAACTCCGGCGGGCCGAACTTGAGCGCGAGCTTGGCGAGCGGCGGAGCGATCAGCACCAGGGCGGTCGTCGCCACCAATCCGCCGATGAACGAACCGATCGCGGCGATGCCCAGCGCGGTGCCGCCCCGGCCTTGCCTGGCCATCTGGTGGCCGTCGACGCAAGTCATCACGGACGCCGCTTCGCCGGGTACGTTGATCAAGACCGACGTGATGGTGCCGCCGTACATGGCGCCGTAATAGATCGCGGCGAGCATGATGATCGCGCCGGTCGGATCGAGCTGAAAGGTGAGCGGAATCAGGATCGCCGTGCCCGCGGCGGGCCCCAGTCCCGGGAGGACCCCGATCAAGGTCCCGCAGACACAGCCAGCGAATGCGTAGGCGAGATAGGCCGGGCTGAGCGCGGCTGCGAATCCCGACAACAGGTGCGCGAGCGATTCCACGGCGTATCTTCCCCTCAGAGCCCGAACGGGCCGACCGGTAGCGGCACCTTGAGCCAGTGGTAGAAGACGTGGAACAGGCCGAAGCTGCCGGCGAGCGCGAACGCGGCGATCGCCACGGGGCGGCGCACGCCCAGCGCGAACAACAGTACGGCGGTGAAGACGAGCGCCGTCGCTCGGAAGCCGGCCGGTGCGAGGAAGGCGGCCGAGAGAATCAGGCCGCCGACCAGCGTTAGTGCGCGCAGCGCACCCGCACGGTCCGGCCAAAGCGCCGTCGCTCCGTCGCCGATCGAACGGCCGCGCCACGACCGCGCGAGGAGCACGAGGCTGATGGCCGTACCGATCAAACCCAGCCAGAAGGGGAAGAACCCGGGCCCGGGACCCAGCTCATCGCTCAGGGAGTAGCTGTAGGCGATGCCGGCCATCGCCGCGAACCCCGCGCACAGGCAGGCGAGCACGGCTCTCTCGACGACGCGATACGAAGCCGACGGTGCGCTCACGACGGGCACGCTCCTCCTCTGAAGCCCGGGGCAGTGCCCGCAGGCTTGGTGCGACAAGACCCGGCGGGCCCTTGAGACCGCCTAACGGGCGCGCGAGCGGGCCCTGGCTAGAACTTCTCCACCCACGGCCGCAGCTCGATCTCCCACGCCCACGCGCTGCGCGGCTGACGGATGATCTGCAGATACGTCTGGGCGATCGCGTCCGGGTCGAGCATGCTGTCGGGTTGATCGGGCGCTTCGCGCCGCTCGGCGCTGCGGACCCCACCGTCGATCACCAGATGGGCGACGTGGATGTTGCGTGGCGCCAACTCGCGCGCCATGCTCTGCGCCAGCCCGCGCAACGCGAACTTGCCCATGGCGAAGGGTGCCGACTGCGCGTAGCCCTTGACGCTGGCGGAGGCCCCGGTGAACAGGATATTCCCGCGCCCGCGCGCCAGCATGCGCCGCGCGGCCTGCTGCGCCACGAGGAAGGCGCCGAAGGCCGTCACGTCGAGGCTGCGCCGAACATCTTCCACCGCCAGTTCCACCAGCGGCCCGCGCGTGCGGTAGCTGGGGTTGTAGAGCACCACGTCCAGCGGCGGCAACTCCGCGTCCAGGCGTGCGAACATCGCCGCGACGCTGCCCGGGTCTGCGGCGTCGCACTCCAGACGCAGCGCGGCCGGGCCGTCCGCGCGCTTGGCCTTGCCGCGCGAAGCCAGCGCGACAGCGTAGCCTTCGCGCTCGAGCAGGCGCGCGAGCGAGGCGCTGATGCCTGAGCCCGCCCCCACGATCAAGGCGCCCTGTTGCATGTCTCATCCCCCCACGGGCGATCGGCTCCGGCTAGCCGACCACTCGACCGGCCGAGCCTATTGCTGCGCCGGCGGGACCGCGAACCGCGCCCGCTCCTCCGGGCTGAGCAAGCTCTCGTCGCAACCCGGTAACCCGTTGGCGCACAGAAACAAGTTCACCGCGAGCCGGCGCTGCCTGCTGGCTTCGGGCTGCGCACCATTGAGAGCACGACCACCCTCCGGCGGGCCGTTCTCGCCGCGTACGTCCTCGCCGCTGCCGCGAGCGTCATCCGCGGTGTGCGCGGTGCAGTCGTCGTTCGCCGCGGCCGGCCAGGCGAGCAAGAACAACAGCAGCACCACGCTCGGGGCGGTCCTCGTCAAGTCGTCTCCGGGCTGGAAACGGCATGCTACCGGAAAACCTATCCGGACCGAGCGCGATCAGCCCGCGTGCGCCTTGTCCGGCGCGGCCAGCGCATCTTCCAACTGCACTCCGATGAGCCGCGAGATCCGCAGCGGTACGCCCCTGCGCTGCAGGCGCATCACGCGGTCCTGCAGCTCTTGATCCGCGAAGGTCAGGCGCGCGCGCAAGCGCACGTACTCCGCCCAGGAGGCGATCACGAAACGCTCCACGAAGCGGCTGTCGTCCTCCAAGTCGCGGAAGATGCGCCAGGCGCTCGCCCCATTGCGGCGCCTTGCCGGCTCGACGTCCTGGATCGCCTGCAGAAAGGCGGCGCGGTTCTCCGGGTCCACGCGGTACTCCATCTGGATCAGCACCGGGCCGTCGTCGGGAAGCGGCTCGCTGACCACCGCCAGCTCGGGAAGTTGCACGCCGGTGCGCAGCGCGGACTCGTGCCCCAGCGCCACGCGCACGCGCTGGTTGAGGGCGAGCAGCAGCAGGGCGGCGGCTGCCGACACAGCGAGCGTGATGCGCAGGCCGGCAGCCGAGGCCAGCCAGCCCCACAGCGCGCTGCCTACCGCCATGCTGGCTTGAAACGCCACCAGGTTCATCGCCAAAGCGCGCGCACGCACCCAGGCCGGTACCGAGCTTTGGGTGCCGGCCGACAAACTGGCCAGCGCGCTCACCCAGGCTGCGCCCGCACCGACTGCGCCGACCATGGCGACGGCGACGATCGAGGTCGAGGTGACGAGCACGGTGGCCGCCGCCCACAGCACGAAGCCGCTGTTCACCACGCTGTTCAGGGACACGCGCTGCAAGCGGCGCGGAACGACGAAGGCCGCCGCGACCGCGCCGGCGCCGAAGCAGCCGAACAGCACGCCGAAGCCGCCGGCGTCCATGCCGAGCTGATCGCGCGCGACCACCGGCAGCAGCGCGAACAGCGCGCTGGCGCACAGGCTGAAGCTCACCACGCGCAGGAGCAGCGCGCGCAGCGGGGGAGCATGCCGGGCGTAGCGCAGCCCGCTCGCCACGCCCGACACGACCGTCTCCGGGATGCCGAGGCTGGCAGGTGTCGCCCTGCGCATGCCGCGGATCGCGGCGATCATGCCGCCGAAGAACAGCGCGCTCGCCAGCAAGGCGTAGCCCGAACCCATCCACGCGGCCATCGCCCCGGCCAGGGCCGGTCCCACGGCACGCGATACGTTGAAAGCCGCTGCCCCCAGCAGCGCCGCCGGGGGCAGTTCCGCGTGCGGGACCAGGTCGTTGATCATCGCCTGCTGCGTCGGCATGTAGAAGGTGAAGCCGACCCCGACCAGGAACGTGAGCGCGAGCAGCGTGGCCGGTCCCACCAGGCCGGCGACGGCCGCCACGCCGAGCGCCGCGGTCGCGCCGAGCAGCAGGATCTGGGAGGCGAGCAGCACGCGGCGCCGATCGACGATGTCGGCGAGCGTGCCGGCCGCCAGGCCGAGCAGCAGGGAGGGGGTTGCGGATGCGGTCTGCACCAGCGCCACCATGAGTGCGGACGGCGTCAGCGTGGCCATCAACCAGGCTGCGATGGTGGCCTGCATGGTGTAGCCCAGCGCGGTGCCGACCGACCCGAAATAGAACACGCGGAAACGCCGGTGCCGCAGCGGCGAGGACCGCAGCAGACGGCCGAGGACCGTAGCTGTGGCGCTAGACAAGGTTGACGACCGGCAGCGCGGCGCCGTGCACCGCGCGCGCTTCCTCCGAGGCCAGGAACAGGATCACGTTGGCGAGATCCGCGGGCGCGACCCATTGGGCGGGATCGGCTTTCGGCATCGCAGCGCGGTTCTGCGGCGTGTCGATGATGCTGGGCAGCACGCAGTTGACGTTGATGCCCTTGCGCTTCAGCTCCACCGCCATGCTCTCGGTGATGCGGATCACCGCGCTCTTGGCCGCCGAGTAGGCGCCCATGTTGGCCTGGCCGCTGACTCCGCCGCCCAGGCCGGCGATGGCGCCCACGTTGACGATCTTGCCGCGCTTGCGCTCGATCATGCCGGGGACCACGGCGCGCACGCTGTTCAGTAGCGTGCGCACATTGAGATCGTACATGCGCGTCCAGACCTCGTCGCCGGTGACGTGCACCGGGTCACCCATGGTGAAGCCGCCGGCGATATTGCACAGCACATCGACGCGGCCGATGGCGGCGAAGCAGGCGCGCGTGGCCTCGGCGTCGAGCAGGTTCACCTGGTGGAGCCCAACCTTTCCGGGCGCGGACGTCAGATCTACTCCCAGCGCCACATCGAGCAGCGCCACTCTCGCACCCTGCGCCAGCGCCGCCTGCGCCAGCGCGCGGCCCAGGTTGCCGTTGGCGCCGGTCACTGCAATCACTTGATCGTCGAATCGCATCGATCTCTCCCGCGCAGATCTTCGCCAAGTTGCTTCGTGCATGGTAGCGTATCCGCCGCGCTCTGCAGGCGGTGCGCGCTTCTGTCAAGATTGCGCCCTTTCCACGCAAACCCAGGAGAGAGGAGCGCGCCATGAACGATCCGCTGTTCGAAAAAGGCCTGAAAGTGCGCCGCGAGGTATTGGGCGCCGAATACGTGGATCGCGCGATCCAGACGGCCGACGACTTCAACCGCCCGATGCAGGAGCTGGTCACGCGCTACTGCTGGGGCGAGATCTGGAACCGGCCGGGCCTGGATCGCAAGACCCGCAGCATGCTCAACCTGGCCATGCTCACCGCGCTCAACCGGCCGCACGAGGTCAAGATGCACGTGCGCGGGGCCCTGAACAACGGCCTGACTCGCGCCCAGATCAGCGAGGTGTTCCTGCACGCTGCGATCTACTGCGGTGTGCCGGCCGCGATCGACAGCTTCCGCACCGCCAAGGAGGTGTTCGCCGAGCTGGACGGCAAGTAGGGCGCCCCAGGCGGGGGATTCGACCGGCCGGGCTTCAGATTCCCCGGTAGAGCCAGTCCATCCCGGCCAGCGCCTGGGCCGGGCTGCGCTGCGAAAGCCATTGGTTGCGCAGCTCGCGCGCCACCCCCGCCGCGTGGAAGACTTCTCCGTACACGCGCGCCATGATCTGGCAGCGGGCGGTGCGAAGATAGCGTCGGCGCTCGTACT
>DATBMG010000114.1:0-17241 GCA_036554965.1 Burkholderiales bacterium
GGGCGCGGTGGGCTTCAGCCTGCTGTCCGGGCTGTCCTGGCTGGAGCTGGCCGAGCGCATCGGCGAGTGGCTCGAGCGCGGCTACGGGGGGCTGCGCGCGCGCTGGGACGCCGCGCGCGACCGCAAGGTCGGCGAGGTCGCCACACAGCTGCGCGAAGAGGCGGTGGAGGAGGAGAAGAGGATCCTCGAGGTGCACCGGCCGCTGCACATCGAGCCGCCGCAGCTCACCACGCCGAAGTCCGAGCGCGTCGCCCGCGAGCGCCAGAAGCCGCTGTTCGAGGACCTGCCGGACTCGCCGCTGCCGCCGCTGGCGCTGCTCGACGAGACCGCCTCCAGCGTCGAGGCGCTGTCGGCCGAGACGCTCGAGTACACCTCGCGCCTGATCGAGAAGAAGCTGCTCGACTTCGGCATCGCGGTGAAGGTGGTGGCCGCCTATCCCGGGCCGGTGATCACGCGCTACGAGATCGAGCCCGCGGTCGGCGTCAAGGGCAGCCAGGTGGTGAACCTGGTCAAGGACCTGGCGCGCGCGCTGTCGGTGGTGAGCATCCGCGTGGTGGAAACCATCCCCGGCAAGTCCTGCATGGGGCTGGAGATCCCCAACCCCAGGCGCCAGGTGGTGCGCCTGTCCGACATCCTCGGCTCGCAGGTCTACGCCGACATCACCTCGCCGCTCACCCTGGCGCTGGGCAAGGACATCGCCGGCAAGCCGGTGGTCGCGGACCTGGCGCGCATGCCGCACCTGCTGGTGGCCGGTACCACCGGTTCCGGCAAGTCGGTGGCGATCAACGCCATGATCCTGAGCCTGCTGTACAAGGCCACACCCAACGCGGTGCGCCTGATCATGGTGGACCCGAAGATGCTGGAGCTGTCCGCCTACGAGGGCATTCCGCACCTGCTTGCGCCGGTGGTCACCGACATGAAGCAGGCGGCGCACGCGCTCGGCTGGTGCGTGGGCGAGATGGAACGGCGCTACAAGCTGATGTCCGCGCTGGGCGTGCGCAATCTGTCCGGCTTCAACCAGAAGGTGATCGAGGCCGAGAAGGCCGGCCATCCGCTGCGCGACCCGCTTGCCTTGAATTCGGAGTCACCGCCGCAGCTCAAGGAGCTGCCGCTGGTGGTGGTGGTGATCGACGAACTGGCCGACCTGATGATGGTGGTGGGCAAGAAGGTCGAGGAGCTGATCGCGCGGCTCGCGCAGAAGGCGCGGGCGGCGGGCGTGCACCTGATCCTGGCCACCCAGCGCCCGTCGGTGGACGTGATCACTGGTCTGATCAAGGCCAACATCCCCGCGCGCGTGGCGTTCCAGGTGTCGGCCAAGGTCGATTCGCGCACCATCCTCGATCAGATGGGCGCCGAGTCGCTGCTCGGTCAAGGCGACATGCTCTACCTGCCGCCCGGCACCGGGCACCCGCAGCGCGTGCACGGTGCGTTCGTGGCGGACGCGGAGGTGCACAAGGTGGTCCAGTACCTCAAGTCGCGCGCCTCGCCGCAGTACATCGACGGCATCCTGGAGGGCGCGGACGAGGAGGGCGCCGAGGCCGATGTGCTGGAGGAGAGCGACGCCGAGGCCGATCCGCTCTACGATCAGGCCGTGGAGATCGTGCTCAAGACGCGGCGCCCGTCCATCTCGCTGGTGCAGCGCCATCTGCGCATCGGCTACAACCGCGCTGCGCGGCTGATCGAAGCCATGGAGCGGGCCGGGCTGGTGTCCAGCATGCAGACCAACGGCAACCGCGAGGTGCTGGTGCCGTCTAAGGAGTGACGCCTTTCGATCACGCACTCGAGGAATACATGCCGGTCTCCAAGTACATCCCGCTTCTCACCCTCGCCCTCTGCGCGCTGCCCGCGCATGCCGGCTCCATCGAGAAGCTGCGCGCCTTCGTCGCTCAGACGCAGTCCGCGCGCGCCGACTTCAGCCAGAAGGTGCTGGGCAAGGAAGGCGAAGCGGCGCAGGCCTCGAGCGGGAGGCTGGTGTTCTCGCGGCCCGGCAAGTTCCGCTGGGAGTACCGCAAGCCCTACGAGCAGCTCATCGTCGGCGACGGCGAGAAGCTGTGGGTCTACGACAAGGATCTCAACCAGGTCACCGTGAAGAAGCTGCGCGGCGCGCTCGGCAGTAGCCCGGCGGAGCTGCTCGCCGGGAGCAACGAGATCGAGGAGCACTACAACCTCGATGCCAAGGGCATGAAGGGCGGCCTCGACTGGCTGGACGCCTACCCCACGGACAGCGATAGCATGTTCGAGAAGGTGCGCATGGGCTTCAAGAGCAACAGCCTGGACACCATGGAACTGCACGATCGTCTGGGGCAGGTCACCGTCATCCGCTTCAGCAAGGTCCAGCGCAACCCGAAGCTCGACGCAGCCGCATTCCGCTTCACCCCGCCCGAGGGGGCGGATGTGCTGCAGGACGAGTGACCGTCCCTCTCGCCGAACGCATGCGCCCGCAGCGTCTCGAGGACGTTGTGGGGCAGCGGCATTTGCTGGCGCCGGGCAAACCGCTGGAGGTGGCGGCGCGCGCCGGCAAGCTGCACTCGATGATCCTGTGGGGGCCGCCGGGCGTGGGCAAGACCACCCTGGCGCGGCTGCTGGCGCGGGCGGGCAACGCGGAGTTCATCGCGCTCTCGGCGGTGTTCTCCGGCGTGAAGGACATCCGCGAGGCGGTGGCGCAGGCCGAGCGCAACCTGCGCGAGGCCGGGCGCCACACCATCCTGTTCGTGGACGAGGTGCACCGCTTCAACAAGGCGCAGCAGGACGCCTTCCTGCCCTTCGTAGAGCAGGGCCTGTTCACCTTCATCGGCGCCACCACCGAGAACCCGTCCTTCGAGGTCAACAGCGCGCTGTTGTCGCGCGCGGCTGTGTACGTGCTCAAGCCGCTCACCGAGGACGAGCTGGGCCAGCTGTTCGAGCGCGCGCACGCGCAGCACATGAAAGACTTGAGCTTCGCGGCGCAGGCGCGCGCGCTGGCGATCGGTTTCGCCGACGGCGACGCGCGCCGCTTGTTCAACGTACTGGAGCAGGTGGCCGACGCCGCGGCTACGCAGGGACGCACGGAGATCGACGAGGCATTCGTGCGCGACGCGCTCGCCGAGCGGCTGCGCCGCTTCGACAAAGGCGGGGAGGAGTTCTACGACCAGATCTCGGCGCTGCACAAGTCGGTGCGCGGCTCCTCGCCCGACGCGGCGCTGTACTGGCTCACGCGCATGCTCGACGGCGGCGCGGATCCGCTGTACGTCGGACGCAGGATGGTGCGCATGGCGGTCGAGGACATCGGGTTGGCCGATCCGCGCGCGCTGCGCCTGGCGCTGGACGCGTGCGAGACCTACGAGCGGCTCGGCTCGCCGGAGGGCGAGCTGGCGCTGGCGCAGGCGGCCCTCTACCTGGCCTGCGCGCCGAAGAGCAACGCCGCGTACGTCGCTTATAATGCCGCCCGCCAGTTCGTGTCGCACGACGGCTCCCGGCCGGTGCCGCTGCACCTGCGCAACGCCCCCACGCGCTTGATGAAGCAGCTGGGCTACGGCAGGACCTACCGCTACGCCCACGACGAGCCCGAAGCGTATGCCGCCGGCGAGGACTATTTCCCCGAAGGCATGGCCCAGGTCGAGTTCTACCGGCCCACGCCCAGAGGCCTCGAGGGCAAGATCGGGGAGAAGCTCGCGCACCTGCGCGAGCTCGACGTGGCGGTGAAGAAGAACAAGCGCTGAGCCCATGCTCGACATACAACTTCTACGAAACGACCTGGAGGGCGTCGCGGCGCGGCTCGCCACGCGCGGCATCGGCGTGCCGCTGGAGGAGTTCCAGCGCCTGGAAGGCGTGCGCAAGGGCGTGCAGACGCGCACCCAGGAGCTGCAGGGCCGGCGCAACGCGCTGTCCAAGCAGATCGGCGAGGCCAAGCGCAAGGGTGAGGACGCCGCCGCGCTGATGGCGGAGGCCGCCGCGCTGCCGGCCGAGGTCAAGCGGGTCGAGGACGAGCTCGAGCGGGTGCAACGCGAGCTGGCCGACCTGCTGCTGGTCATCCCCAACGTGCCGCATGCTTCGGTGCCGGTGGGCAAGTCCGCGGACGACAACGTGGAGCTGCGGCGGGTCGGTGCGCCGCGCAGCTTCGATTTCCCGATCAAGGACCACGTCGATGTGGGCGAGGCGCTGGGCATGCTCGATTTCCAGCGCGCCACCAAGATCAGCGGCTCGCGCTTCACCCTGATCACCGGGCAGCTCGCGCGGCTGCACCGCGCGATCGCGCAGTTCATGCTGGATGTGCATACCGTCGAGCACGGCTATACCGAGGTGTACGCGCCCTACCTGGTCAATGCCGACAGCATGCGCGGCACCGGCAACCTGCCCAAGTTCGAGGATGATCTGTTCCCGGTGCCGCGCAGGGAGGCGGACAAGCTGTACCTGATCCCCACCGCGGAAGTGCCGGTCACCAACATGGTGCGCGACGAGATCCTGGCGCCGGAGGCGCTGCCGCTCAAGTTCGCCTGCCATTCGCCCTGCTTTCGCAGCGAGGCCGGCTCCTACGGCAAGGACACCCGCGGCATGATCCGCCAGCACCAGTTCGACAAGGTCGAGATCGTGCAGATCGTGCGCCCCGAGGTCTCTTACGAGGCGCTCGAGCAGCTCACCGGGCACGCGGAGGAGATCCTGCGGCGGCTGGAGCTGCCTTACCGCGTGGTCGCGCTGTGCACCGCGGACATGGGCTTCTCCGCGGCCAAGACGTACGACATCGAGGTCTGGCTGCCGGGGCAGAACGCCTATCGCGAGATCTCCTCCTGCAGCAACTTCGAGGCGTTCCAGGCGCGCCGGATGCAGGCGCGCTTCCGCAACGAGAAAGGCAGGCCGGAGCTGGTGCACACGCTGAACGGCTCGGGCCTCGCCGTGGGCCGCACGCTGGTGGCGATCCTGGAGAACTGCCAGCGCGCCGACGGCGCCGTGGACGTGCCGGCGGTGCTGTATCCCTACATGGGCGGGGTGACGCGCATCGAGCGAGCGCGCTGAGTCTTTGCCGGGGTGAGGGGTATTGCGGACTTGCCTGTTATCGTTTGGGTAGACGCGAGCGCGCGCCCGCGTCACTGGCTGACCACCGGCACCGGCTGCGCCTGCGGGCGCGCCACGGTCTTGGTGAACAGCTCGAAGCCGGGCGAGTGCGGCGCTTCGAAGCGCCTCAGGATGTCGTGGTAGCTGCGGATATTCTCGGTCAGGACCACCGCCTCGCCGCCGCGGCAGAAGCCGTATTTCACCGTGCTGTAGTACTCGTAGCGCGACAGCAGCGGCAGCACTCGCTTGACGTCCACCCACAGATCCGGGTTCAGCCCGCGGCGCTGCGCCAGGATGCGCCCGTCCTCGAGGTGGCCGTAGCCCACGTTGTACGCGGCCAGCGCCAGCCAGGTGCGGTCCGGCTCGCGAATACGCACCGGCAGCGTGTCCTTCAACTCGAGCAGGTATTGCGCGCCGGCCAGGATGTTCTGGCGCGGGTCCAGGCGATCGGTGACGCGCATGCGGTCGGCGGTCTCCGAGGTCAGCATCATCAGGCCGCGCACGCCAGTGGGCGAGACCGCCAGCGGGTCCCAGTGCGACTCCTGGAAGCCGAGCGCGGCCAGCAGCCGCCAATCGATGCCGGTGAGCTCCTGCGCCTCCTTGAACATCGGCCGGTAGCTGGGCAGCACCGACAGGCGGCGCTCCAGGAGATTGGCGAAGTCGAGCGGACCGAGGCGCTGCACGTACCCGTAGTAGCGGTCCAGCATATGGCGCAGCGTGCCGTCGTAGGTGATACGCAGGAAGAATTCCTTGGCGCGTTCGGCCAGCGCCGGATCGCCGCCCGGCGGGAACATCCACGCCAGCGGAGTCGGATCGCCGATCGGGAATGCGCGCGCGAGATTCGGGTAGAACCTGCGCACCACGTCGAGCACGTGCGACTCGGTCACCACCAGATCGGTCTTGCCCTCCGACAGGCGGGTGAGCAGACCTTCGCTGTCGCTTTCGGCGACTTCCTTCCAGCGCAGGCGCGGAAGGCGCTTGCGCAGCGCCCGCAGCTGCTCGACGCCGGCCGAACCCTTCACCACCTCGATGCGCTTGCCGATCATGTCGCCCAGCCGGCGCGGGGCGGGGTTGTCGGTGTTGTAGGCCAGCACCGGCTGCACCATCTGGTAGGCCGGACCGAACTGGAACTCGCCGAGCCGCTCGGGCGTGATGGCGAGGCCGGCGGCGGCCAGGTGCGCTTCGTGGCGCTGCAGCGCGGGCACCAGCTGGTACAGCGGCAGGCGGTCGAGATAGCGCACGCGCAGGTCCAGCTCGGACGCGAACATCTCGACCAGGTCGTACTCGAGCCCGGCATAGTGCCCGCCGGAGTCGATGTAGCGCGTGGTCGGCGTATTGCGTGTGAGCACCACCAGCTCGCCGGTCTTCGACGGGGGTGGCACCGGCCGGTCGGCGATGACGCCCGGGTCGCAGATGAGCGGCAGCAGCAAAGCGAGCGACAGCAGAAGCTTGCGCATCGAGATCGTCGGAAGCAAGAAAAAGGCGCACGGCGCGACCGGTCCGGCGGCATCCTAGCAGGGCCCGGGCCGTCGCATGGTGCGCTTGCGGTAGAATGGCGGGCGCTGGAGAGGTGCCGGAGCGGCCGAACGGGGCAGACTCGAAATCTGTTGTCCCCCTTGCGGGGGACCGTGGGTTCGAATCCCACCCTCTCCGCCAGCACGCGCTTGCGCGCGTGGCGTCGAGGACGGTTCTTCAGTGAGGTGTGCGGTGGCATCGATCGCGGAGCTCAACCGGCACGGGCAGTCCATCTGGCTCGACTACATCGATCGTAATCTGCTGGACAACGGCGGCCTGCGACGGTTGCTGGACGGCGGGGTGACGGGCGTCACCACCAACCCGACCATCTTCCACAAGGCGATCACCGGCAGCCGCGACTACGACGACTCGATCCGCGACCTGCTCGAGCAGGACCATGAGGTCGGCCCTGTGGAACTGTGCGAGTCGTTGATGGTGGCCGACGTGCGCGCCGCGGCCGATGCGCTGCGGCCGGTGTTCGACCGCACCGGCGGCCGCGACGGCTACGTCAGCCTCGAAGTACCGCCCGATCTCGCCCACGACGAGGCGCGCACGGTGACTACGGCGCACCGCCTGCGCGACGCCGTCGAGCGGCCCAACGTGCTGATCAAGGTGCCGGGCACCGCCGAAGGCGTGCGCGCGTTCGAGCGCCTGACCGCCGAGGGCGTCAGCGTCAACGTGACGCTGCTGTTCGCCGTGCAGCGCTACGAAGAGGTGGTGCGAGCCTGGGCGCGCGGGCTGGCGCGCAACCGCGATCCGCAGCGCATCGCTTCGGTGGCCTCGTTCTTCGTCAGCCGCGTCGACAGCAAGGTGGACAAGCGCCTCGATGCGCTGGCCACGCCCGAGGCGCAGCGCCTCAAAGGCCGTATCGCGATCGCCAATGCCAGGCTCGCTTACCGGCGCTTCCGCGAGCTGATGGCCGAGCCCGACATCGCGCGCCAGCTCGCGCGCGGCGCGCGCCCGCAGCGCCCGCTGTGGGCCAGCACCAGCGCCAAGAACCCGGCCTACCGCGACGTGCTCTACGTCGAGTCGCTGATCGGTCCCGACACCGTGAACACGGTGCCGCCCGAGACGCTGGACGCCTTCGTGTACCACGGCGAAGCGCGCGCCACGCTGGAGCAGGACGTGGAGGCGGCGCAGCGCGACATCGCCACCCTGGCCGAGTTGGGTATCGACCTCGCCGCCGTCACGCGCGAGCTGGAAAGCGAGGGCGTGGCCGCCTTCCGCGACTCCTGGGACAAGCTGCTCGCCAGCCTGAAGGACAAGTGTTTCGCAGTGGCCAAGGACTTCGTGCGCTGATCACCGGCCGCGCTCAGCGGCGCAGGCCGTAGAGCTCGCGCGCGTTGTCGCACAGGATGCGCGCGCGCGCCCGCGCCGGCACGCCGTGGAAGTTTTCCTCGATCGCGCGCTGCGAATCCGGCCAGGTGCTGTCCGCGTGCGGATAGTCGGAGGCCCACATCACGCGTTCTTCGCCGAGCAGGTCGAGCAAGCGCAGCCCGGCGTGATCGGTCTGGAACGTGGCCCAGACCTGACGCCGGAAGTAGTGACTCGGCGGCATGCGCAGCGCCAGTCCGCCGTGCGCGCGCCACCACTCCTCGGCGTCGAGGAACTTGCGATAGCTGTCGTCCATCCGCTCGAGCAGGTAGGGGAGCCAGCCGATCCCGGTCTCGGCGAGAACGATCTTGAGGCCGGGGTAACGTTCCAAGGCTCCGGAGAAGATGACCGCGGCCAGCGCCTCGTCCATTTGCAGCGTCGAGCACGACACGCGCACGCCCATGTTGCCGGCGTCGGACGCCTTGGGCCCGCTCCACACCACTGTGCGATGCCCCCCGCCTAGATGGAAGCCGATCGGGATGCCGGTCTCGGCGGCCGCTTCCCACAGCGGGGTCCAGGCCTGGTCCCACAGCGGCAGCTCGACGCGCGCGGCGAGGAACATGCCGGTGCGGATGCCGAGCCGGCGCAAGTGCCGCACCTCTTCGGCCGCCATGCGCGGATCGTCGATGGGAACCAGACCGGCGCCCACCAGGCGATCGGGCGCCGAAGCGCAGAATTCGGCGAGCCACTCGTTGTAGGCCCGGTAGCACACCTGACGCAGCGCCGGGTCCGCGATCAGCAGCGGCACGATCGGCCCGTACATGACCGTGGCGTCCACGCCGTCGCGGTCCATGTCGGCCAGGCGCAACGCGGTCGTCGTGGGCCGCAGGACACCCGGCTCGAGCACGCCGCCGCGCTCGAGCGCCAGCCGCCGGCCCCCCATGGCTCCCGCGGCGCCCTTGCGCCCGCCCCAGGATTCCCACCGGTCATCGCCGCACACCCAGTACGGCCCGTCGGCGGTGTCGACCACCTTCGGGGCGCGCTCGCGCCAGGCCGCCGGGACGCGCTTCTGCCAGAGGTCCTTGGGCAGCCACTGCATGTCGATGTGATCGTCAGCGGAGATGATGCGGTAGTCCATCGGGTCCTCCTCGCGGGTGGTCTCAGCGCATTGGCGGCAGCCGGCTCTATCCCGAGTAGCCGGGTGGCGGCTCGAATCCTCCGAGCTCGTTCGCCAGCAGGCCTGCGATGGCGATCGGGGTTGCGTCCTCCAGGAACGGCCCCATGATCTGCAGAGCCACCGGCAACCCGCGCCGGGTTCGTCCCACCGGCGCCGCGGTCGCCGGACAGCCGGTGAAGGTGGGGATGGAAATCCAGCGCGCCAGGTCGCGGTAGGCGCGCTTGCCGTCCGAGGTTTCGACCGCCCGTTCCGCCCAGTTCTTGCGCTGGTCGTGGGGAAACGCCGCGCAGAAGTTGACCGGCATGACGAACGCGTCGTGCTCGCGGAAATAGTCCTGCCACACTGCGCGCGCCTCCAGCCGTGCGCCGTCGCGCAGGCGCCACTGGTGATAGGAAGCCGAGAGCGCTTCCACGATCCGCACCGAGTAATAGTCGTCCAGGCCCTTGAGCGAATCGATTCTCTTGCGCAGATCCTCTTCCTTCTGGTACCAGCTGTTGACCGCCAGGAAGAACCAATCGTCCGCGGTCCGCTGAAGGTCCACGCCGGGCGGCCATCCCTCGCTCAGCTTCGCCCCCTGTTTGCCGATCGCTTGCACCGCCTTGGCGAGCACCTCTGCGACCTCGGAGGCCGGCGCGCAGAAGGGGTCGCTCAGGACGTAGCCGATGCGCAAGTCCTTGAGCCGGGTGCCGCGCGGCGCGGGAAGCTGCAGGTGATAGGCGATCGCCTCCTCCGGCGCGGGGCCCGCGAGCAGCTCCAGCTCGAGCAGCAGATCGCCGGCGCTGCGCGCCATCGGACCGTTGACCCATTGGTTGTCGCGGGCCGCGATCGCCGCCCCCGGTGCACGCGGCCCCGTGCGCGGCACCAGCTCGAACGACGGCTTGTGCCCGTAGACGCCGCAGAAGTGGGATGGATTGCGGATCGACCCACCCAGATCGCTGCCCAGCTCGAGGAAGCCGAAGCCGGCCGCCAGGGCGGCCGCGCCGCCGCCCGTGGAGCCGCCCGAGCTTCTCTTCGGATCCCAGGGATTGTTGGTGGTGCCGGCTACGTCGTTGTAGGTCTGATGGTCGGCGCCGAATTCGGGCGTGTTGGTCTTGCCCACGATGATCGCGCCGGCGTTCAGCAGCCGTGCCACGGCCACGTCGTCCTGCTCCGGGACGTAGTTCTCGTAGCGCTTGGAGCCGTAGGTGGTCCTGATGCCCGCGGTGGCGCGCAAATCCTTCATCACGATCGGCACACCGTGCAGCGGCCCCCAGACCTTGCCCTTGGCCAGCGCCGCGTCGGCTTGCGCGGCGCGCGCCGCAGCGCGCTCCTGGTCCAGGGTGACGAACGCGTTCACCGCGGCGTTGTATTTCTCGATCCGGCCGAAGACGTGGTCGACCAACTCGCGCGAAGAAATGACGCCCCCGCGGATTGCGCGCGCGGCCTGCGCTGCGGTGCCGAAGCTCGGATCGAAGGCCCGGTCCGCCGCAGCCGCGCGCGAGATGCGACCGATATACGGCGCGGCCACGGCGAGACCGAGCGCCCCCCGCAGAAACTTTCTCCTGCCCTCGAACATGTCTTTGCCCTCCCCTTGGGCCGGTTTGCCGCTCGGCGCTCCGGCCAGGCGGTGCCGGCGACGCGTCTGCGCCTATGGTAGATGCCCCGCACGCTATAATTCAAATCTTTGCCCCGGAGTCATCGGCCGTGCCTGAGCTGCGTTTTCGTGTCCCGGGGGGCGCTGCGTGCTGCAGGGGGTGAAGCTCGCATGCGTGCGCGGAGGCCGCGAGCTGTTCGGCGAGCTGTCCTTCGATCTCGAGCCGGGCGAGCTGTTCTGGGTCAGCGGCCCCAACGGCAGCGGCTAGACCAGCCTGCTGCGCATGCTCTGTACGCTGCTGCCGCCGGAATCGGGTGAGGTGCGCTGGCGTGGGCATCCGGTGCGCGAGCTGGGCGAGAGCTATCGCGCCGAGCTCACTTACCTGGGCCACGCGCCTGCGGTGAAGGACGATCTGAGCGCGCTGGAGAACTTGCGCTTCGCGCTTGCCCAGCAAGGCACCGCTCCCGCGCAAGGCGAGCTGCTCGGCGCGCTGGCGGCCTTCGGCCTGGCGCAACGCGAGGACGTTGCGCTGCGCTCGCTGTCGCAGGGGCAGAAGCGGCGGGTGGCGCTCGCCCGCCTGGCGTTCTGCGCACAGCGCGCGCTGTGGATCCTGGACGAGCCGCTGACCGCGCTCGACCGTGCGGCGGTGGAGCTGGTGCGCGGGTACCTCGAGGCGCATCTCGCGCGCGGCGGGCTGGTGGTGCTGACCAGCCATCAGGACGTGGACCTGAGCCGCATGCGGGTGCAGCGGCTGAGGCTGGACGCGTGAACCCCGCCGGAGAGACCAGCCGGCTCGCGGTCGGCCACGCCGCTCCCGGCACTTCCCGCGCGCTGCTGTGGCCGGTGCTCGCGGGCGTCGTGCAGCGCGACTTGCTGCTGGCGATGCGCCGCCGTTCGGACGTACTGACGACATTTTTCTTTTTCGTCATCGTGGTGAGCTTGTTTCCCCTCGGCGTGGGCCCCGAGCCCGGCACGCTGCGCGAGATCGCGCCCGGCGTGGTGTGGGTGGCCGCGTTGCTCGCGTCCATGCTGGCGCTGGTGCGATTGTTCGCGGGAGACTACGCCGACGGCACGCTGGAGCAGCTCGCGCTGGTGCCGCAGCCGCTGGTGCTGCTGGTGCTGGCCAAGATCGCGGCGCACTGGCTGGTGACCGGTTTGCCGCTCGTCGTGATCGCACCGCTGCTCGGCCTGCAGTTCGATCTGCCCCCCGACGCACTGGCGGTGATGACGGCCGGCCTGGTGCTGGGAACGCCGGTGCTGTCGATGATCGGGGCGGTGGGGGCCGCGCTCACGCTCGGTGTGCGCGGCGCGGGCGGCCTGCTCGCGCTGCTGGTGCTGCCGCTGTACGTCCCGGTGCTGATCTTCGGCGCCGGCGCCGTGGCGGCTAGCGCCGCGGGCCTGAGCGCCGCGGGTCACCTGTCGTTGCTGGGCGCCGTGCTGCTGCTGTCCCTGGTGTTCGCTCCCTGGGCCACGGCGGCGGCGATCCGCATCGCGCTGGAGTAGCGGCATGGCGGCCGGTCTCTGGCGTTTCGCTTCGCCGCAGGTGTTCTACCCGCTCGCCGGGCGCATGCTGCCGTGGTTCTTCGGTGCGGCCGTCATGTTCGCGCTGGCCGGGCTGTACGTCGGTCTGCTCGTCGCTCCCACCGATTTCCAGCAGGGCGATGCGTATCGCATCATCTTCGTCCACGTGCCCGCGGCCTGGATGTCGATGTTCATCTACCTGGTCATGGCGTTCTGGTGCGCGGTGGGCCTGGCGATGAACACGCGCCTGTCCTTCATGATGGCGCTGGCGCTCGCGCCGACCGGCGCGCTGATGACCTGCCTCGCGCTATGGACCGGATCGCTGTGGGGCAAGCCGACCTGGGGCACGTGGTGGGTGTGGGACGCGCGCCTGACCTCGGAGCTGATCCTGCTGTTCCTCTACATCGGCTTCCTGTCGCTGCATGCGGCGATCGACGACATGCGCCGCGCGGACAAGGCCGCCGCGGTGCTGGCGCTGGTGGGCGTGGTGAACGTGCCGATCATCTACTTCTCCGTGAAGTGGTGGAACACGCTGCACCAGGGCGCCTCGGTCAGCCTGACGCGCGCGCCGTCCATGGCCGCCACCATGCTGAGCGGCATGCTGCTGATGGCGCTTGCCGCCTGGATGTACAGCATCGCGGCGAGCCTGATGCGCGTGCGCGCGATCATTCTCGAGCGCGAGGCCGAGGCGGACTGGGTGCGCGCGCTCGGCGACGTCCCGGTGCCGCGCGCATCGAGATGACCCCGCAGAGGCGCGGACATGATCTGGAGCAGCGCTACCGAGTTCTTCGCCATGGGCGGCTACGCGGTCTACGTATGGGGCTCCTATGGCGTCGCGGCGTGCCTGCTGGCCGCGGAGCTGTGGCTGCTCGCCCGCCGTCGGCGAACTCTGCTGCGCCGCCTGGGTCGTAACTTCACAGCCCCGGACCGCCGTCCATGAAGCCCAGACACAAGCGCCTGGTATTGATCGGCGCCGGCCTCGCCCTGCTGGGCGGGGCCGCCTTCCTGATCCTGAACGCATTCCAGAGCAATCTGGTGTTCTTCTACAGCCCGTCGCAGGTCGTCGCCCGCGAGGCGCCGCAGGGGCGCGCGTTTCGCATCGGCGGGTTGGTGCAGGCCGGCAGCCTGCAGCGCGAAACAGACGGCCTCACGGTGCGCTTCACGGTGACCGACACGGCGAAGAGCATCCCGGTCACCTACACCGGCATCCTTCCCGACCTGTTCAAGGAGGGCAAGGGCGTAGTGGCCCAGGGCGAGCTCGGCCCGGACGGAGTGTTCCACGCCCGGGAAGTGCTGGCGAAACACGACGAGAACTACATGCCGCCGGAGGCCGCCGAGGCGGTGGAGAAGGCGCACAAAGCCATGCGAGAATCGCAGAAGACACTCGTCGATTGATACGAAATCTTTCTTTGCACGCTTGACTGCAATGCGAGCTGCCGCCCGTTCAAACACTTGTGCGCGCGTGCGCCCCACGCGAACGGCGCGTGGGCGCTCGCGAGTTGGTTCTCGATAAGATCGCATGATCCCCGAGCTCGGCCACTTCGCCCTCATCGTCGCCCTGTGCATCGCAGTGGTGCAGGCGCTCGTACCGCTCATCGGCAGCCTGCGCGGCGACGCGGCGTGGATGGCGGTGGCGCGGCCCGCGGCGCAGGGCCAGTTCGTGTTCGTCGCCATCGCCTTCGGCTGCCTGGCCTGGTCCTTCCTGAGCAACGACTTCTCGGTGCTCAACGTGGCCAGCAACTCGAACTCGAGCCTGCCCGCGCGCTACCGCTTCGCCGCCACCTGGGGCAGCCACGAAGGCTCGCTGCTGCTGTGGGTGCTGATGCTCACGGTGTGGATGCTGGCGGTCACCGTGTTCAGCCGGCAGCTGCCGCGCGAGATGCTGGCGCGCGTGCTCTCGGTGATGGGCATGGTGAGCATCGGCTTCCTGGCATTCATGCTGTTCACGTCCAACCCGTTCCAGCGCCTGCTGCCGCCCGCGGCCGACGGGCGCGACTTGAACCCGCTGCTGCAGGACCCCGGCATGGTGATCCATCCGCCGATGCTGTACATGGGCTATGTCGGCTTCTCGGTGGTGTTCGCCTTCGCGGTTGCGGCGCTGATCGGCGGCCGTCTGGACGCGGCCTGGGCGCGCTGGTCGCGGCCCTGGACCACCATGGCGTGGGCCTTCCTCACGGTCGGCATCTGCCTGGGCAGCGCCTGGGCGTATTACGAGCTGGGCTGGGGCGGTTGGTGGTTCTGGGACCCGGTGGAGAACGCCTCGTTCATGCCTTGGCTGGTGGGTACGGCGCTGGTGCACTCGCTCGCCGTCACCGACAAGCGCGGCGGCTTCAAGATCTGGACGGTGCTGCTCGCGATCCTGGCCTTCTCGCTGTCGCTGCTCGGCACCTTCCTGGTGCGCTCGGGCGTGATCACCTCGGTGCATGCCTTCGCCACCGATCCGGCGCGCGGCATCTTCATCCTCGGCTTCCTGGCGGTAACGATCGGCGCCTCGCTCGCGCTGTTCGCGTGGCGCGCGCCGAAAGTCGGGCTGGGCGGCAAGTTCGAGCTGGTGTCGCGCGAATCGATGCTGCTCACCAACAACGTGCTGCTGCTGGTGGCCGCCGCCGCCGTGCTGCTCGGCACCCTCTATCCGTTGTTCCTGGACGCGCTGGGGCTGGGCAAGATCTCGGTGGGGCCGCCCTACTTCGAAGCGGTGTTCGCGCCGCTGATGGCGCCCGCGCTGTTCTTGATGGGCGTGGGTCCGCTCGCCCGCTGGAAGGAAGCGCTGCTGCCGCAGCTCGCGGTGCGGCTGAAGTGGGCCTTCGCGGTCGCGGTGGTGACCGCCGCGCTGCTGCCGCTGACCCTGGGCAAGTGGACGCCGATGATCGCCCTGGGCCTGCTGCTCGCCGCCTGGATCGTCGCCGCCGGGTTGGTCAATCTGCACGAGCGGCTCACCCAGCTCGCAGCCGCGGGCCAGCCGCTGCGCGCGCGGTTGCGCAGCCTGCCGCGCGGCTACTGGGGAATGCTGGTCGCGCACTTCGGGGTGGGCGTGTTCCTGATCGGCGTGACCATGGTGCGTGGCTACGAAACCGAGAAGGACGTGCTGATGCGCGTGGGCGACACCGTCACCGTGGCCGACTATACCTTCCAGCTTGCCGGCCTGGACCGCGCACCGGGTCCGAACTACGAGTCCACGCGCGCGCGGATCGCGGTCACGCGCAACGGAAGGAAAGTTGCGCTGCTCAATCCCGAGAAACGCTTCTACCCCGTGCAGCAGATGCCGATGACCGAGGCCGACATGGATTCGGGCTTCACCCGCGACCTGTACGTGTCGCTGGGCGAGCCGGTGGGAGAGGGCGCGTGGGTGGTGCGCGTGCACCACAAGCCGTTCGTCGACTGGATCTGGGCCGGCTGCTTCCTGATGGCGATCGGCGGGGTGGTGGCGGTGAGCGATCGTCGCTACCGTGTTGGCAGTCGGCTTCCCGCTGTCGGCAGTCGATTGTCGGCAAGTCCTGATCCGCTGGCAACCGGCAACTGACATCTGATCGCCGAAGCCGATCGCTGACCGCCGAAAGCCGACAGCTGATCGCTGACAACCGATGATGCGTTTCCTGATCCCCCTCGCTCTGTTCCTCGTGCTGGTGGCGTTCCTCGCCGTGGGCCTCGACCTCAAGCCGCGCGAGGTGCCCTCGCCGCTCATCGACAAGCCGGCCCCGGCGTTCGAGCTGGCGCGCCTGGACGACCCGGCGCAGGAGGTGCGCTTGGAGGATCTGCGCGGGCAGGTGTGGCTGTTGAACGTCTGGGCCTCGTGGTGCGTCGCCTGCCTGGACGAACACCCGGTGCTGCTCGAGTTCTCGCGCTCGAGCCCGGTGCCGATCTACGGCCTGAACTACAAGGACGAGCGCGAGGCCGCGATCGCCTGGCTGGGTAAGCACGGCAACCCCTACGCCGCCTCGATCATGGACGCGCAGGGGCGGGTGGGCATCGACTACGGGGTGTACGGCGTGCCCGAGACCTTTCTTATCGATCGCGACGGCGTGATCCGCTACAAGCACATCGGCCCGGTCACGGCCAAGGTGCTGAACGAGAGGATCGTCCCGATGATCGGGAAGCTGCGCTCGTGAAGCGGCTCGCCGCGCTTGTGCTGCTGGTGGCGGCGTTCGCGCAGGCGGCGGAAGCGCCTCCCGCGGCCGCCGATCCGGCCGTGGAGAAGCGGCTGATGGATCTCGCCGAGGAGCTGCGCTGCCTGGTGTGCCAGAACCAGTCGCTGGCCGATTCCAACGCCGACCTCGCGGTGGACCTGCGCAACGAGGTGCGCAGCCAGATCCAGGCGGGCAAGAGCGACGCGGAGATTCGCGCCTGGCTGACGCAGCGCTACGGCGATTTCGTGCTGTACCGTCCGCCGGTTAAGGCCACCACCATCCTGCTGTGGGTGGGGCCGTTCGTGTTGCTGGTGGGCGGCCTGCTGGGGCTGTTGGTTGCGCTGCGCCGCCGCCGTGCGCGCGTTGCATTGCCCGCGCTCACCGACGAAGAGCGCGCACGCGCCGAAGCGCTGCTGGGCGCCGAGTCCGGCCCGCCGCCCGCATGATCGTCTTCGCTCTGCTCGCGGCGGTGCTGGTTGCCGCGGCGCTGGCGCTGGTGCTGCGCCCGCTGCTGCGCGCGCAGCCGGGGGCGCAGCCCACGCCCGGCAACGCCAACCGCAGCATTTATCGCGACCAGCTCACCGAGCTGGAACGCGACCTGAGCCTGGGAACGCTGGACCGTACCCAGTATGAAGCGGCGCGCGCCGAGCTGCAGCGCCGCGTGCTCGAGGAAGCCGGTGCAGGGAGCGCCCCCGCCTCACGCACCGGCGCCACCGCGACGCGCACCGCGCTCGTGATCGGCGTCGCGATGCCCGTGATCGCGGCGCTGCTCTATTGGCACCTCGGCCAGCCGCAGGGAATCGACGCGTCCAGGCAGGCGACACAGGACACCGCGCCGCCCACGCCCGAGCAGTTCCAGGCGATGACGCAGCAGCTCGCCGAGCGCATGGCGAGCAACCCCGACGATCCGGTGGGCTGGCTGATGCTGGGGCGCGCTTACAAGGCGCTGGAGCGCTATCCCGAGGCGGTGCAGGCGCTGGCCGAGGCGA
>DATBMG010000117.1:0-1903 GCA_036554965.1 Burkholderiales bacterium
CCTGTTCGGCAAACCCACGGTGGTCAACAACGTGGTCACGCTGGCCAGCGTGCCGATCATTCTCGAGCGCGGCGCGGCCTTCTACCGCGACTTCGGCACTGGCCGCTCGCGCGGCACGCTGACCATCCAGCTCGCCGGCAATATCCGGCGCGGCGGCCTGATCGAGAGGGCCTTCGGCCTGACGTTGCGCGAGCTGCTGTACGACTACGGCGGCGGCTCCGCCAGCGGCCGGCCGATCCGCGCGGTGCAGGTGGGCGGACCGCTGGGCGCGTATCTGCCCGAGTCGCAATTCGACACGCCGCTCGATTACGAGGCGTTCGCCGCGTTGAACGCGATGATCGGACACGGTGGCGTGGTGGCGTTCGACGACCGCGTGGACATGGCGCGGATGGCGCGCTACGCCATGGAGTTCTGCGCGGTAGAATCCTGCGGCAAGTGCACGCCTTGCCGCATCGGCTCCACTCGCGGCGTGGAGGTGGTGGACCGGATCGTGCGCGGCGAGCGGCGCGCCGAGAATCAGGAGTTGCTGCGCGACCTGTGCGACACCATGCTGCACGGATCGCTGTGCGCGCTGGGCGGGATGGCCCCTTATCCCGTGCTGAGCGCGCTGAATCACTTTCCCGAGGATTTCGGGATACAGACAGACCGGCCCCTCTCCCTCAGGGAGAGGGTAGGGTGAGGGTGGGGTTGAAGGGGCAGGGGACAGCCAGGAGCGGCATATGTACTCGGTCAAGGAACTCGACTACGGCACGCCCAAGCGCGCCTCCGGCGTGCCGGTGACGCTGGAGATCGACGGCAAGCCGGTCACCGTGCCCAGCGGCACTTCGGTCATGGCGGCGGCGGTCGAGGCCGGCGTGCGCGTGCCCCGGCTGTGCGCCACCGACATGCTGGAGGCCTTCGGCTCCTGCCGCCTGTGCCTGGTGGAGATCGAAGGCCGCAAGGGCTATCCGGCTTCCTGCACCACCCTGGTCGAGCCGGGCATGAAGGTGCAGACGCAGACGCCCAAGCTCGCGACGCTGCGGCGCGGGGTGATGGAGCTGTACATCTCCGATCACCCCCTCGATTGCCTCACCTGCCCCGCCAACGGCAACTGCGAGCTGCAGGAGATGGCCGGCGTGGTAGGCCTGCGCGAAGTGCGCTATGGCTACGACGGCGCCAACCACCTGCGCGCGGCGACCGACGCCTCCAACCCCTACTTCAACTTCGATCCGACCAAGTGCATCGTCTGCTCGCGCTGCGTGCGCGCGTGCGAGGACGTGCAGGGCACCTTCGCCCTCACCGTGGACGGGCGCGGCTTCGCCTCCGTGATCGCGCCGGGCGGCAGCGATTTCCTGGCCTCGGAGTGCGTTTCCTGCGGGGCCTGCGTGCAGGCCTGCCCGACCGCCACGCTGATGGAGAAGTCCATCGTCGAATACGGCCAGCCCGACCACAGCGTGGTCACCACCTGCGCCTACTGCGGCGTGGGCTGCTCGTTCCGCGCCGAGATGAAGGGCGGCCAGGTGATGCGCATGGTGCCCGACAAGGACGGTCACGCGAATCATGGCCACTCCTGCGTCAAGGGTCGCTTCGCCTGGGGCTACGCCACACACCCCGACCGGATCCTCAAGCCGATGATCCGGGCGCGGATCACGGACCCGTGGCGCGAAGTGTCCTGGGACGAGGCGATCGCGCACACGGCAAGCGAGTTCCAGCGCATCCAGCGCCAGTACGGACGCGGCGCCGTCGGCGGCATCACCTCCTCGCGCTGTACCAACGAGGAAACCTACCTGGTGCAGAAGCTGGTGCGCGCGGCCTTCGGCAACAACAACGTCGACACCTGCGCCCGGGTCTGCCACAGCCCCACCGGCTACGGCCTCAACCAGACCTTCGGCACCTCCGCGGGCACGCAGCACTTCGCCTCGGT
>DATBMG010000146.1:0-11480 GCA_036554965.1 Burkholderiales bacterium
GTGATCATCACGGTCTTGATGCCCATGCGCCGCAACTCGGCGAAGCGCTCCTTGATCCCGCCCTTGACGATGTCCTTGAGCTCGATCACGCCGAGCACACGCGCGCCGTCGGCGACCACGAGCGGCGTGCTGCCTCGCCGCGACACGTCGTCCACCAGCTGGGACGCCTCGCTCGGAAAGCTGCCGCCGTTGGCTTCGACGTGACGGCGGATGGCATCAGAGGCGCCCTTGCGGACTTGCCGGCCTTCCAGATTGACGCCGCTCATGCGCGTCTGCGCCGAGAACGGTACGAAGGTCGCTTTCAGCGCGTGCAGGTCGCGCTGGCGCAGGTTGAAGCGTTGCTTGGCGAGCACCACGACGCTGCGCCCCTCCGGCGTTTCGTCGGCCAGCGAGGCGAGCTGCGCGGCATCGGCGACCTGCTGCTCCGTCACGCCGCGCACCGGCAGGAACGCTGCCGCCTGGCGGTTGCCGAGCGTGATGGTGCCGGTCTTGTCGAGCAGCAGCACATCGACGTCGCCGGCCGCCTCGACGGCGCGCCCGGAGGTCGCGATCACGTTGGCACCGAGCATGCGGCTCATGCCGGCGATGCCGATGGCCGAGAGCAATGCGCCGATGGTGGTCGGGATCAGACAAACCAGCAACGCCACCAGCGCGGTGAGCGTAACCGGCTCGCCGGCCTTGACCGCATCCACCGAGAACAGCGAGAAAGGCAGCAGCGTGACGGTCGCGAGCAGGAAGACCAAGGTCAGCGCCACCAGCAGGATGGTGAGCGCGATCTCGTTCGGCGTCTTCCTGCGCTTGGCGCCCTCGACCAGCGCGATCATCCGGTCGAGGAAGGTCTCGCCCGGATTGACGGTGATGCGCACCACGATCCAGTCGGACAGCACCGTGGTCCCCCCGGTGACGGCGGAGAAGTCGCCCCCCGCCTCGCGGATGACGGGTGCGGACTCGCCGGTGATGGCGCTCTCGTTGACCGAGGCCACACCTTCGATCACCTCGCCGTCGCCCGGGATCATGTCGCCGGACTCGACCAGCACCACGTTGCCGCGCCGCAGATCCGTGCCGGGCACGAAATCCACTTGGGCGCCGTGACGCGGCTCGCGCAGTTTCTTGGCCACGACTGCCTTCCTGGCGCTGCGCAACGCTGCCGCCTGGGCCCGGCTGCGCCCCTCGGCCAGCGCCTCGGCGAAGTTGGCGAACAGCACGGTGAACCACAGCCACAGGGTGACGACACCGATGAACCAGGCCGGCGCCTCGCCCCGGCCTCCGAACACCGCCTGCAGCCATAGTCCGGTGGTAAAAATGCTGCCCACATACACCACGAACATCACCGGGTTCTTGAGCTGCACCCGCGGGTCGAGCTTGCGCAAGGAATCGACCAGGGCCGGGGTGACCAGGGCCGGATCGAACATGGAGAGTTTCTTGGTAGTCATATCGACCGCCCTCAGTTTTTCGCCCAGAGAATCAAGTGCTCGACCACCGGCCCCAAGGCCAGCGCCGGGATAAACGTCAGCGCTCCCACCAGCAGGACGGTGCCCGCTAGCAAGCCGACGAACAGCGGGCCGTGCGTCGGCATCGTCCCCGGACCCTGAGCCAGGCGTTTCTTCGCGGCGAGCGACCCGGCGATCGCCAGCACCGGCACGATCACGGCGAAGCGCGCGAACCACATCGCCGCTCCGAGCCAGCCGTTGTAGAACGGCGTATTGGCGCCCAGGCCCGCGAAGGCGCTGCCGTTGTTGTTGCCCGCCGAGGAAAACGCATACAGGACTTCGGAGAAGCCGTGCGCCCCGGGATTGAAGATGGTCGCCTTGCCGGCAGGCGCCATGACGCCGACCGCCGTGCCGAGCAGAACCACCAGGGGCGTCATCAGGATCACGATGGAGACCATCTTGATGTCGAAAGCCTCGATCTTCTTGCCCAGGTACTCGGGCGTGCGGCCGATCATCAGGCCGGCGACGAACACCGCCATCAGCGCGAACACCAGCATGCCGTACAGGCCCGAGCCGACGCCGCCGAAGACGACCTCGCCGAGCTGCATCATCCACATCGGCACCAGGCCGCCGAGCGGGGTGTAGGAGTCGTGCATGGAGTTGACCGAGCCGTTCGAGGCCGATGTGGTCGCAACCGCCCACAGCGCCGAGGCGCCGATGCCGTAACGGGTTTCCTTCCCCTCCATGTTGCCGCCCGATTGCAGTGCGCTCGCCGTCTGATCGGCCCCGAGCGCAGCGAGCTTCGGGTTGCCCTGCTGCTCGAACGCGGTCGCGGCGATCTCCGCGCCGAGGAAGATCACCGTCATCGCCGCCAGCACCGCCCAGCCCTGACGGCTGTCGCCGACCGCCTTGCCGAAGGTGTAGCAAAGCGCGGCGCCGATCAGCAGTATCGCCAGTGTCTCCAGGAAGTTCGACAACAGCGTCGGATTCTCGAACGGATGCGACGAGTTGACGTTGAAAAAGCCGCCGCCGTTGGTGCCGAGCTGCTTGATGGCGATCTGCGAGGCCGCCGGTCCCATCGGCAGGGTCTGCTTGGTCACGGTCACGGTCTCGTTGACCACCTCGCCCGCGGCATCCTTCAGCGGCTGGCCGGCGGCGTCGAGCTTCGGGGCTTCGTAACTGGTCGGTTCGAGCGTGACGACCTCCTGGTAAGCGGAGAAGTTCTGGACCACGCCCTGGCTCACCAGCACCAGCGCCAGGATGAAGGACAGCGGCAGCAGCAGGTACAACGTGACGCGATACAGATCGGCCCAGAAGTTGCCGACGGTTTGCACCGAATGCCTTGCGAACCCGCGGATCAAGGCGAACAGCACGGCGATGCCGGCCGCGGCGGATACGAAGTTCTGCACCGCCAGCCCGAGCATCTGCGAGAGATAGCTCATCGTGGTCTCGCCGCCGTAGCCCTGCCAGTTGGTGTTGGTCACGAAGCTGATGGCGGTGTTGAAGCTCGAATCCGGGGTGACGTTGGGCAATCCCTGCGGGTTGAGCGGCAACCACGCTTGCAGGCGCTGCAGCGCATACAGCACGAGGAATCCGACCAGGCTGAACACCAGCACCGCCAGCGCGTACTGGCGCCAGCTCATCTCCTCGCGCCCGACGCCGCACAAGCGGAACACGCCGTCTTCGAGCCGCGCGAGCGGTTGCCAGCGCGGCGCTTCCATCAGCTTGCCCATGTACAGGCCGAGCGGCTTGGCCGCGCCCAGCAGCACGACCAGATACACCGCCAACAGCAGCCACGATTGGGTAGTCATGTCAGAGCTCCTCCGCCTTGACGAGCGCGTAGACGAGATAGCCGAACAACAGCACGGCGACCACAGCGCCGATAACGTAGATCTCACTCATGCGTCACCTCCGCGACATCAGCCGCTCGCAAGCGGCCGTCAGCCCAACCAGTAGAAGGAAAAATGCGCCGAGCAGCCCACACCAGACGATGTCCATAAGTTCTCCTACTCAAAGGGCTTGAAGACTAGGATCTTAGACGTCAACTCGATGAATAGCATATCGGGGTTGATATGATAACCACATGAACAGGGTCGCAGGGCCGGTCTAGAAGGTGCGCCCCACCTGCAGGATCAGCGTCGCGGCGTTGAGGTCCTCCCTCCCCGAACCGTGCAGGGGGGCGACGTCTTTGTAGATCTCGTCGTTGTCGGCCGCGACGTAGAACAGGCCGGCGTTCCAGCCGCCGTTCCAGGTCTTGGTCACCCCGAGCTTCCAGTCGAGGTAGCTGGGGTCGGTCTCGCCGTTGATCGGGGCGGCCAGATCCTCGGCGAACATGGTGTAGCCCACGTGGCCCACCAGGGTCAGGCCTTCCCAGAACGGCAGGGGGAAATTGGCGCTGACGTCGTAGTACATGGTGCCGTCGGTGTTGTCCTTGTAGCCGGTGTTGGCGTTGGCGCCGAAGTAGTCGGTGACGGCGTAGGAGATCTTGGCCGTGATCCACTTCCAGCCGGCGTTCACGTAGACCTCGCCGGTGTCGTACTCCTCGCCGAGGTTTTCCGCGTCGGGGTACCAGTAATAGATCGCGCCTGCGCCGAGCGTGACGTCCTCGCCCAGCTTGAAGTTGTACCCGCCGTACAGGTCCAGCTCCAGCGTGCCTTCCGCATATTGCTTGCTGCTCACGTTGGAGCCCCAGGTACCGAGGTAGAACCCGGAGCTGTGGCCGAAGTCGAATCCACCCTGGATGGCGGGGTTGTGCCAGGTCTGCGTGAGCCCGCGGAAATAGTAGTCGGACACCAGGCTGACGTTAGCGGTGAGCGTGTAGGGCGGGTCTTCGGCAAGCGCCGCGCTGGAGGCGGCGGCGGTTGCGAGCACACCAGCGGTGAGCAACGGACGGATGCGCATCGATGTTCCTTTCCTCGAAGTCGAGACAAAGCTTTCGTCACCATGCGCGCGCCGACGGGAGTACCCCGCAGCCAGCGCTAGTGATGGAGCAACCGGGCCGACCCGCCATTGACATCGGTCAAGGACGGGACCTGTCCTGCAGCTTTTGCGCCATTTCGGCCAGCACCCGGGCCCGCGCCAGCCTGGGGAAAATCGTCTTGCAATGGGGCGAGCAAGTCAGCTGGCGGCCGCAGGCCAGACCGTGCAGGACGGCGTGCACTTCATGCCGGGTGCCGCAAACCGGGCAAGTGTGGATAGCCATGGCTCGTTCAGACCATTCGTCCGGCATAGCGCGCCAGGGCGATGGGCTGGTCGGCCACCGCAGACGAAACGATCACGGTCTCCCGTCCCGGTGCGTTGCCCAAGGCCAGCGCCAAGCTCAGAGCAGCCGCGCCGGCCAGGGCCAGCCGTACCGGCCGTTGATAGTCGGTCAGGACGATCTTGATTGCCTCCACCCCCATCGCCGTTGCAGGGAATTCCACCTCCACTGCGGGACGGCCTGATTCCAGGGCAGCCAGGGCAAGCGAGCCGTCCTTCGAAGCGATGCCGATGCATGGACCCGAGTTCATTTCTTCCCCCACATTCGATAGACGAGGAGCCCGGCCAGCATCAATGGGACGACGATGACGGCCAGGGCCAGCAGGAAATCCATCAGTCCCATCAAATCATTTCGCTTCCGGCCAACAAGCGAAAAGCTGCACCACTTCCTGCCGGTTGCTGCTGGCGTGAAGCCGCTTGCGGAAGCGGCGGTCCGAGAACATTTGCGTGGCTTCGGCCAGAATTCTGAGGTGCTCGTCGGCGGCCGGGTTCGGCACCAGCAGGACCAGGACATCGGACACCGGCCTGCCGTCGGGAGCGTCAAAGTCCACTGACGACTTGAGGCGCGCGTAGAGCACCAATATCCGGTCGAGGCCATTGACGCGGGCATGGGGAATGGCGATACCTTGGCCCAGGCCGGTGGACCCGGCCTGTTCGCGACGGGAGAGGCTCACGACCACCCAATCCTGCGGAAGGCCATGCTCCCGCTCCATATGCCGGCCAACGAAGTCGAATAGCCGCGTCTTGTTCGCGACCTCGACGTCAAGGCAGACATCATTAGGCGACAAATATCGAGCGATGGCGTTCAATGTCGGACTCTCGGTCTCCATGAGCAGACTTCGCGGGTCCTGTAACACGCCCATGCTACGAGAGTCGATATAAGTTTCCCGAATAACCTTGGCGTTGCAGTATAAAAATCCGATAAAAAAGGGATCGAGGCGATCGCGGCCGGTCGCCGATCAACCCGGGCACGGCTGCCCAAGTGAATGCGCTACAGCCACTCCACTCGACGCAGCCGCCGGTACAGCCAAGCGCACCCCACCGCAACCACACCCATCACGAGCGGATAGCCCCACCGCCAGTCGAGTTCGGGCATGTGGTGGAAATTCATGCCGTACAGGCTGAACACCATCGTCGGGATGGCGAGAATGGCGCCCCACCCCGCAAGGCGCTTCACCACCTCGTTTTGCGAGACGCTGGCCAACGCCAAGTGCACCTGCATCGCCGCGGTGAGCATCTCGCGCATCGCATCGGTCGCCTCCACCACCCGCCGCGAGTGATCGCGGATATCGCGGAAGTACTCGCGCGTCCCCTTCGGGATGATGTCGGTGTGCAGCCGCATAAGCTCTGTGCAGATGTCGAGCACAGGTGCGGCCGCCCCGCGCAGCAGCTGCAATTCGCGCTTGAGCTTGTAGAGCTCCTCGATGGCCGTGCGGTCGAACCTGTCCCCGAAAATGGCACCTTCGAGACTCTGCAGGCGCTGGCTGAAGTGTTCGACGATAGGGGCATAGCTGTCGACGACGAAATCCATCACCGCGTACAGGGCGTAGCCCGGGCCCATGGCAAGCCGCTGCGGGTTGGCCTCGCAATGCTCGCGCACGCCGGCGTAGGTCATCGACGGGCCGTGCCGCACACTGACGAGAAAGCGCTTGCCGACGAACACGTGCGTCTCGCCGAGGTGCATGCCGTCCTCCCACCACTGCGCCGTCTGCAGCACGACGAACAGCGAGTCGCCGTACTCCTCCAGCTTCGGCCTCTGATGCGCCGAGCGCGCGTCCTCCACCGCCAGCTCGTGCAGACCGAACTCGGCCTGCATCGTGAGCAACAGAGCGGCGTTGGCCTCGTGCAGCCCGACCCACACGAAGGTGCCTTCCCGCTCGAGCACGTCGCTGATCTGCTCGACGGAGATCTCTCCGAGGCGCACGCCGTCCTTGTAGGCAACGCAGTTCACTACCATGGGCATCGCCGTCTCCCCGCTCGATCCTTGCACTGTTCGTCTGATCTTCATTTCTCGCCCGGGTGCGGCTGCATCACCACGTTCACCACGTCACCCTTGCGCACGCGGCCGGACCCGGGGGCCATCCAGATGTAGCCGTCGCCACGGAACTCGATCGGCATGGACGGCCGCGCCCACTCCTCGATGAAATGCAGATAGCCCGCAAGCTCGCCCGCTCGCACCGGGTGTCCCGCCAAATGCAGCGGTTCGAACAGGCCGTCGCTGGGCGCGAAAACATACGCCGTCTGGTCGCGCACTTCCATATGCCGCGTGCCGCGGCTGCCGTCGGGCTGCGACGTGTCCGGCGTGCCTTCGATCATGCCCATCCACTTGAGCACGTTGTCCAGGCCGCGCTGTGCGACGCGCACCCCTTCGACGCTGACCCGTCCATAGCCCCCCAGCTCGCTCGAGATGGCGAGCACGCCGTGGCGTTCGGCGGCCGCTGCCATCGTCCCGCTTTCGTCCACCCCCCAGAACATGACGTTGTAGGGTGCGGCGAAGCTCTCGGCCAGTTCCCGGGTCTTGCGCACGATCGCCGCGTCGTCGACGTAGTGCATGGTCGTGCTGAGCGCGGCTTCCATGGAGTTGCCCGCGGCATGCACGTCGACCAGAACTTCGACCTGCGGCAGAATCACGCTGTCGATGAAGTGCGCCAGTATCTGGCAGAAACTGCCGCGCGGATCGCCGGGCAGGCAGCGGTTGAAATCGCGCCCGTCGATCGGGCACATGCGCCGTCCGGCGAGCGCGGCCGGAAGATCCACAGCCGGCAGCATGAGGATCCGACCGCGCACGCGGTCCGGGTCGAGGCGCCGCGCCAGACGCGAGATGGCGATCTGCGCCTCGTACTCGTCGCCGTGCACGCCGCCGGTGAACAGCACGCCGGGGCCCTTGCTCCCGTTGATCACCGCGATCGGGATCTCGATCGTGGACCAGGCGCCGCCGTCGCGGGACTGGGGCACGCGCAGATAGCCGATCTGCTTGCCGGGCTTGTCGAAATCCAGCTCGTGGAAGATGCGGGTCTTGGCGGTTATGGCTTCAGGCATGTTGGGGCTCCGGTGAGGACTCGGCGAAGGTGCCGCGGGCAGGTCGAGCTCAGCACTCGCGCATGGTGCACACTACCCCGCCCTTGATGACCATGCGCAGCCGCTCCCGCTGCCGGAGCAGAGCGACGTCCGCCAGCGGATCGCCGTCCACCAGCAGCAGATCGGCCAGGTAGCCGGGGCGTACCTGCCCCAGCTCGTGGCCGCGCATCATGATCTCGCCGCCGAGCTTGGTGGCGGCGAGGATCGCCTCCATCGGCGGGAAGCCGAGCAGCTTGACGAAGTGCTCGATGTCGCGCGCATTCGCCCCGATCGGATTCCAGGCGAAGCCGTAGTCGCCCCCGGGGAGGATGCGCACGCCCCGGCGGCGCAGGTCCTTCATCGTTTCGATCCCCTGCTCGAGCTCGTGCTCGAGGCCGCGCGCGCGACCCGCCTCGACGCTCATGCCCCAGGCGGCGGCCTCGTACAGCGTGGCGTACAGATTACCGAGCGTCGGGGCCACGAACACCGTGTCGCGCGCCGCGGCCAGCATGTCCTTGGCCTCCTGGTCGAGAAGGGTCGCGTGATACAGGATCGGCACGCCGAAGCGCAGACAGCGCTTCACCGACTCGGCACTGCGCACGTGCGCGGCCACGCGCTTGCCGAAGTCGTGCGCGACATCGCATACGGCGTGGATCTCCGCTTCGGACATGACCGTTCTGTCCGCGGGCGCGGCCGGGGTGCCGGCGTCGCCGGAGACGTTGATCTTGAGCGTGTCGACGCCGTCGCGGCACATCTCGCGCGCGAAGCGGCGGAACTCGTCGGCGCCGTCCAGGATCACCGCGAAGTTCTCGCGGTACAGGTGCGGCAGGCGCACGTCGCCCAGCCCGCCGGTGACCGTCATCTCCGGCGAAGCCGCCAGCATGCGCGGGCCCGGGAACTCGCCCCGGTCGACGGCGTTGCGCAGCACGATGTCCAGGCGTTTCTTCGCCGAGGCGGCGCTCAGGCAGCTGGTGAAGCCGGCCTCCAGCATGGTGCGCGCGTTGCGCAGCGCGATCAGCAGATGCTCCTCGACCGGGATGAAGCCCATGTCGACCGACTGCGCGCCGTCGGTGAAAGTGATGTGCGCATGCGGCTCGATCAGTCCGGGCATCAGCGTTGCGCCCTTGCCGTCGATCTGTCGCGCGTCGTCCACCCGCGGCGTCTGCTGCGCGCGCCACACCTCGCGGACGCGCTCGCCCTCGACCAGCACGCTTCCGGAGAATGGCGCGGCACCAGTGCAGTCGAGCACCTTGCAGTTGATGAACAGGATACGGGTCATGGCACGGCCCTCCCGCGTCGCGACCGGCGCGCGGCTCAGCGTCGCGTCGGGTCCGCCCCGCCCACGTAGATGCGGTTCCAGGTGGGGCTGATGATGATCTGGTTGACGCAGGCGTGCGGCGGCAGCTCGGCGACGAAGCGGATGGTGCGGCCCAGGTCCTCGGGCTGCAGCATCTTGGCCCGATCCTCGGCGGAAGGCGGAACCGGGCGCCGGTCCATGATCGGGGTGGCGACCTCGGCGGGACAGATCGCGCAGGCGCGGATGCCGTGGGTGCACTCCTCCATGTTGATGGTCTCGGTCATGGCGATGACCGCGTGCTTGCTGGCATTGTAGGCGGCGCCGGTGAGCGCGGCGTGGTACACCCCGGCCCACGAGGAGAGGTTGATCACCAGGCCATCGCGCTGCGCGCGCATCGACGGCAGGACCGCGAGCGTGGTGTAGAACGACCCGTCCAGGTTGATGCCGACGACCTCGTCCCAGCCGTCCGGCGTCTGGTTGCGCCAGTACCGGTTGACAACGTTGAGCCCCGCGCTGTTCACCAGGATGTCCACCTTCCCATGCCGCGAGAGCACCCGCTGCGCGACGCGCGCGACCGCCTCGCGGTCGCTCACGTCGAGCGGCTCCACCTCCACGCGCCGCCCGGCTTTCAGCAGCTTGCCCGCTTCGTGCTCGAGCACCTCACCGCGCCGCCCCGACATCACCACCGTCGCGCCCGCCTCGGCCAGCGCTTGCACGGCGGCGAGACCGATGCCCGTGCCGGCGCCCGTGATCCAGGCTACTTTACCTTGCAGACCCATCATCGAGCTCCTCTCTCTTGCAACCGCTGCATGATCGTGCTGCATCTCGTTAGGCCGGCGCGCTGGATGCGAACGCTTCCTTCAGCGCCTGCGCCGACTGCGAGATCGCGCGCCGCGCCGCGTCTATCACACCCCCCATCAGATAGAAGCCGTGGATCATGCTCTCGTAGTTCACCAGCGTCACGCGGTTGCCGGCTTCGATCAGCCGCTTGGCATAGTCCACGCCCTCGTCGCGCAGCGGATCGTAGCCGGCCACCAGCACCAGGGCGGGCGGCAGGCTTGAGAGATCCTTCGCGACCAGGGGAGCGAAGCGGAAATCGTTGAACTCGCGGGGGCTGCGCACGTACTGCTTGTAGAACCAGGTGATGGTGTTGCGCGTGAGCAGATAACCCTCCGCGAACCGGTGATGCGAGGACGTCTCCGGCTCGGGCGCGGTGCAGGGATAGATCAACAGCTGATGGGCGAGCTTCGGATAGCCGTCGTCGCGCACCAGGATCGAGCACACCGCGGCCAGGTTGCCGCCCGCGCTGTCGCCGCCGACCGCAAGGCGCGTCGGATCGCCGCCGACCTCGGGGGCGTGCAGCGCCAGCCAGCGCAGCACCGCCATGCTGTCGTCCACCGCCGCCGGGAACTTGCACTCGGGCGCGAGCCGGTAATCGACCGCGACCACCAGGCAATCGGCCTGTGTGGCCAGCGCGCGGCAGGCGGGGTCGTGCGTGTCGAGGTCGCCGATGACGAAACCGCCGCCGTGAAACCAGACCAGCACCGGAAAGCGCTCGCCCGGCTTGGCCTCGCGTGGCTGGTAGATGCGAACGGTGAGATCCGCGCCCGGGCCCGGAATGCGCCGGTCGTAGCTGCGGTAGATCGGCTCCTTCTGGGCCAGCTTGGCCACACGCAGCTTGAACTGCTCGCGCGCCTGGTCCGGCGTGAGCTGCCACAGCTCGGGCAGACCGGAGGTCTTGACCAGCCCGAGAATGAAATCGGCTTGGGGATCGAGAGGCATGGGAGTTCCCGGTTGAGATCAGAGTGACGGCGAAATGCAGCCGCGGCGCGTGCCGGGCAGCAGCAGCAGCACGACCAGCAATGCGAGGAGCCACAGGCCCGTCAGCCATGTGAGGAGCCCGGTGGCGTCACCGCTCGCGAGCACGACCATCAGAAACAGCAGGTACGAGACCGTCTGATAAGCGACGATGATGACGCTGAACCACCAGCCCCAGGGCTTTCGCAGCCACAGGCCGGCCGCGGCGGCGAGTGCGATGGGCGTGATGAACATCGCGCCGGTCGCGCCGATTGCCTGACCGAGCAGCGGAGCGACGGCCGGCGCGGCGTTGCGCAGCCAAATGCCACCCCATACCAGCGCAACGAATGCGGCGGCGAGCAGCGCGGCGAAACGCGGCAGGGCCGGGCCGCCGGAAGCGGACGGCCCGTGCACGGCGCCGTGCATGGCGCTTTGCACCGTCACTCGCCGCGCGCCTGCGGATACACCAGCTTGAAGGTGCCGGTGGCCTTGGCCAACACCGCGCCTTCACCGTCAAACAACTCGCCCTCCGCGAACAGCAGCGAGCGCCCCGCACGCTGCGCCCGACCCTCGGCGATCACCGGCCCGCGCGCGGCGGCGATGAAGTTGACCTTCAATTCGACGGTGGTTGCGCCGATGCA